>NZ_BBWL01000010.1:0-202016 GCF_001463785.1 Aureimonas sp. AU40
GTAATGCGCCATGGCGGGAAAACCCGCCTGCAGCGCCGCCATCTGGCGCAGGAGCGTCGGCGAGGTGATCCGGCCGGTGAGGATCGCAAGACCCGCGCCGCCACTGGCTCGCAGCGCGTCGAGGCGCGGCGCGAGCTCCGCCAAGAGCCCGTCCAGAGGCGCGATCTGCCCTTGCTTCAAGGCGGTCTGCGAGCGATCGGGGTCGTAGAGGCCGAGCACGTCGGCTTCGCTGAAAATGTCGGTGGCCCCCAGGCTCGCCGGATGCCGCTCGTTGCCGGATATCTTGATCGGCCGACCGTCCACGGAGGTCGCGAGCACGCCGCGCCCATAGCCGCCGAGGGGCAGGGCGGTGGCGAAGCGCAGCGGCTCGCCGACGGGCAATCCGTCCGCCCAGCCGCCGGGGCCGGCGACGGCCGGAACGATCTGTGCGGCGGGCTTGCAGCCGGCGAGCGTCGCAGCCATGCCCCCGGCCAGAAGGCGCAAAGCGTCGCGGCGATTGAGCGGGGCGAGATCGAAGGGGCCGCTCATCGGTGGCATACCGAGCAGTCGGTGAGATGTTTCACGTCGATGCCATGCTCGGCGATCAGCGCGCGGCCGCGCGCCTCCTGGTCGGCTGGCGGGGTCCATTCGAAATCGTAGATGCGATCCTGCGGCCGCAACTGGTGCTCGGGCGCCTTATGGCAGTCGAGGCACCAGCCCATGGTCAGCGGCGCGGCCTGGCGCATCAGCGGCATGGTCGGCACGTCGCCATGGCAGGAGGAGCAGCCGACGCCATTGGTGACATGGACGCTGTGGTCGAAATAGACATAGTCCGGCAGGTTGTGAACGCGCTGCCAGACCAACGGCTTGTTCTCCGCCAAGCTGCGGCGCACCGGCGCCAGCATCTCGGCCCCTGTCCAGATCTGCGAATGGCAACTCATGCAGACCTCGGTCTTGGGCATGCCGGCAAAGGCGGTCTTTTCCACCTGCGAGTGGCACATGGCGCAGCCGATGCCGAGTTCGCGCACGTGATGCTCATGGCTGAAAGGTGGGTTCTGGTGCAGCGTCAGCGACTGGCCCGTCACGTGGTTGGAGTTCATCAGCGTGTAGGCCAGGAGGATTGACACGACCGGGAGGACGGGGATCGCCACCAGCGCGAGGCGGGCGATCGTCGTCGCGCCGGGAGAGAAGATCTGGGCCATGCGCTGCGGGGCGGGCTATCGGGCGCGCCGGCACGGCACTTCCCTCAGCACGGCTGCTCGATCTCGCGCCCGGCGCAGTCCCGCTTCCCGTCCCGCCATGCCGCGTCCCCTTCAAGCCACCCCGCTCGAACCGTTCTAAAGTCTAGTTCACGAAAGCGTGTCGGCTAGCCCTTCCGCTCGTTTGCAACCGGGTAGTCGCAAGACCGGCCGGAACGGCGCGCGGCGGGCGCCGTTGATCGCAAACAGCAATCGGGACGGATGCGATGAGCAAGACTCAACTGAAGACGCGAGCCGGCGACAGTGCGCCGCAGGGAGACGACGGCGAAATCCGTCTGGCGGCGGGCGAGAGCTTGTCGATGCGCATGTGGAAGGACGAGGAGCCGAACGAGGACAAGCCGCTCCGGACCAACGACTACGAGACGGTCGGCTATGTCCTGTCCGGCCGGGCCGAACTGCTGGTGAACGGCGAGACGATCCCGCTGGAGCCCGGCGATTCCTGGTTGGTGCCAAAAGGCGCCGAGCACACCTATCGTATCCTGGAGCGCTTCACCGCGATCGAAGCCACAAGCCCGCCGGCGCTGAAAGCCGGCACGGCGCCTAAGCCGTCCTGACACCGCCCGAAACCGCTTTCACCTCATGGGAAATTCGACAGAATGGATAGTCAAAACGGCCAATCCGACCCGCTTCTGCGGATCTGGCGCCTGCTTTTTGGCGGCAGCGAAGCGCTGGGCATGACGCGCCTCATGGTGGTGCTGGCCGCCTTCATCCTCTTCGGGGGGCTTTTCTTCGGCATCATCACGCGTTGAATGAGCGGGCGGACCTTGATCGCGATCAAGGCCCGCCGCCTGGCCCCGTGCTGAAACGAGGGTCGGGGCCAAAGGCAGGCGCCGTGAACGAGGACGAGCATGACCATCCGCAATCTCGACGCCGTGTTCGAACCCAAGGCCATCGCGCTGATCGGCGCGAGCAACCGGGAAGGCTCGGTCGGCGCGGTTCTGGCGCGCAATCTCTTCGGCTCGGGCTTCGCCGGGCCGGTGATGCCGGTGAACCCGCACGAGCGGGCGATCCGCTCCTCGGTGAACTTCCGCTCCGTCGCCGAGCTTCCCGAAGTGCCCGATCTCGCCGTAATCGCGACGCCCGCACTGAGCGTGCCGGGCCTGATCTCGGAGCTTGGAGAGCGCGGCTGCCGCGCGGCGGTGGTGATCTCGACCGGCTTTGCCGACAAGGGCCTGCGTCAGGCCCTCCTCGAGGCCGCGCGGCCGCATCTCCTGCGCATCGTCGGGCCGAACTGCATCGGCATCATCTCGCCCGGCATCGGCGTCAACGCGAGCTTTGCTCATCTCACGCCGCGCGCAGGGGATCTCGCCTTCGTCAGCCAGTCCGGCGCCATCGCCACGGCCGTGCTCGACTGGGCCGACGTGCGCGAGATCGGCTTCTCGCATGTCGTCTCCATCGGCGACATGAGCGATGTCGATATCGGCGATCTCCTCGACTATCTCGCGCTCGACACCAAGACCCGCGCCATCCTCCTTTACGTCGAAAGCATCACGAACGCGCAAAAGTTCATGACCGCCGCGCGCATCGCGGCGCGCACCAAGCCGGTGGTGGTCATCAAGGCGGGTCGCTCGGGCGCGGGCGCCAAGGCAGCCGCCTCGCATACCGGGGCGCTGGCGGGGCGCGACGCGGTCTATGACGCGGCCTTCCGCCGCGCCGGCATGTTGCGCGTCGGCTCGCTGCGCGAGCTCTTCGAGGCGGTGGGCACCCTCGCTTCCGGCATTCGACCCAAGGGCAACCGGCTCGCCATTCTCACCAATGGCGGCGGGGCCGGCGTGCTGGCGGCCGACACGCTCAGCGAAGCCGGCGGACAGCTCGCGGCGCTGTCGGCCGAGACGATGGAGCGGCTGGAGGCGATGCTGCCGCGCGACTGGTCGCATGCCAATCCGGTGGACATTCTGGGCGACGCGCCTGGGGCGCTCTACGGCCGCTCGCTCGACGCGCTTCTCGAAGACCCCGCGCAGGACGCCGTGCTGGTGATGCACTGCCCGCAGGCCGTGGCGGACGGGCTGGAGGCCGCGCGCGCCACGGTGGCCAGCGCCGCGCAGCGGCGCGGCGCTGCGGTGCTGACCTGCTGGCTGGGGGAGCGCGCGGCGCGGGAATCGCGCCGTCTCTTCGCCGCGCGGGGCATGCCGACCTACCAGACGCCTGACGAATCCGTGCGCGCCTTCATGCAGCTCGTGGACTATCGCCGCAACCAGGAGCTTCTGATGCAAACGCCCCCGGCCATTCAGCCGGGCGTGGCGGACGGGGAGGCGGCGCGGGCCATTCTAGCCCGTGCTGCAGAAGAGGGGCGCGCCGTCTTGACGGAGCCGGAGGCCAAGGCGCTGCTGGCCGCCTACGGCATCCCCGTGGCGCAGACCCGGATCGCCCGCAGCCCGGAGGAGGCGGCGCGCGTGTCGGAGGCGATCGGCTACCCCGTGGCGCTGAAGATCCTTTCGCCGGACATCAGTCACAAGTCGGATGTCGGCGGCGTCCGGCTGGAACTCGACAGCCCCGAAATGGTGCGCGAGGCGGCGGCGCATATGCTCAAACTCGTGGCCGAGCGCCGCGCCGACGCGCGTATCGAGGGCTTCACGGTGCAGGCCATGATCCAGCGCCCGCGCGCGCATGAGCTGATCCTCGGCGTCGACACCGACGCGGTGTTCGGCCCCGTGCTCCTGTTCGGCCGGGGCGGAACGGCGGTGGAGGTGATCGCCGACCGCGCCATCGGCCTGCCGCCGCTGAACCTGCCGCTGGCCCACGACATGATCGGCCGCACGCGCGTTTCGCGCCTTCTGAAGGGCTATCGAGACCGGCCCCCCGCCGATACGGACGCCGTGGCCGCGACGCTCGTCAAGCTCTCGCAGATGATCGCCGATTTCGACGAGATCGCCGAACTCGACATCAATCCGCTTCTGGCGGACGAGGCCGGCGTCATCGCGCTCGACGCGCGCGTCGTCCTGCGCGCCGCGTCCGGCGAGCCGCGTTCGCGCTTTGCCATCCGGCCCTATCCCAACGAGTTGGAGCAGGTCGCCCATTCCCGCTCCGGGTCGAGCTTCTTCCTGCGCCCGATCCGCCCCGAGGACGAGCCGGGCATCGTGGAAATGATCGCGCGATCCGACTCCGAGGACGTGCGCCTGCGCTTCTTCGCGCCGATGAAGCGGATCGGCCATGCCTTCGCCGCCCGGCTGACGCAGATCGACTATCGCCGCGAGATGGCCTTCGTGGCCACAAGGGCGGGCGAGCCGCATGGCGACATCCTGGGTGTCGCCCGAATCGTGTCGGACCCGGATGAGGAAAAAGCCGAGTTCGGCATCATGGTGCGCTCCGACCAGAAGGGCCGGGGGCTTGGCTGGCTCCTGATGGAGACGATCCTCGACCATGCCAGCCGGCGGGGCCTCGCCCGCGTCTATGGCGAGGTCCTGGCCGAGAACCGCGCCATGCTCGCCATGGCCGAAGATCTCGGCTTCGTCCAAAGCCGCCATCCCGAAGACGTTGCGCTGCGCCGGGTCGAGGTGGACATGTCAGCCTATCGCCGAGGGCGATAGGCACACTTATCGCGCCCAGCGATAGATAGGCCGGTCACCGGGCGGGAACAGCAGGGATCAGACCCGCCGACCGTCGGCCCCGAAGAGATGCGCCTGAGCCGGATCGAAGCCGAGCGGGATGGTCTCGCCGGGGCGGATCGGCTGCTGGCCGTCGAGCAGCACCGTTGTCGCTTCGCCGCTTTTGGTGCTGGTGTAGACCACCGTGGAGCCGCCGAGATGCTCGACCAGCTGGACCGAGGCTTCGCCGAGCCCGGCGCGCGCCTCTCCGGCCCGCAGATGCTCGGGCCGCACGCCGAAGGTCAGCTCCTCGTCGGCGCGCGCCTCCAGCGGCCGCTCGAACTCGACCCGCAATCCGCCGATGTCGATCGTGCGCCGCGACGGGTCGCCCTCGGCCATGCGCGCCTTGAGGAAGTTCATCTTCGGCGAGCCGATGAAGCCGGCGACGAAGCGGTTGGCCGGGTGGTTGTAAAGATCGAGCGGCCGGCCCGCTTGCATGACGCGGCCTTCCTTCAGCACCACGATCTTGTCGGCCATGGTCATGGCCTCGACCTGGTCGTGCGTGACGTAGATCATCGTGTTGCCGAGCTGCTGGTGCAGCCGCGTCAGCTCCACGCGCATCTGCACGCGCAGCTCCGCGTCGAGATTGGACAGCGGCTCGTCGAACAGAAAGATCTTGGGCTCGCGCACGATGGCGCGGCCGATGGCGACGCGCTGCCTCTGGCCGCCCGACAGGGCCCTCGGCTTGCGCTGAAGCAGCGGGCCGATCTGCAGGACATCGGCCGCCTCCTTCACGCGGCGCTCGATCTCCGGCTTCTTCATGCCCGCCGTTTCCAGACCGAAGGCGAGGTTCTTGTAGACGCTCATATGCGGGTAGAGCGCGTAGGATTGGAACACCATGGCGATGCCGCGCTTGGAGGCCGGCACGTCGTTCATGCGGGCGCCGTCGATCAGGAGATCGCCGCCCGAAATCTCCTCCAGCCCCGCGATCATGCGCAGAAGCGTGGACTTGCCGCAGCCGGAGGGGCCGACGAAGACGGTGAAGTCCCCGGGGTCTATCGCAAGGTCGATGCCGTGGATGACCCGAAGGCCGCCATAGGTCTTCTCGACGCCGCCGAGCTGGATGCTGGTCGCCATGGCGCACTCTCCCGATTGTCGTTCAGTCCTGCGGCTGCCAGCTCGCGTATTTCGGATGGTCTGGCCCGATCGGCAGTTCGATGTCGGTGCCTGAATCCGCCGAGGCATAGACGGCGGTCACGAGTTCCAGCGAGCGCCGGGCGTCTCGACTCGTCACCGGCGGCGGCTCGCCCGCCATCAGCGCCTTGTGGAAGGCGGCCATCTGGCCCCGGAACCGGCGGCCGACCGGCTCGAAATCGCTCAACGCCTCCTCGATCGCCGCAGCCACCTCGTCGTTCGCCGGCAGGATCGTCCAAGGCCCGTCGCCGGGCGAATAGGGCTCGTGCGTGCTCTCGATAGTGACGTTCTCGAAATGGAGGCGCAGCCGGCTGATCTCGTCCTGGCTGCCGAGCGTCGCGGTGGAGGAGAGGAACGCGCCGCTCTGCATGCGCCAGGAGGCCGAGACGCAATCCTCCACCTCGATCGCGTTCACACGCGTCGCCGTACGCGCGAAGACACGGTCGATCGGGCCGAACAGGAAGGTCGCGAGATCGTGGATGTGGATGGCGTGGGTCATCAGGACGCCGCCGAGCTCGGTCTTCCAGCGCCCGCGCCAGGGATTGTCGTAATACTCGGCGGTGCGCTTCCAGAAGGTTTCGGCGACGCCGACATAGGGCTTGCCGGCAAGACCCGCGTCGATGATGCGCCGCGCCTGCATGGCGCCGTCGCCGAAACGATACTGGAAGATCGGCATGAGCCGCCCGCGCGCCCGCGCCTCGGCCTCGATGATCTCGTCCACCTCCTTGAGGGAGCCGACCAGCGGCTTCTCGCAGACCACATGCTTGCCGGCCGCCAGAGCCTTCAGGATCATCGACTTGTGCAGACCGGGCGGCGTGCAGATGTCGATCACGTCGATGTCGTCCCGCCCCAGTAGCGCGTCGAAATCAGTTACGCGATCGCGAACGCCGAACTCCTCGCCCACCGAGGCGAGGCGGGCCGGGTCGAGATCGCAGAGCGCGGCGAGATCGAAGCATTCGGGCGCCGGCTGGTAGCCTTCGACGATATGCGAGCGGCCGATGCCGCAACCGACCACGGCGACGCGAAGGCGCCGGGTGGGCGTGGCGATGGCTTGGGCGGGGAGCGTGACGTTCATCGGGTCAGGGTCCATCAGCGCTTCATGCCGGTCGTGGCGATGCCCTCGATCAGGAGGCGCTGGAAGAAGAGGAAGAACAGGAAGACCGGCAGGAGGGAGAGGTTCGACATGGCGAAGAGCGAACTCCAGTCCGACGAGCCGGTGGAATCCACGAAGGAGCGCAGGCCGAGCTGCACCGTGTAGGTGTCGATGTCGTTGAGGTAGATCAGTGGGCCGAAGAAATCGTCCCACGTCCAGATGAAGGAGAAGATCGCCGCCGTCGCCAGAACCGGCAGCGAGAGCGGCAGCATGATGCGGAGATAGATGCGCCAGGGCGAGCAGCCGTCCATGATCGCCGCCTCGTCCAGCTCGCGCGGGATGCCGCGAAAGAACTGCACCATGAGGAAGATGAAGAACGCGTCGGTCGCGAGGTATTTCGGCACGATGAGCGGCAGCGGCGTGTTTACCCAGCCCATTTCCAGGAACATGATGTACTGGGGAATGAGCACGACGTGATAGGGCAGCATGAGCGTGCCCAGCATCAGCGCGAACCAGAAGTTGCGCCCGGCAAAGCGCAGCCGCGCGAAGGCGAAGGCGGCCAGCGAGCAGCCCAGCACATTGCCGATCGTCGCCAGCACCGAGATGGTCAGCGAGTTCCAGAAGAACCGGCCGAAGCTCACCTGCAGCCCCGTCCAGCCCCGGACATAGGCGGAAAAGTCCACCGCCGAGGGGATCAGCGACGACGTGCCGAAGATTTCCTCCTCCGGCCGCACCGAGCCCGAGATCATCCAGAGGATGGGGTAGAGCATCAGGAGCGAGGCGGCGATCAGCGCCGCGTGGGTGAGGACGGAGCGAACCGGGGAGCGATGGCCGTGGCGCCGGGGCGGGGGCAGGGCCTCAGTCGTCATAATGCACCCAATAGCGAGCCGACAGGAACGAGAAGGCGGTGAAGGCGGCGACGATCACGACGAGGATCCAGGCGAGCGCCGAGGCATAGCCCATGCGCAGGAATCCGAAGGCCTCCTGATAGAGATAGAGCGTGTAGAAGAGGGTCGAATTGATCGGGCCGCCCGTGCCTTCCGAGATGATGAAGGCCGGCGTGAAGGCCTTGAAGGCGTCGATCGTCTGGATCACCGCGTTGAAGAAGATCACCGGGGTCAGCAGCGGCAGCGTGATACGGAAGAACTGACGCGCCTTGGAGGCGCCGTCGATCTCGGCGGCCTCGTACATGTCGGCCGGGATCTGCCGCAGGCCGGCGAGGAAGATGATCATCGGCGAGCCGAACTGCCAGACGGCCAGCACGACCAGGGTATAGAGCGAATAGTCGGGATTCGAGATCCAGCTCGGCCCTTCGATCCCGAAGAACTGCCAGAGCGCCATGTTGACGAGCCCGTCGGAAGCGAAGAGCTGGCGCCAGAGAACCGCGATGGCGACCGAGGAGCCCAGAAGCGAGGGCAGGTAGAAGATCGCGCGATAGACCGGCAGTGCCCTCAGACCCCGGTTGAAGGCCAGCGCCACGAGAAGCGCGAAGGCGAGCTTCAGTGGAACCGAGAGGGCGACATAGAGAAAGGTCACCGACATGGCCGAGGCGAATTTCGGATCGGCCGTCGCGATGCGCACGTAGTTGGCCGCGCCGACCCAGTTGGGCGAGCGGATCAGATCGTATTCGGTGAAGGAGAGATAGAGCGAGGCGAGGGCCGGCCCGAGCGTCAGGCCGAAGAAGCCGATCAGCCAGGGCAGGAGAAAGAGATAGGCCGGCCCGTTGCGCGCCCAGGAGCGTCGCGCCGCGCCGGGCGCGCTGACCGCCGGCGCCTTCGCGCTCGGCAGCCCCGCGACCTCGGTGTGGATGCTCATGGCTCAGCCTCGCTTGAGAATGGCGCTCGCTTCCTTGACGAGATCCTCGCCGGCCTGCTTGGCCGTCTTGCGGCCGAAGCCGACCTCCTCGTTGATGCGCTTCTGCACGAAGGCGACCTCGCCCGCGCCCGGCGGCGGCGAGGGCGGCAGCGGGCCGACATCGGGGGTGATGAGGGCGATATAGTCCACCATCGCCTTTTCCACGTCGGCAAGCTGCGGGGTCAGCAGCGCGCGCATGGATTCGGACGCCGGCACGCCGCGCTCGGTTCCCAGCGCCTTGACGCCCTCGGGACTCGCCACCAGGAAATTGGCGAAGGCGAGCGCGGGCTCGGCCGGCGCGTTGGCCGAAAGGCTGATGAGCATGGAGGGCTTGAGGTAGTGGCCCGACGGCGCCCCGGCCGAAACGCGGGGATAGGGCGCCAGCGCCAGCTTGCCCTTGTTCAGCTTCTGATAGCCCACGAACTGGTTGGAATGCATGAAGGCGGTGGCCGCCTTGCCGGTGGTGATGGCGTTGGTCTCGATATTGAGCTGGTCCAGCGCCTGGATGTCGGCCGGCACGCAGGCCTTGCGCTCGCGCAGGTCGGCCCAGAGCGCGAACCATTTCTCAGCGTCGGCCGGCTCGTAGCCCAGCGCCCCCTCGGCGGTGTAGAGCGACTTGCCGTTCTGGCGCAGCCAAAGCTCAAAGCTCGGCTCCACGCCGCCGGCGTCCGCCAGCGCGAAGATGCCGGGGCGGGCGCGGTTCTTGGCGAAGGCGGCCGCGCGTTCGCCGAGCTCCTCCCAGGTCATGCCCGCTTTGGGTGGCTCGGTCTTGGCCTTTTCCCAGACCGCCGGGTCGTAGACCATGGCCGAGGAATTGACGCCGAGATTGATGCCGTAGAGCTTGCCGTCCACGCGGCCGGAATCGATATTGGCCTGGCCGAAATCCTCGATCTTCAGCGCCTTGCCGATCTGGTCGTCCATCGGCATGAGCGCGCCGCGCCGCGCATATTCGAAGATGTAGCGGTAATCCATCTGGATGAGATCGGGCGCGTTGCGGCCCGCGACCTGGGTGGCGAGACGCGGCCAGTAGTCGGACCAGCCGGCGAACTCGCCCACGATGTCGGTCTGCGGCGCCACGCCCTTGTAGGCCGAGATCGCCGCCTGTGTCCGATCCGCCCGCTCCTGGCTGCCCCACCAGAGGAAGCGGAGGCGCTGGGCCTGTGCGAAGGCCCGCCCGCCGCCCAGCGTGCCGAGGGCCAGGGCAGCCGCGCCGCCTTGCAAAAGGCTCCGCCGCGTCACCGAAAACGTCATCGCATTCCTCCCGAGAAACCCGCTCTCCCAAGCGGGGCGACGATCGGCTGGTTGCCGATTTATAACCGTTTGGTTACAAGAGTGACCATTGATCCCGGACCTTGTCAAGCAGGAGGGGGAATGGACGATCCATCCCTGGAACACGCCGAAGTTGAGGGTGAGGGCGCGCCGCCTTCGAAGGCCGGAGCGGAGCGCCCGACCCGCAACCCCGAGCGCACGCGGGCCGCGATCCTGGAGGCGGCGCGGCGCGAGATCGCGGAGAAGGGGCTGGCCGGGGCGCGGGTGGATGTCGTGGCCCGCCGGGCCGGCACCAACAAGCGGATGATCTATCACTATTTCGGCGACAAGGACGCGCTCTACCTCGCCGTCCTGGAAGAGACCTACCATCACATCCGGCAGGCCGAGAGGAGACTCGATCTCGCGCGCCGCGAGCCGGAGGAGGGGCTGGCCGAACTCGCGCTTTTCACCTGGCACTATTATCTCGACCACCCGGAATTCCTGAGCATTCTCGCCACCGAGAATCTCAACCACGCCCGCTATCTCCGGCAGGCGCCGGGCATTGCCGAGATGCACTCCAATTTTCTCAGCGAGCTTGCCGATGTGCTGCGGCGCGGCGCGGAAAAGGGCGTCTTCAAGCCGGCGCTCGATCCGGTGAAAGTCTATCTCACCATCGCCTCGCTCGGCTTCTTCTACCTCTCCAACCGCTACACGCTCTCGACCATCTTCCGGCGCGACCTGCAGGCGCGCGGCGAGCTGGAGGACTGGGGCGAGCATATCGTGGCAACGGTCCTGGCCTCCGTTCGCATCTAACCTTGGTTGCGCTGCAAAAACGAGAGGTCGCTTTCGAAGGCGGTTGACAAGACGGCCGAACCATCCTCACAAATAACCAAACGGTTACAAGTGCTCCATTCGTGAGTGCGACAGACCGGCGGCCGGGAGGGCCGCGTGGGGAGGACATCGGATGAAACGTATCGGCGTGATCATGCACGGCGTCACCGGGCGCATGGGCTACAACCAGCATCTGGTTCGCTCGGTGGTGGCGATCCGGGCCCAAGGGGGCGTGACGCTTTCGAGCGGCGAGAAGGTGATACTCGACCCGATCCTGGTCGGGCGCAACGGCGCCAAGATCGAGGAGATCGCGCGCCGCCACGGCATCGAGCGCTGGACCACCGATCTCGACGCCGCGCTCGCCAAGCCGGACGATACGCTGTTCTTCGACGCGGGCACGACACAGATGCGCGGACAGCTGCTGACCAAGGCGATCAAGGCGGGCAAGAACGTCTATTGCGAGAAGCCGATCGCCGACACGATGGCCGAGGCGATGGAGGTGGCGGACCTCGCCCGGCGCTCGGGCGTCAAGCATGGCGTGGTGCAGGACAAGCTCTTCCTGCCCGGTCTTCGCAAGCTGGCCATGCTGCGTGATGCCGGCTTCTTCGGCCAGATCCTCTCGGTGCGCGGCGAGTTCGGCTACTGGGTCTTCGAGGGTGACTGGCAGCCGGCCCAGCGCCCGTCCTGGAACTACCGCTCGAAGGACGGCGGCGGCATCATTCTCGACATGCTCTGCCACTGGCGCTACGTGCTCGACAATCTGTTCGGCGAGGTGCGGGCCGTCTCCTGCCTCGGCGCCACGCACATTCCGCGGCGGGTGGACGAGCGCGGACAGCCCTACGCGGCCGATGCCGACGACGCGGCCTATGCCACGTTCGAGCTGGAAGGCGGTGTCATCGCGCAGATCAACTCGTCCTGGGCGGTGCGCGTGCGGCGCGACGATCTCGTCACCTTTCAGGTGGACGGCACCCACGGCTCGGCCGTCGCGGGACTGACGAAATGCTGGACGCAGCACCGCGTCAACACGCCCAAGCCCGTCTGGAACCCTGACCAACCGCAGGGGATCGACTTCTATCGCACCTGGGACGAGGTGCCCGACAACATCAGCTACGACAACGGCTTCAAGGCGCAGTGGGAGCAGTTCATCCGCCATATCGCGGAGGACGGCCCCTGGCCCTATGGGCTGATGGAGGGTGTGAAGGGCGTGCAGCTGGCCGAGCTCGGGCTGCAATCCTGGCGCGAGCGCCGCTGGCTCGACGTGCCCTCGCTGGGCGCGCGCTCCCTGGCGGCGTGAGGACTCGAGACATGACGCAGATTCGCCTTCCGACCGCCGCGCGCAAGGTCGAGACTTATCGCCTGACCGGCACGCCCATCGCGCCCGAGCGCCGCCGGTCGCAGGATTTCAACCGCGTCGCCTATGCGGCGGCGCATGTCGTGGCCGATGCGCTCGGTGAGTCCGATCCTTGGCTGGAGCCGGCGATCGATTGGGATGCCACCCTGCGCTTCCGCCACCGGCTCTGGGATCTCGGCCTCGGCGTGGCGGAGGCGATGGACACGGCGCAACGCGGCATGGGCCTCGGCTGGCCGCAGGCGCAAGAGCTGATCCGCCGCTCCTTGCGGGAGGCGCGCACGCGCGACGACGCTCTCATCGCCTGCGGCGCGGGCACCGATCACCTCTCTCCCCGGCCCGGCCTGTCGCTCGACGACATCGTCTCGGCCTACGAGGAGCAGGTCGGCTTCGTGGAAGGCGAGGGCGGGCGCGTCATCCTCATGGCGAGCCGGGCGCTCGCCGCCGGCGCCAAGGGGCCGGACGATTATCTCGACGTCTATGGCCGCGTGCTGTCGGGCGCGCGCCGACCCGTCATCATCCATTGGCTGGGCGAGATGTTCGATCCGGCGTTGGACGGCTACTGGGGCGCGGCCGACCACGCCGCCGCGATGGACACCTGCCTCCAGATGATCGAGGCGAACGCGGCGAAGATCGACGGCATCAAGATCTCGCTCCTGTCGAAAGAGAAGGAGATCGCCATGCGCCGCCGGCTGCCGGCGGGCGTGCGCATGTATACGGGCGACGACTTCAACTATGCCGAATTGATCGCCGGCGATGAGCACGGCCATTCCGACGCGCTGCTCGGCATTTTCGACGCCATCGCTCCGGCCGCGTCGGCCGCGCTGGCGAGCTTGGAGCGCGGCAGCACGAACGAGTTCCACGACATTCTGGAGCCGACCGTCGCCCTGTCGCGCCACATCTTCCGAGCGCCGACGCGCTTCTACAAGACGGGCGTCGTGTTTCTCGCCTGGCTGAATGGACTGCAAGACCATTTCACCATGGTGGGCGGGCAGGAGAGCGCGCGCTCGACCCTGCATTTCACTGAACTGTTTCGCTTGGCCGACAAGGCCAATGGGCTGGCCGACCCGGACGAGGCGGCACGGCGCATGGGGCATTTTCTGGCGGTGCGGGGCGTGGCCCAATGAGCGTCAACGCGAGCGTCGAAGGGCTTTCCATCAATTTCGCGACCGTGCGCCAGGGCGGCTCGTTCGGCGAGATCGTCGACGCCTGCCTTCGCCACGGTATCACCGCCATCTCGCCCTGGCGCGAGCATGTGGAGGCGGCGGGGCTTGGTGAGGCGGCGCGGATCGTGCGCGACAACGGCCTGCGCGTGTCCGGCCATTGCCGGGGCGGGTTCTTTCCCGCCGCCGACGAAGCGGGGCGGCGCGCGGCGATCGACGCCAACAAGCGCGCGGTGGACGAGGCGGCAGCGCTCGGCGCGGCCTGTCTCGTCCTGGTGGTCGGCGGCTTGCCGGCGGGCTCGCGCGATCTGCCGGGCGCGCGCGCCATGGTGGCGGAGGGCATGGCCGAGCTTCTGCCCTATGCCCGAGCGGCCGGCGTGCCGCTGGCGATCGAGCCGCTGCATCCCAGCTACGCCGCCGACCGCGCCTGCATCAACACGCTGAAACAGGCGCTCGACCTCACCGATACGCTGGGCAAAGGCGTGGGCGTCGCGATCGACGTCTACCATGTCTGGTGGGACCCGGACTTGGACGCGCAGATCGCGCGTGCCGGGCGGAACGGGCAAATTCTCGCCCATCACATCTGCGACTGGCTGGTGCCGACCAAGGACCCGCTCAACGATCGTGGAATGATGGGCGACGGGGTGATCGACCTCAAGCGCTTCCGCGCGCTGATCGAGGCGGCGGGGTTCCGCGGGCCGCAGGAGGTGGAGATCTTCTCGCACCATTGGGGCGCGCGGCCGGTGGACGAGGTTCTGGCGACCTGCGTGGAGCGCTTCCGCGCGGTTTGCTGACAGGCGAAGAGGCCGGGCGGGACGCCGCCGGCCCTTCGGAAACGTCGATCCGCCGAAAGCGGACGGGAGGGGTGATGGCACAGGGTATCAAACGTATCCGCTATGCGCTGGTCGGCACCGGCAATCGCGGCACCACCATGTGGGGGCGCGAGCTTCTGGCGGGTTGGAGCGAGTTCGTCGATCTCGTCGGCATCTGCGATCTCAACCTGATGCGGGCCGAGCGGGCGCGGGCGATGATCGGCTCGGACGCGCCGCTCTATGCCGATTTCGACGCCATGCTGGCGGAGCTGAAGCCGGCGCTTGTCGTGGTCTGCACGCCGGATGACACGCATGACGACCTGATCGTCCGGGCCCTGGAAAGCGGTGCCGATGTCATCAGCGAAAAGCCGATGACCACGACGCCCGAAAAGGTCGCCCGTATCCGCGAAGCGGAGGCGCGCACCGGCCGGCGGGTGGACGTGTCCTTCAACTACCGCTTCTCTCCGACCTCGGCGCGGATCAAGGAGCTGATCGAGGAAGGGGCGATCGGGGAGGTGACCTCCGTCGACTTCCACTGGTATCTCGACAACCAGCATGGCGCCGACTACTTCCGCCGTTGGCACGCCTTCACGAAACATTCCGGCTCGCTCTTCGTCCACAAGGCGACCCACCATTTCGACCTTCTGAACTGGTATCTCGATTCCGATCCGGTGGAGGTGAAGGGCTTCGGCCAGCTTCTGCACTACGGGCGCAACGGCCCCTTCCGGGGCGAGCGCTGCCGCACCTGCCCGCACAAGAGCGAGTGCGACTATTATTTCGACCTGTCGGCCGATCCGTTTCTCGACGCGCTCTACGAAGAGCCGTCCGGCGTCGATGGCTATGTCCGGGATGCCTGCGTGTTTCGCGAGGAAATCGACATTCCCGACACGATGACGGCGGCAATTCGCTATCGCAGCGGGGTTCAGGTCTCCTATTCGCTCAACACCTACATGCCGATCGAGGGGCACCACATCGCCTTCAACGGCCATCGCGGCCGGATCGAACTGCGCCAATACGAGCGCCAGCCCTGGAGCGTGCCGCCGGCGGACGAGATCGTGGTGATGAAGAGCTTCGGCGGCGGCACGGAGCGGATCTGGGTGCCGCACGAGCCGGGCGGCCATTACGGCGGCGACAACCGGATGCGCGACATGATCTTCAAGCCGGGCTCCAACGACCGGCTGCGCCAGCGCGCGGGATCGCGCGCCGGCGCCATGTCGGTGCTCTGCGGCCTGGCCGCGCTGGAAAGCTCGCGCGCCGGCGGCGCGGTCGCGATCCAGCCGTTGTCGCCGGAACTGACGCGATAGGGCGGCAGCCGGCCTTTCTCAGGCGAAGGACGCGGCCAGCCATTCCCGCGCGATGGCGAGGTCCATCTGGCCGAGCCCGTGGCCGGTCGGCAGGGTCTCGTGTGTCAGCGTGGCGCCGCCGGCCTGGAACTGGCGGGCGAGGCGCGCGGCGTTCTCGGCAGGCACGATCGGGTCCATGCCGCCGGACAGGAGCAGCACGGGCTTGCCCTTGAGGTCGAATTCCGGCGGTTCGGCAAAGGGCACCATGGCGCGGATCAGGACGGCACCGGCCAGGGTCTCGGGCGCCAGCATCATCAGCGCGCTCGCGATATTGGCGCCGTTGGAGAAGCCCACCGCGATCGGCCGGTCCAAGCCGTGATGCTCGCGCGCTTCCTCGACGAAGGCGCCGAGTTCGTGCGCCCGCAGCTGGAGGTCCGCCTCGTCGAACACGCCCTCGGCCAGTCGGCGGAAGAAGCGCGGCATACCGTTTTCCAGGATGCGCCCGCGCGGCGACAGCAGCGCCGCGCCCGGCGACAGGAGCCCGCCGAGCGGCAGGAGATCGGTCTCGTCCCCGCCCGTGCCATGCAGGAGGAGCAGGGGAGCCAGCCCTTCCGCGCTCGCCGGAGAGAAGCGGTGGATCATCGAGAGATCGTTGCTGGGAAGGTCCATGGCGGGGCTCCGAAGGGGAGAGGAGGGGATGCCGGGGCGCCTCTAGGCGCCCCGGGTAGGTGTGGGTCTCAGGCCGGCTCGCCGAGCGAAGGCAGCAGCCCTTCGATGCGCGAGCGGTGGCCTTCCAGAAAGTCCGGCAGTTTCAGCGCCTGGCCGAGGGCGGCGGGCGCTTCGTCCACGGCGAAGCCGGGCTGGTCGGTCGCGATCTCGAACAGAACGTGGCCGGGCTCGCGGAAGTAGATCGAGCGGAAGTAGTTGCGGTCCTTCTGCTCGGTCGTCGCGATGCGATGGTTCTCCCGCAGCTTCTGCGCCATCGCCGCTTCCTCGGCGTCGTCCGCCGCGCGAAACGCGACGTGATGCACCGTGCCCGCGCCCGGGCGGGG
This sequence comes from Aureimonas sp. AU40, assembly GCF_001463785.1. Taxonomy (NCBI): domain Bacteria; kingdom Pseudomonadati; phylum Pseudomonadota; class Alphaproteobacteria; order Hyphomicrobiales; family Aurantimonadaceae; genus Aureimonas; species Aureimonas sp. AU40. Next base: position 16,641 of record NZ_BBWL01000010.1, read on the forward strand.
CTTCAGGAAACCGCCGACGGGGCGAATGTCCACGATGCCGCCCATGGCCGTGCCCGGCACCTGGAAGCGCGTCACCGAGCCCTCCGTCGCGCCTTGCGCAAAGCCGAGCACATCGGTCAGCACGGCGCCGGTGGGCGCCGCCTCCTCGAGGAGGAGGCTGACGGAGTGGAAGCCACGAATGGCATGCTCGGCCGGCACCTCACCCGCGCTCCAGCCCGGCTCGGCCTCCGCCCCGGGAACGGCAACCAGCGCCAGACGCATCCCGTCGGGATCACGGAACGCGAGCACCGTCTCGCCGAAGCGCTTGTCGATCGGATCGAAGGCCACGCCCTTTTCCAGGAAGCGATGCGTCCAATAGCCGATCGCGCCTTCCGGCACGCGGAAGACGGTCTCCTGCGTTTCGCCGACGCCAAGCCGCCCGGGCGCAGCGTGCTCCCACGGAAAGAAGGTGAGGATCGTGCCCGGCGCGCCGGCCTCGTCCCCATAGTAGAGGTGCCACGTGCCGGGATCGTCGAAATTCACCGTGCGTTTCACCAGCCGCAGGCCGAGCGTGCGCGTATAGAAGCCGACATTGCGGCTGGCCGGGCCGGCGATGGCCGTGACGTGATGGATACCGTGCTGGCTCATGATGGATCTCCAAGGCTTGATGTCTTGGCTGAAACATAGTCGCAGTGATTTTCGGCTATAACCCCTCTGTCCATTGCGTTAATGCAATGATGAGATTGCGGAGCAGGGTCTTGGCCGGGTTCGAGACATTGAGTTGGGACGACTTTCGGCTGATCCGAGCCGTGGCGGAAACGCGCACGCTGCCCGCGGCCGCCGAGAAGCTGGGCACGGCCCATTCCACCGTGTTCCGCCGGCTGCGCTCGATCGAGACGGCGCTCGGCTGCGCCCTGTTCGAGCGCAACAAGGCGCAGTTGGCGCCGACCGTGGCGGGCGAGGAGATCGCCGCGCTGGCGGTGCGGATGGGCGAGGAGGTCGATGCCGTCGCGGTGCGGCTGGCCGGGCGCGAGCCGCTGCCCTCCGGCGAGGTGCGGGTGACCACCAACGACTCGCTGCTGGTTCATCTCCTGACGCCGATCTTCGCGAGCTTCCTTGCGGCCTGCCCGGCCGTGCGGCTCGACATCGCGCTCGGCAATTCCGCGCTGAACCTGTCGAAGCGGGACGCCGACGTCGCGATCCGCGCGACCGACAACCCGCCGCCCAACCTCGTGGGCCGTAAGGCGGCGCGCATCGCCTGGGCGCTCTACGGCGCGGGTGAGGAGGGGGAGGGGCCGCGCCGCTGGGTGACGCTGGGCGATGCCATGGGCGGCATGCGCGTGGTGCGCCATGTCATGAGCGAAGCGGGGGCGGAGGGCGTCGGCTACCGCGTCAATTCCGTTCTCGGCATGGCCGAGGCGGTGGAGGCAGGCCTCGGCGTCGGCTATCTCCCCTGCTTCGTCGGCGATCGCCGCACGGGCCTCAGGCGGCTGGCGGAACCGGACGAGCGTTTCGCCACCGATCTCTGGCTGCTCACCCACGCGGACCTGCGCCAAGTGCCGCGCGTGCGCGCGCTGCTCGACCATCTGGCCGAGGGCGTGGCGCACGAGAGGCCCTTGATCGAGGGCGAGAGCAAGGGCGAGCCCGCCTGAAAGCGCGGCCACGCCGAGCCTCGCGCTCCGTGCCGCGCGAACAGCAAAAGTGTTCCCGAGCGTCCGGACAGGCCCTGACACCCGCCGTCGCCGCCCGGCTCAGACCGGCTCCGGCACGCGTTCGCGATGGAGATCCAGCCGCAGGCCGGTTTCGGCGTCGAAGGCATGGAGCCGATCGGCCGGCAGTTGCAGGCCGATCCGGTCGCCGCTGCCGATGGGCATGGCGTCTGTCACCGTGACGGCGAAGAGCGTGCCGCCGAGTTCGGCATAGACGACGCGCGAGGCGCCGAGCTCTTCGATGAAGTCCACCACCGCCTCGGCGCTGCCGGGCGCACCGACCCGCGTCAGGATAGCGTGTTCGGGGCGGATGCCGATCTCGACGCGCCGCGAGCCGAGGCCGACGCGCGAGCCGACGGGAAGCGTGATGCGGTGGCCGTCCTTGAGGCGGATGGCGTCGTCGGCCTCGAGCTCGCCGGACAGGAGCGTCATAGGCGGCGAGCCGATGAAGCTCGCCACGAAGCGCGTTGCGGGCCGCTCGTAGATCTCGGCCGGCGTGCCGACCTGCTCGACATGGCCGGCATTCATCACCACCAGCCGGTCGGCCAGCGTCATGGCCTCGACCTGATCGTGCGTGACGAAAATCGAGGTGGCCGAAAGGCGTCGGTGCAGCTTGCGGATTTCGGCGCGCATGGTGACGCGCAGCTTGGCGTCGAGATTGGACAGCGGCTCGTCGAACAGGAAGACGCTGGGCTCGCGCACGATGGCGCGGCCCATGGCGACGCGCTGGCGCTGGCCGCCCGAAAGCTGCGCAGGCTTGCGGTCGAGAAACTCGGCAAGGCCGACCACCGCCGCCGTCTCGCGCACTCTCCGCTCGCGCTCCGCCTTGGGTACGCCAGCGACCTTCAGCGCGTAGCCGATATTCTCGGCCACGGACATGTGGGGGTAGAGCGCGTAGTTCTGGAACACCATGGCGCAGCCGCGCTCGCGCGGCTCCAGCTTGTTGACGACGCGCCCGTCGATGGCGATCTCGCCGCCCGTGATGTCTTCCAGCCCTGCGATCATGCGCAGCAGCGTGGACTTGCCGCAGCCCGAAGGCCCGAGGATCACCACGAACTCGCCGGAGGCGAAGGCGATGTCGATGCCGTGCAGCGTCGCCTTGGCGCCGCCATAGGATTTCCGAAGGTTCCGAATGTCGATCTGCGCCATGGCCCCCTCCTTATTTCTCGGTTGCGATGAGGCCGCGCACGAACCAGCGTTGCAGCACGGCGACGACGATGAGCGGCGGAAGCACGATGATCAGCGCGCCCGCATTGGTGACGTTCCAGTCCGGCAGCCCGTTCTCGGAGGGGCGCAGCGCGCGCAGCGCCGTCATGGCCGTGGAGTAGGAGGGGTCGGTCACCATCAGACGCGGCCAGAGATACTGGTTCCACGTGTCGGCGAAGAGGATGGTGGCGAGCGCCAGCATGTTGGTGCGCGACAGCGGCAGGAGGATATCGACGAAGAAGCGCCAGGGGCCGGACCCGTCCATGCGCGCCGCCTCCGCCAGCTCGTCCGGCACGGTCATGAAGAACTGGCGGAACAGGAACGTGCCCGTGGCGGTGGCGACCAGCGGCAGGGTGAGGCCGGAATAGGTGTTGAGGAGGTTCCAGTCGATGCCGACCTCGATGCCGGTCAGCGTCTGGATCAGGAGGCGGAAGGGCTGGAAGGCGTCGGCGGCGATGTTGTAGGTCGGCACGACGCGCACTTCGAGCGGCAGCATCAGCGTCATGAAGACGAGCCAGAAGAAGACCATGCCCCAGCGCGAGCGGAAATAGACGATGGCGAAGGCGCTGAGCGCCGACACCGCGATCTTGCCTGACGTCACCAGCCCCGCCATGACGAAGCTGTTGAAGAGGGCCAGGCCGAGATCGGCGCGCTGCCAGGCGGCGGCGTAGTTCTTCAGCATCTCGCCGCCCGGCACGAAGCTGAAGGGGACGGCGTTGACCTGGGCGACCGACTGCGTGGAGGCGCAGATCACGATCCAGAAGGGAACGAGCACCAGGGTCAGCGCGACGAGCAGGATCGCGTAGGTGACGATGTTGGCGAAGGGGGTTTTCTCGATCACGGCCAGCCCCTCAGCGATAATGCACGCGCCGCTCGACGAAGCGGAACTGGACGAAGGTGAAGACCATGATGATGGCGATGACCATGAGGCTCTGCGCAGCAGCGCCGGAATAGTCGAGCCCTTCGAAGGCTTTCGCCACGATGTTGAAGACCATGACGTTGGTGGCGTTGTTGGGACCGCCATAGGTGGTGCGGTCGACGATGCCGTAGGTGTCCTTGCCGACGAAGCTTTCCGTCGCGATCAGGATCAGGAGAAGGAACAGCGTCGGCGTCAGCATCGGGATCTGGATGTCGATGGCGCGGCGCAGCGGGCCGGACCCATCCATGGCGGCGGCCTCGGTCAGCGAGCGCGGGATCGATTGAAGGCCCGCTAGAAGGAAGATGAAGCAGTAGCCGACCCATTTCCAAACGAAGCAGGTGATGATCAGGATCATCGCGTGGCTGCCGTATTTCGCCGGGTTCCAAAAGTCGGGATGCGCCGCGTTGACGATCGCCATCAGCCCGCGCTCGGGCGAGAGGATGAAGAGAAAGGCGGTGCCGACCGCCGGTCCGGCCAGGGCATAGGGCCAGATGTAGAAGAAGCGGAAGAACTTCGAGCCCTTGAGCTGCCGGTCCACGGCGAGCGCCAGGACCAGGGCGAGGGCGAGCGTGATGAAAGTGCTGGAACAGGCGAAGATCAGGCTGACGCGCACCGAGTTCCAATATTGGGTGTCGGCGAAGACGGAGGTGAAGTTCTCCCAGCCGACGAAGATGCGCTCGCCCGCGCCGCCGAAGGCCGGCTCCAGCGTGAAGGCCCAGTTCATGACCGAGACGGCCGGCCAGTAGAAGAAAAGGAAGATGAGCAGGAGCTGCGGTAGGGCGGCGACGGCCGGAACCCAGCGGCTCTTGAAGACGACGCGCTTCATGGGAGACATCCGCTATGAGGCGCGCCGCCGGCCCCTGATGGAGACCGGCGGCGCGGGTTGAAGGCAGGTCGGCTCAGTTCAGCGTCTGGCCGGCATAGGTCTTCTCGAAGCGGCGCAGCAGCGTGTTGGAGCGCGCGGCGGCTTCGTCGAGGCTCGTCTGGACGTCGGCGTTCTGCATGAAGATCGCCTCCAGCGCGGTCGAGAACTCCTTGCGGATCTGCGTGTAGTTGCCGAGGCGGATGCCGCGCGTGTTGTCGGAGGGCTCGGTGAAGCTGAGGCTCTCGATCGCGAGTTCGCGGCCCTTGAACTGCGGCTTGTCGTAGAAGCCGTTGGCCTTCATCGCCTGGAAGCCGGTCTTCGTCACCGGAATGTAGCCGGTGACCGTGGACCACCATTCCACCATGTCGGGCTGGGCGATGAAGTTCAGGAAGGCGGCCGCACCCTTGTATTCGGCCTCGGGGCGATCCTTCATGACCCAGAGCGAGGCGCCGCCGACGAGCGACTTCTGGCGCTCGGTGCCCTCGAAGACCGGCAACATGGCGACATGCCACTCGACGCCGGCGGGAATGGTCTTGCCGACCGTGCCGTGATCGGCGATCGAGCTCATGGCCATCTGGCAGGTCTGCGACGAGAAGGCCGGGATCGGGTCCATGCCGAGCGCCTTGGTCTTCACGACGAAAAGCTTCTCGTCCGCCTGCTTCTTCCAGAACTTGATCTCGTCCACGACCTTCGTCTTGTTGAAGACGACTTCCGCGTCGAGGCCCTTATAGCCGTTGGCCTGGGTGGCGATCGGCTGGTTGTGGATGGCGGAGAACTGGTCCAGCGAGAACCAAGGGTCGAAATTGATGGCCATCGGGCATTCGAAGCCCGCGTCCTTCAGCTTGCGGGCGTCAGTCGCGACCTGTTCCCAGGTCTTCGGCGCGTCCGTGATACCGGCCTTTTTGAAGGCATCGGCATTGTAGTAGAAGACGGCGGTGGAGGAATTGAAGGGGAAGGACTGCAGCTCGCCCTTCGCCGTGGCGAAGTAGTTGGCAATGCCCGGGAAGTAGTTGTCCCAGTCGATCTTGTAGCCGCTGTCGGCCATCAGCTTCTTGGCGGGGACGAAGGCGTTCGACATCATGAGGTCGAGCGTGCCGGCGTCGTAGACCTGGGTGATCGCCGGGTGCTTCTTGGCGCGATAGGCGGCGATCGTGTTCTGCAGGTTGGTGTCGTAGGCGCCCTGGCTGACGCAGTTGATCTCGTAGTCCGTCTGCGAGGCGTTGAACTTGGTGCAAGCTTCCTGCACCCGCTCGCCGAGATCGCCGGAAAGGCCGTGCCAGAACTCGAACTTGACCGGGGCGGCCTGCGCCGTGCCCGACAGACCTGCCAAAAGCGCAAGCGCGCTCGCCGCGCCGAAGATTTTCGTCAGCATCTTAGCCCCATCGATCCGAAAAATTGTTGCCGAACTCTTGTTGTTCGTCGCGGCGCTCTACTAGGTAATGGTGGACGGCGAGTACAATGAAGTTTGGATGACGGTCCGTGAAACAGACATTCGCGGTTTTGTTTCACATCCGTCAAAAATCCATGACGAGACTGTCACCGAGGTGACATGGGGCCCGTGCTAGCGCCCGGCTCGGCGTCCACCGCTTCTCGCCGTGAGATCAGCCTTTCCCCTTCACGAATCGTCCGAGCCCCCATGACCTCCCGTTTCGCCGCTCCCGCCGCCGAGCCGCTGTCGCTGCGCTCTCCCGTTTTGGATTTCGACCCGGCCGATATCCTGGTGATCGCCCATCGCGGCTCCTGGGCGCGGGCGCCCGAAAACTCTATCCAAGCCATTCGCGACGCCATCGCGCTCGGCGTCGGGATGGTGGAGATCGACGTGCGCCAAGCCGCCGACGGCGCGATGGTGGTGATCCACGACGACACGCTGGACCGCACCACGGAAGGAACCGGCCCCGTCCGCGCTGAGACGGGCGAGGCCATCCGCCGGATGCGGCTTCGCGAGCGGGGCGGCGACGAGGGCGCGGCGCTGACGGAGGAGCGGGTGCCTTCGCTTTTCGAGGCGTTGGAAGAGGCGCGCGGGCGCGTGCTCGTTAATATCGACACCAAGTCGGTGAGCGAGCTGCCGGCGGTCTCGGCCGAGATTCTCAGCGGCGGTTTTAGCGCCGGCGTGGTGGTGAAGGCCGAGCTGAAATCCAGCGAGCTGGCGCAGCTGCCGACCGATCATCCCGCCTTCGGCCCGCTGCCCTTCATGCCGGTCGTCGTCTCGGCGCCGCAGGGCTTTGCCGGCGATCTCGCCGCGCTGGCGCCGCTGTCGCCCTTCATGATCGAGTGCAAGCCCCATTGCGTCGCCGATCTGGAAACGGGCATGGAAGTGGCGCGCACGATCGGCGCGCGGATTTGGCTCAACACGCTGGACGTGGCTCACATGACCGACTTCAACGACACGGCGGCCATGGCCGACGCGGACGCCATCTGGGGGCGGCTGCTCGATCTCGGCGTCGGCGCGATGCAGACCGACGAGTCGCAGGCTCTCGTCGCCTATCTCGCCGGGCGCGGCCTCAAGAGCGCCCGTCCGTGACGCTCGAGCGCATGGCGCGCCGCGACGCGGCGAGCGAGATCGTGAAGGCCGCAGCAAACGACGCGCTCGGCTTCTTCTCGCAGCGCGCGGGGCTGGCGGTCGAGACCAAGGCCGGTCCTCGCGATTTCGTGTCCGACGCCGACCGCACGATCGAGACGCGCGTGCGCGCCCTGCTGGCCGAGCGCTTCCCGGGCGAGGCCGTGGTCGGCGAGGAGGCCGGCGGCGAGACCGCCGCGCGCTACTGGATCGTCGATCCCATCGACGGAACGTCGAACTTTCTGGCCGGCTCGCCGCTCTGGGGCGTGTCGCTCGGCTTCGTGGAAGAGGGCGAGCCCACCGTCGGCGCCATCGCCGCGCCCTGCCTAGGCGAACTCATGGCCGGGGCCAAGGGAGCCGGCGTCCTGCGCAACGGCGTTCCGTTCGAGCGGCGGGTCACGGTCGAAGGGCTGGGTCTCGTGTCGATCGGAGACAGTCCCGGCGAGGATCTGGAGGCCACGATCGCGCTGCAGCGCCGCCTGCGAGAGCGGAACTGGATCGTGGAATCCTTCCACTGCACCTCGGTCTCCATGCTGTTTGCCGCGCTCGGTCGCTTCGACGGGCACATCCAGCCGGTGACGACGATGTGGGACATCGCGGGCGGCGCTGCGATCTGCCGCGAACTGGGGCTGGAGGTCGAGATCAGTCAGCACGCGGACGGCGCCTATGGCATCCATGCCGGGACGGCCGCGCTCCTGCGTGATGCGCTCGGAGAAGGCGAGAGAGCAGGCGTCGCCGCCCAATAGTTCCCCCCGAACAGACAAAAAGGCCCGCGTCGATCGCTCGGCGCGGGCTTTACTATGTCAGGGGATCGCGCCGAGATCAGGCTTCGAAGGCGCGCAGCACGGCGTCGCCGGCCTGACCCGTCGAGGCTTCGCCCTTGAGATCGCGCGTGCGCCCTTCCGGCGTCTGAAGCGCGGTCTCGATCGCCGCGACGATCGCGGCTGCGGCTTCCGTCTCGCCGAGATGCTCCAGCATCATCGCCGCCGTCCAGATCTGGCCGATCGGATTGGCGATGGCCTGGCCCGCGATGTCGGGCGCCGAGCCGTGCACCGGCTCGAACAAGGAGGGGAAGCGCCCTTCCGGGTTGATGTTGGCCGAGGGCGCGATGCCGATCGTGCCCGTGCAGGCCGGACCGAGATCGGAGAGGATGTCGCCGAAGAGGTTGGAGCCCACCACGACATCGAACCGGTCCGGGTTCAGGACGAAATGCGCGGTGAGAATGTCGATATGGTACTTATCACTCCGCACGTCGGGATAGTCCGCTCCCACGGCCTCGACCCGCGAATCCCACCACGGCATGGTGATGGCGATGCCGTTGGACTTGGTGGCCGAGGTCAGGTGCTTCTTCGGCCGGGCCTTTGCCAGATCGAAGGCGAAGCGCAGGATGCGGTCCGTTCCGTGGCGGCTCATCACCGTTTCCTGGATCACCACCTCGCGCTCGGTGCCGGGGAACATGGTGCCGCCGACGGCGGAATATTCGCCTTCCGTGTTCTCGCGCACCACCATGAAGTCGATGTCACCGGGCTCGCGGCCCTTCAGCGGGCAGGGCACGCCCGGCATGAGGCGCACGGGGCGAAGGTTCACATATTGGTCGAACTCGCGGCGGAACTGCAGCAGCGAGCCCCAGAGCGAGATGTGGTCGGGCACCTTCTGCGGCCAGCCGACGGCGCCGAAGAAGATCGCGTCCATCGGCGAAAGGATCGCCTTCCAGTCGTCCGGCAGCATCTTGCCGTGTTGGAGATAATAGTCGCAGGAGGCGAATTCGTGGTGCCGGAGGTCCAGCGTGAAGCCGAAGCGGCGCGCCGCCGCTTCCAGAAGCTTGACGCCCTCGGGCATGACTTCGAGGCCGATCCCGTCACCAGGGATCACGGCGATCGTGTAATGTCTGGTCTCGCTCATATCGGTCTTCTCCCTCAAGCCGCCAGGGCGCCGCGAATGTCGGGGATCTCGAGCAGCCCGTCCAGCACCGCCTCGAACCGGTCGACGAGCAGGTCGATCTCCTCGATCGTGCAGACCAGCGGCGGGGCGAAGCCGACGATGTCGTCCGCGAAGGCGCGGAAGATCAGCCCCTTCTCGTAGCCGAGGCGGCTGAGATGCTCGGCGACCTTCAGGTCGGCGGTGGGCTTCAGGCGCTTCTGCTTGTCGGTCACGAGTTCGACGCCGGCGAGCAGGCCGCGCACTCTGACGTCGCCGACCAGCGGATGGCTTTCCATCGCCTGCAGGCGCTGCGTGAAATGGGCGCCCGAGCGCTGGCCGTTCGCCAGAATGCCGCCCTCGGTGTAGAGGCGCAGCACTTCGAGGCCGACGGCGGCCGAAACCGGATGGGCGGAGTAAGTGAAGCCGTGGCCGATCGGCTTTCCAGCCGGCGCGTTGTCGGCGATCGCCCGGTAGATCGTGTCGGACAGGAGCACCGCGCCCATCGGCGAATAGCCCGACGTGAGGCCCTTGGCGACCGTCATCAGGTCGGGCACCACGCCGTCGTGCTCGCAGCCGAAGAGCGGGCCGGTGCGCCCGAACCCAGTGATGACCTCGTCGGCGACGAAGAGAATGTCGAGCTCGCGGCAGGCCTCGCGCATCGCCTTCAGCCAGCCGTCGGGGGGCACGATGACGCCGCCCGACCCCTGCACCGGCTCGACGAAGAAGGCCGCGACATTCTCCGCCCCCAGTTCCTCGACCTTGTCGCGCAGCGCCGCGACGGAGGAGGCGATGACGCTGGCATCGTCCGATCCGTTCGGGTTGCGATACGGATAGGGCGAGGCGATGTGGTGCTGGATGGGCATCGGCGCGTCGAACCCGTCATGGAAAACGGGGAGCGCGGTGAGGCCCGCGCCGACCGTGGAAGAGCCGTGATAGCCGCGCTGCAGCGCGATCATGTGCTTCTTGGTCGGGCGGCCCGTCACATTGTAGAAATAGCGGATGAAGCGCACGGCCGAATCCACCGCGTCCGAGCCGCCGAGCGTGAAGTAGACATGGTTGAGATCGCCCGGCGCCAGTTCGGCGATGCCGGCGGCCAGCCGGATGGCGGGCTCGGAGGAGAAGTGAAAATAGCCGGTGGCATAGGGCAGGCGGCGCATCTGCTCGGCCGCGGCCTCCACGATCGACTCGTGCCCGTAGCCGACATTGACGCACCAGAGGCCGGAGAAGCCGTCGATCAACTCGCGCCCCTCGCTGTCGGTCAGCATCACGCCCTTGGCCGACTGGAGCACCGTGGCGCCGCGCTTCTCGTGCCCGCTCCAGGACACGACGGGGTGGATCAGGTGCTCGCGATCGAGTTCGATCAGGGAGTTGGCGCGCATGGGACGGGCTCCGGTGGAAAGGCTGGAGCCCGAGATTGATCCCGTTCGCGCGGAAGATGGTGCCGGGGCCGGCGCATGCGCGGCCCATTTCGAAGCGTTTGCGGGCGGCGTTCCGGCAGAAGATCGCGGCCGAAGCCGCCTGCCGTCAGGCCGCCTGCTGGCGCTTGGCGTTCACCTCGTCCAGCCAGCCGGTGCGCAGTTCCGGCACCGAGGAAAGGAGCAGCTTGGTGTAGTCCTCGCGCGGGTTGGCGAGCAGCGTCTCGGTCGGCCCGCTTTCCACGATGCGCCCGTTCTGGAGCACCAGGACCTCGTCGCTGATGGCGCGGACCACGCCGAGATCGTGGCTGATGAAGACATAGGACACGGCGAGTTCGCGCTTCAGCTCGGCCAGAAGATCGAGGATCGCCTCGGCCACCACCGTGTCGAGCGCCGAGGTGACCTCGTCGCACAGGATAACGTCGGGATCGGCGGCGAGCGCCCGGGCGAGATTGGCGCGCTGCTTCTGCCCGCCCGACATTTCGGACGGCAGGCGCTCGAGAACGCCGGCGGGCAGGCGGACGAGATCGAGCAGCCTCAAGGTTCGCTTGTGTCGCTCTGCGGTACCGAGGCCATGATAGAAGGTGAGGGGGCGGCCGAGGATTTCGCCGATCGTCTGCGCCGGGTTCAGCGCCGTGTCGGCGTTCTGGAAGACGATCTGCACGCGGCGAAGCTCGTCGCGCTGGCGCTCGTTCAGAGACGGCGCCAGCACCTTGCCGGCGAGCCGCACCTCGCCCCGCGACGCCGGCAGGATGCCGGCGACGACGCGCGCGAGGGTCGACTTGCCCGAGCCGGATTCTCCGATGACGCCCAGCGTGCCGCCCTTGGGCAGACGGAATCCGACATCGTCGAGAATGCGCACTTTGGGGCTGCCGTCGCGCTCGCGCTGGCCATAGCCGGCCAGAATGCCCTTGGCTTCCAGAATAGGCGCGGCGACATGGTCCGGCTCGCGCGCGCCCTCGCGCCGGCTGGCGGGCTCGGCGGCGGCCAGGAGCTGGCGGGTATAGGGGTCCTTGGCGTCGGTGATGATTTCCTGCGTCGGCGCCACTTCCTTCAGGCGGCCATCGCGCAGCACGGCGATGCGATCGGCGATCTGCGCCACCACGGCAAGGTCGTGGCTGACATAGATGCCGGTGATGCCGCGATCGCGCACCGCCTTCTTGAACGAGCAGAGAACCTCGATCTGCGTGGTGACGTCGAGCGCGGTGGTCGGCTCGTCGAAGATCACGAGATCGGGGTCGTTCAACAGCGCCATGGCGGCGAGAAGCCGCTGCAGCTGGCCGCCCGAGACCTGATGCGGATAGCGGTCGCCGATCGTGTCGGGATGCGGCAGGGCGAGCTCGCGAAACAGCGCCTTGGCCTTGGTTCGCGCCTCGTCCGCGCCCATCGAGCCGTGAATCACAGCGCTTTCGATGACCTGCGCCATGATCGTGCGGCTAGGATTGAACGAGGCCGCCGCGCTCTGCGCGATATAGGCGATGCGGTTGCCCCGGATCTGGCGCAGCGCCTTCTCGCCCGCCGCCGTGATGTCGGTGCCGAACACTTCGACATGGCCGGAATGGATGTGGCAGCCCTTGCGGGCATAGCCCATCGTGGCGAGCGCGATCGTGGTCTTGCCCGAGCCGGACTCGCCGATCAGCGCCAGGACCTCGCCGCGCTGGATGGTGAAGTCGATATTCTCGACGATCACGGTTTCCTCGCGCCGCTCGCGCGCCACGACGCGAAGGCCCTTGACCACGACCTGGCCGGAGGTGCGAAGCCCGCTTGCCTTGAGATCCGTCATGTCAGGCTTTCCCCGCGCCGGCCCGGCGGCGGCCGGGCAGATTGTCGATGAAGAGATTGACGCCGATGGTGAGGATGGCGATCGCGATCGCGGGAACGATGACGGCCGGCGCGCCGTAGGGAAGGCCGGCGATGTTTTCGCGCACCAGCGAGCCCCAGTCGGCTTCCGGCGGCTGCACGCCGAGCCCGAGGAAGGAGAGACTGGACAGGAGCAGAACGACGAAGACGAAGCGCAGGCCGAAATCGGCCAGAAGCGGACCCAGCATGTTGGGCATGATCTCGCGCATCATGATGTAGCCGCGCCCTTCGCCGCGCGCCCGGGCGGCGAGCACGAAGTCTTCCTGCGCGATGTTGACGGCGAGCGCGCGCGTGATGCGAAAGCAGCCCGGCACGTAGATGAAGGCGAGCGTCAGCGTCAGCACGGGAAGCGACGAGCCGAGGCCGGCCACCAGAACCAGCGCCAGCATCTTGGACGGGATGGAGGTGAGCGCGTCCAACGTGCGCGCCAGGGCGCTGTCGGCAAGGCCGCCGATGACGGCCGCGAACAGGCCGAGCGCGATGCCGCAGGAGCAGGCGAGCGCGGTGGCGACGAAGGCGATGCCGACCGTATAGCGCGCTCCGAGCAGAACGCGGCTCAGCATGTCGCGGCCGAGATAGTCGGTGCCGAGCGGATAGGTGGCGCTCATCGGGCCGAACACGTCGAAATCGACGATCTCGCCGGCGTCATGCGGGGCCAGCGTTGTGCCGAACAGGGCGGTCAGCACGGCGAGAAGGATGAGGACCCCGCCGATCACCGTCATGGCGTTGAGATGAAGCCGGCGTTTGGGACGGGTCTCCGGCATGGGCTGGCTCACGGACGCGAGGGGAGTGGAGCGGGCAAAGGGGCTCATCGATGACGCAGCCTCGGATTGGAGACGATGGCGATGATGTCGGCCATTGTCACGAGGAGGAGATAGACGGCGCAGAAGACGATGGCGCAGGCCTGCACGACGGGCATGTCGCGCATGGACACGCTGTCCACCATCAGCTTGGCGATGCCGGGATAGTTGAAGATCGTCTCGACGATAATGACGCCGCCGAGCAGATAGGAAAGGCTGAGCGCGACGGCGTTGGCCACCGCGCCCACCGTGTTGGGCAGTGCATGGCGCAGGACGACGCGAAGCGGGCTCGCGCCCTTGAGGATCGCCATCTCGACATAGGGCGCCTTCAGCGCTTCGATCATCGCGGCGCGGGTCATGCGCACCATCTGCGCGACGACCACGAAGGACAGGCTGACCACCGGCATGGCGACGGCGCGCAGGAACTGGAGCGGCGTCGCCGAGGGCGGCAGGAAGGAGAGGGCCGGCAGCCAATGGAGGTGCACGGCGAAGATCAGCACCGCCAGCGTCGCGACCAGGAATTCGGGAACCGACACGACGGAAATGGTGAGGATGCCGACCGTGCGGTCATAGGCCGAGCCGCGCCAGACGGCGGTGGTGATGCCCAGAAATAGCGCGAGCGGCACGGAGATGGCCGCGACGATGCCGGCCAGCGTCAGCGACGAGGTGAGCCGCGTCCAGATCAGATCGCTGACCGGCTGACGGCTGACCAGCGACAGGCCGGCGTCGCCCGTCACCAGACCTCCCAGCCAATGCACGAAGCGCAGGAGCGCCGGCTCGTCGAGGCCGAGCGCGGTGCGCAGGCCCGCGACGGCGTCCGGCGTCGCGCTCTGGCCCAGAATGGCCTGCGCCACGTCGCCCGGCAGGAGCTGCGTCGCGCCGAACACGACGAAGGACACGAAGAACAGGGTTCCGAGCGCCACCGCGAGGCGCCCGGCGACGAGTTTTCCGATGCGGCTGTTCATGCGCTTGGCCTTTCAAGAAACCGCCGGCGCCCCGTTTGGAGCGCCGGCCGGGACCTTTGTTCGGATCAGGCGTCGAGCCAGACGTGCTCGCCGAAGGCAAAGCCCATCATGGGGCCGGTGGTCATCGGCTTCATTCCCTTCAGCGTCTTGGAATGGACGTCGAGATTGGAGGTGAAGGCCGGGATGATGACGCCGGACTCGTCGTGAATGAGAGCCTGCGCGTCGTGGTACATCTGCTTGCGCTTGGCGTCGTCCGTCTCGGCGCGGGCGCCGACGACCAGCTGGTCAAACTTGGGGTTCTTCCAGCGCGACTCGTTCCAGTCGGCGTCCGAGAGATAGAAGAGGCTGAGCAGGAGATCGGCGGTCGGGCGCGGGTTGATGTTGCCGAAACCGACCGGCGACTTCATCCAGTAGTTCGACCAGAAGCCGTCCGAGGGCACGCGCTGAATGTCGAGCGTGAAGCCGACCTTCTTGGCTTCCTGCTGCAGGAGGGTCGCCATCTCGACCGAGTTGTCGGCGGCGGGCGAGGCGACGATCGGGATCGTCTGGCCGAGGACGCCGGCTTTCTCGAAGTGGAACTTCGCCTTGTCCGGGTCGAAGGCGCGCTGCGGCAGGTCGGCGTGGAAGCGGTTGGACTTGGGGATCGGCTGGTCGTTGGCGACCTCGGCGTAGCCGCGGAAGATCGCCTTCTGGATCTGCTCGCGATTGGTCAGGTACTTCATGCCCATGACAAAGTCGGAGTTCTGGCCCGGACCCTCGTCGAGACGGATGATGAGATTGGTGTAGTTGCCGGCGTCGGTGCGCAGCACGTCGAACGCGCCGGCGCCCTCGATCACCGCCAGCGAGCGCGGGTTGATGGTGGAGGCGAGCTGCACGTCGCCCGACATCAACGCGTTGACGCGGGCCTGCTCGTCGGCGAGGCCGAAGAACTCGATCTGGTCGAGATAGGGCGCGTTGGGGCGCCAGTAATTCTCGTTGCGCAGCGCGATCGTACGCACGCCCGGCTGGAACTCGCCCAGCTTGAACGGGCCGGTGCCGACACCCTTGGAGAAGTCGGTCGTGCCGTCCGGCACGATCAGGAACTGGCTGGTGCCGAGGATCGTCGGGAAGTCGGCATTGGCGCCGGTCAGCGTGATCTGGACTTCCGCGTCGCCGTTGGCCGAGATTTCGGCCATTTGGGCGGCGAGCTTCTGCGCCTTGGAGCCGATCGCCGGGTCGAGATGGCGCTTCAGCGAGTAGAGCACGTCCTTGGAGGTGAAGCTCTTGCCGTCGTGGAAGGTTACGCCCTTGCGCAGCTTGAAGACCCAGACCTTGGCGTCTTTGGTCTCGAAGGTTTCGGCCAGCGCCGGCTGGGGCGCGCCGCTTTCGTCGATTGTGGTCAGGCCGTTGTAGAAGAAGTTGCAGCGCGTGTAGTCGGAGGCGTTGGACGCCTTGGCCGGGTCCAGCGTGTCGGCCGTCGAGGCGGCGTAGCTGGCGACGCGGATGGAGCCGCCGCGCTTTGGCTCGGCGGCGAAAGCGCGGGTCGCGCCGGTGAAGACCGAGCCGCCCATGGCGAGGCCCATGCCGGCGAGGCCGAGCATGGCAAGCACTTCGCGCCGGTTGGCGCCCCTGCGGACGGTGTCGAGAACCAGAGTGCGGTCCTTCGGCGACATGGCTTCGAATGCGTCTGCGTCGAGCTTCGACATCGTCGTCTTTCCTTCCGGCATGGCTGTTGATGGCTGAAATGATGGCGGTGACGGAGGGCTTTCGGCGTCCTTGTTGCAGCGCCGCATTTTTGCGCAGTCTCGCGTCGGCACAAACAAACAGCATCATCCTCGTAGGATTGTCAACAATCAGAACGGCGTGGTAACGCTTTTTGTGAGGTCGTCCCTCTCGCAGGCGTCCCCAGGCATCCCATCGAAGCCGACCCGGCACGCGCCCTCGGCATCGCCCAGAGGCAGGTCCGCATGTCCGAACTCCTTCCGCTTCTCGAGCGCCTCGTCGGGTTCCCCTCCGTCTGCCGCACGCCGAACGGCGAGATCGCAGGCTTTGCCCGCGACAGGCTCGTGGCGGCCGGCGGCGAGGTGACGATGATGACCGGCCCGGAGGGCGACCGGGTCAATCTCTTCGCCAGCTTCGGCCCGCGCGACGTGCCGGGCGTCATTCTCTCCGCGCATCTCGACGTGGTGCCCGCTCCGGCGGAGGGCTGGGGCGGCGATCCGTTTCGGCTGCGGCGCGAGGGCGATCGGCTGATCGGGCGCGGCGCGGCCGATATGAAGGGGTTCGTCGCCGCCGTCCTTTCCATGCTGCCCGAACTGCCCGAGAAGCTTAGCCGCCCCGTGCATGTCGCCCTGTCCTATGACGAGGAGATCGGCTGCGTCGGCGTGCGCCACATGATCGAGCGGCTTCCCCAGCTCTGCGCGCCGCCGGAGGCCTGCATCGTCGGCGAGCCCTCCGACATGCGCCCCGTCCTGCGGCACAAGGGCAAGGTCGCGGGGCGCGTGACGATCCACGGGCGCGCCGGCCATTCCTCGCGGCCGGACCTTGCCGACAACGCCGTGCATCTGGCGGCGGACGTGATCGCGCTGGTCCGCGCCCTGCACGAGGAATATGCGGCGAAAGGCCCGTTTCATCCGCAGTTTGAGCCCGCCGCCTCGACGCTTCAGGTGGGCGTCGTCGGCGGGGGAACGGGCGTCAACATCGTGCCCGATCTCTGCCGCGTCGAATGGGAGGCGCGGGCCGTGCCGGGCGTCGATCCCATGGCGATCGCCACTGAACTCGACCGCTGCATCGCCGTGCTGCTGCGCCCGCTGCAAATGGCGGGGCGCAGCCTGCGCGTGGAGAGCGAAATCCTCTCGGCCTATCCCGCGCTGGACCTGCCCGACGACTCGCCGCTGCGCGGGCTAGCGGAGCGCATCTCCGGTCATGCAGCGCTAGGCGCCGTCAGCTACGGCACCGAAGCCGGGCTGTTCCAGGCGGCAGGCGTGCCCTCCATCATCTGCGGTCCCGGCAGCATCCGCGAGGCGCATCGCCCGAACGAATCCATCGGCCTGGAAGATTTGGAAAGCTGCCGCGCGGCCCTTCGCCGTCTCTTCGCGGAGCTGACCTGACGCTGCGTCCAAAGGGTCGGGCGACTTACGTTATAATTGTTGACAATCATACGATATGGATGAAGATGGGGCTGGATCTGCAAGGACGAACCTCGCAGCCGCTTCCCCCACAGGTGATTTGGCCATGAAGCTCGCATCCTATTGGCTCGATACGGCGCCGGCCTTCACGCTGGGCGCTGAAGGGCCCGTGCCCGGCCGGGTGGACGTGGCGGTGGTCGGCGGCGGCTTCACCGGCCTTTCGGCCGCTCTCGCGTTGGCCAAACGCGGCGCAAGCGTCGCGGTGCTGGAAGCGGGCGAGGTGGGAGGCGCGGCCTCGGGCCGCAATGGTGGCCAGTGCAACAACGGCTTCGCGCTCGACTTCCGCTCGGCCTCGGCGATGCTGGGCGAGGAGCGCGCCGTTGCGCTCTACCATTCCTATGACGCGGCCGTGGACACGGTGGAGCGGCTTGTGCGCGAGGAGGGGATCGACTGCGATTTCCGCCGGGGCGGAAAGCTGAAGCTCGCCGCCAAGCCCGAGCATTTCGACAAGCTGCAGCGCACGTTCGAGGCCCTGTCGAAGCGGGCCGACCCCGACACGATGCTGGTCGCGCCCGGCGACATCCGCTCCGAGGTCGGCTCCGACGCCTTTCATGGCGGGCTCGTCTATAAGAAGAGCGCCGGCATGCATGTCGGCAAGTTCGCACGCGGCCTCGCCTCGGCCGCCGTGCGCCATGGCGCCGGCGTCTACGAACACGCGCCCGTGCGCGGCCTCAAGCGCCTTCAAGGCACGGCCCACGAGGTGGAGACCGCGCGCGGCACCCTTCGCGCCGAGCAGGTTCTGCTCGCCACAGGCACCTCGACCATCGGCCCGCTCGGCTGGTTTCGCCGTCGCATCGTGCCGATCGGCTCCTTCATCATCGCGACCGAGCCGCTGGCGCCGGACCTGATCGACCGCCTCATGCCGACCCGGCGCATGGCGACCGACTCCAAGAATGTCGGCACCTATTTCCGCATCACGCCCGACAACCGGCTCCTGTTTGGCGGACGCGCGCGCTTTGCCGTGTCCAACCCGGCGCAGGACGAGAAGAGCGGACGCGTCCTGCGCCGCACGCTCGACCGCGTCTTCCCCGAATTGGCCGGCACCCGCATCGACTATTGCTGGGGCGGCGTGGTGGACATGACCTCCGACCGCCTGCCGCGCGCGGGCGTGAAGGACGGGCTCTTCTATTCCATGGGCTATAGCGGCCACGGAACGCAGATGGCGACCCATATGGGCGGCGTCATGGCCGAGGTGCTGGAAGGGCGGGGCGAGCGCAACCCCTTTGCCGGGCTCGACTGGAAGGCCGTGCCGGGCCATTTCGGGCCGCCCTGGTTCCTGCCTTTCGTCGGTGCCTACTACCGCCTTCAGGATGTTCTGCACTAGAAAGACTGCGGGTCGAACGAGTTCGAACGGGATGATGCGATGAGTGCCGGAGCAGAGAAGCGTGCCCCCAAGCGCCTGGTGCGCACCACGCTTTCGGGACAGATCGCGGAGGGCATCCGAAATTCGATCCTCGACGGCACCTTCGCGCTCGGCTCGCAGCTCAACGAGATGGAGCTGGCCTCCACCTTCGGCGTCAGCCGGGGGCCGGTGCGCGAGGCCCTGCAGCGCCTGATCCAGGAAGGGCTGCTGCGTTCAGAGCCCCATCGCGGCGTGTTCGTGCCCGAGCTTTCGCCGGCCGATCTTCTCGACATCTATTTCGTGCGCCGCTCGCTGGAGCTTGTCGCCATGCGCCGCATTATGGAGAAGGCGGATCGGCACGCCGTGGTCGCCGATCTCAGCGCCATCACCGAGCAGATGAAGGACGCGCTGAAGCGCGAGGACTGGCTGCGCATCGCCGATCTCGACATGCAGTTCCACCGGCGCATGGTGGACGAGGCGCGCAGCGACCGGCTCAGCCGCTCCTTCGCCACGCTCCAGGCCGAGACGCGGCTCTGCCTGCAGATGCTGATGGGCGGCTACAAGGAGAATGCGCTTCTGGTCGAGGAGCACGAATGCCTGGCCTGGCTGATCGACGAGGGCAAGGTGGACCCGGCGCTGGCCGAGCTGGAGCGCCATTTCGGCGACCCGGTGCGCACGCTGGAGCGCGCCAATGCCCTGCGCAACAAGGAGAAGCTCGACGCGGAAGCGGCCTGACGCCGCCTCCGCTTCTTCGTCTCAATAGGCCCGGCTGCGGTCCACCGTATTCTCCGCCTTCTGCCCGCTGCGCAAAGCCCGAATGCCCCGGATGACCTGACGCGCGGCGCCGGCCGGATGGGTGGCACTGGCGATATGCGGGGTGATCCAGACCTTGGGATGTCTCAGGAGCGGGTCATCACTGGCCGGCGGCTCGGCGGCGAGCACGTCCAGCACCGCGCCGGACATCTGACCGCTTTCGAGCGCGGCGAGGAGATCGGCTTCCACCAGATGCCCGCCGCGCCCGACATTCACCAGTGCCGCACCGGTCGGAAGCTGGGCGAAGAGGTCCGCGTTCAGGATGCCACGCGTCGCCTCGGTCAGCGGCAGGAGGCAGACCAGACTATCGGTGCCCGCCAGAAACGCCTCGCGCTCCTCGCCCCCCGCGAAACACTCGACACCGGCAAGCGCCTTGCGCGAGGCGCTCCAGCCGCGCACGGGAAAGCCGAAGGCCTGCAACCCGGCGGCGACCGCTTGGCCCATGACGCCGAGGCCGAGAATGCCGACGCGCCGATCCGCCGCGCGGCGAAGCGGGCGCGCCTGCCAGCACCCGGCGCGCGCATCCTCGACATAGAAGGGCAGGTCGCGGTGCAGGGCGAGCACCGCCATCACGACATATTCCACCATGGAGGCGGTGAGGTCGGGATCGACCATGCGCACCACGTCCATCCCCGGCGGAAAGGCGGCAATCGGCAGATGGTCGATGCCCGCACCGATGCAGAAGAAGGCCTCGACCTTCGGCATGGCGGCAGCGAGATCCTCGGGCGGCGTCCAGGCGACGAGATAGGGCGCACTCGCCGCTTCCCCCGCCGGGTCCCAGTCCACCAGCTTCATGTCAGGCGCTTCGGTGCGGAACACCTCGTGCCACACGGCGCCGCGCACCGGATCGGACTTGTAGGCGACGAGGATCGGGTCCATCGCGGTTTCCATTCTCAAGCTGCCGCGCCGCTGAAGCGGGCGATGGAATAGGGCTCGATCGGGGTCGTGGTTGCGCCCGTCGCGATCAACTCGGCCATCACATCGCCGACGCCCGGCCCGATCTGGAAGCCCGCGCCGCAGAAGCCGAAGGCGTAGAAGAGGCCCGGCGTCGTGGCGCTCGGCCCCATGATCGGCACGTCATCCGGCAGGTAGCTCTCGACGCCGCTCCAGGTGCGGATGATGTTGACGCGGGCAAGCCCGGGGATCATCCGGCGCATCTGCTCGAACTGGCCGAGAATGTTCTCCGGCAGGACGCTCGCCCGGTTCGTCTCGTTGGAGGCGGGGCCGCGCGTCGAGCCGCCATAGACGACGTTGCCGCGCTTCACCTGCCGGAAATAGACGGTCTCCTTCACATGCGGCGTCGAGACACCGAAGGTCGGCCCCAGCCGATAGGGCAGGGGTTCGGTCACCGCCATCTGCGGCCCGTGCACGGCCAGCGGCACGCTTTCGCCGAACTGCGAGGAGAGCTTGTTGCCCCAGGCGCCGGCCGTCACCAGCACGATCGGCGCGCGGAACGTGCCTTTCTCCCGCGTTTCCACGGTGAAGTCTGCGCCCGTCTTGCCGATCGACAGGACCTCCGTGCCTTCCTCGACCCGCGCACCAGCGCGCGCCGCCGCCCGGCCGAAGGCGGGCGCGGTGAGGCGCGGGTTGGCATGGCCGTCGATCGGCGCGAAGCAGCCGGCGATCGCATCCCGCCCGAGATAGGGAAAGCGCGCCCGAAGCGCGTTGCTGCTGATCATTTCGAGATTGAGCCCATAGGGGCGCGCGTCGTTGGCATAGGCTTCGAGCTTGGCCGCCTGTTCTGGCGTGTAGCAGATGCGCAAGTGACCCGAGGCGACGAACTCGCAATCCTCGCCGATCAGCTCCGGCAGCCGGCCCCAGATGTCGCGCGCCCGGTTGGCGAGCGGCAGCTGATGGAGATAGCGGCCCTGCCGGCGCACATTGCCGAAATTCGTGCCGCTGGCCTGCTGGCCGGTGAGCCCGCGCTCCAGAAGCGTGACCGACAAGCCGCGCCGGCGCAGGAAGAAGGCGGCCGAGCATCCCATGATGCCGCCGCCGACTACGATGACGTCGGACTGGTTCACGCGCTTTCCTCCGTAAGAGTGGCGACCGAGAGCGGCTTCACCGGCGCCTGTCCGCGCAGACGGCCGGCCTCGCGGAGGCTGGAGCCCGTCGCCTCGGCGAGGATTTCGGCCGCGGCCGAGCCGCAGAAGCGGCCCTGGCAGCGGCCCATGCCGACGCGCGACAAAGCTTTGGCCCGGTTGAGCTCCGGCGCGCCCTTGGCTTTGGCCGCCTCGCGCAGGTCCCCGGCCGTGATTGCCTCGCAGCGGCAGAGGATCGTCTTGTCCTCGACGCGCCGCGCCAGATGCGCCGGCCAGGGGAAGGCCTCGGCCAGACCATCGCGAAAGCGCTCCATCACGCTCATGGTGCGGCGAAGCCCAGCGCGCTCGGCCTCGTCCACCGGCAGGCCGAGATCGCCAAGCACGGCCAGCGCGGCGAGGCGCCCAGCCGTCTCGGCCGCGTCCGCGCCGAGGACCCGAATGCCGTCGCCCGCGAAATAGATGCCCGCGCGTGGCGAGCGTCCATCCGTGTCGATCTCCGGCCGGAAGCTCTGCGTCGTCTCGTCGAAGGTGAAGGGGCAACCGGCGAGATCGGCAAGCTGCGTTTCGGAGCGCAAGTGAAAGCCCATGCCAACCGCGTCCGCCAATGTGCGATGCTCCGCGCCCTTGGCGTCCCGCCAGAGGACGCCGGCCACGCTGCTCTCGCCCTCGATGGCGAGCGGCGTCACGCCGTTGTGGACGGGAACGCCCTTGGCCGCGAGCACGGCGCGGAAATAGAGCCCGCGCGCCAGGAATTCCGGCCGCACGGCAAGCTTGGGCAGGGCGCGCGCTTGAGCCGAGGCGGGCGAGGTGTCGAGCACCGCTGCCACCACGGCGCCGGCCTTGGCATATTGATAGGCCACGAGATAGAGAAGCGGCCCCGTGCCGAGGAAGACGACGCGGCTGCCGATCGTGCAGCCCTGCGCCTTCAGCGCGATCTGTGAACCGCCGAGCGAATAGCAGCCCGGCTTGGTCCAGCCCTCGACCGGCAGAAGCCGGTCCGTCGCGCCGGTGGCGAGAATCAGCGCGTCGAAGCTCTCCGCCCGCGCCACGCCGTTCGAGACGAGATGCAGCGTTTGCTCGCGCAGGTTCCAGGCGAGCGTTTCGGGGCGGTAGTCGATACGGGGTTGAAGCGCCTCGAACCCGTCATGCAGTGCCTTGGCCCGCCCGGCGTCGAAGCCGTAGAGCGCCTTGTGCATGCGGCCGTGGGTGAGCGGCGGGCGGCGGTAGATCTGCCCGCCGGCGCGGGGTGCCTCGTCCACCACAATGGGTTTGAGGCCCGCTGCCACCAGTCGCTCGGCGGCGCGGATGCCCGCCGGGCCGGCGCCGACGACGATTACGCGGGGAGTGGCCATGCGTCCTCCGAGGGAAAGCTGGTGACGATGCGCAGGCCCGGTTCGGCCGGCGTGGTGCAGGCGCGCAGGCGGTCGCCGTCCGGCGTCCAGACCCAGCAGTCCTGGCAGGCGCCCATGAGGCAGAAGCCGGCGCGCGGCCCGTCGCCGAACTCCGACTGGCGCAGCGTGCCGCGCGACAGGAGCACGGCGGCCATGACGCTGTCGCCCTCCAGGGCGGACACGGGCTGGCCGTCCACCTCGATTTCGATCGATCGCCGGCCGGTCTCGGCGACCCGGCGGAAGCGCGGCACCATCACCCGCATCTCCTTGTCTGGAACATGGACTCATTCTAGCCCGATGCATCGCCCGAGGGGATGGGGCGGGCGCCCCGCGACGGCACGTTCATGCGAACCCGGGGAGGCCGGCGGCAAATCATGCTGCGAACCCGCCGCGAGACCTCTCTCTGGAGGCCGGATTTCGGGTGAAACGGGTGGCGTGGCAGCAGGACATGCTGAGCGCGCGGCGGAGAACGATAGGAACGGCGCGAAAAGGCGCGGGCTGCCCGGCGCGATCCGCTGCGACCGGGCCTATGCTCTTCCCATCCGCCCCGCCGCCTTCCGAAGAGAGATCAGATGGCCTGCTTCGCTCCCAAGTTCATCACCTTCGACTGCTACGGCACGCTCATCTATTTCGAGATGGCCCCCGTCGCCCGCGCGCTCTATGCCGACCGCGTCGCCCCCGAAGCGATGGACCGCTTCATCGCGGACTTCTCCTCCTTCCGTCTGGATGAGGTCCTGGGCGCCTGGAAGCCCTACAAGGATGTGGTCGCCAACGCTCTGCAGCGCACCTGCAAGCTGAACGGCGTCGCCTATCGCGATTCCGACACGGACGCGGTCTATGCCGCCGTGCCGACCTGGGGCCCGCATCCCGACGTGCCCGAAGCGCTCGCCCGCGTCGCCAAGGAATTCCCGATCGTCGGCCTCACCAATTCCATGGTGGATCTCATCCCGCCTTCGATCGAGAAGATCGGCGGGCCCTTCCACGCCGTCATCACGGCGGAGGAGACCGGCGCCTACAAGCCGCAGATGAAGGGCTTCGAGTATATGCTCGACAAGCTCGGCGCGCGCCCGGAGGAGGTAATGCACTGCTCCTCCTCGTTCCGCTACGACCTGATGACCGCCCATGACATGCATTTCGGCGCGCGGGTCTTCGTCAATCGCGGCCACGAACCGTCCAACCCGAAATACTCCACGCACGAGATCGCCGACATTCGCGGCCTGCCGGGGCTTCTGAGCCTGTGAGCGCGCTGGCTGAGAGCGCGAGCCAGCGCACGTTTCACGACCTTCGCGCCTTTGCGGGCGATCGCAAGGCCGGCAACGCCGTCGCGCCGGATGGTGACGCCTTCCTGTCCGCCCGCCGTCTGCTGCCGATCGAGAAGGGCGCCGTCACCGTCGCCGCGATCGACCTGCCGGCCGGCTCGGGCGAAGTGACCTCGCTTGCGGCGGACGAGTTCGTCATCGCCGCCGAGGGCGAGGTTAGCTTCACCGACGCGGACGGACGCACGGTGGACCTCGCCGAAGGGCGCAGCCTCGTTCTCGCCAAGGGCGCGCGCTTTCGGTGGAGCACCGGCAGCGGCGCGTCGCTCTTGGTCGTGGCTTATCCCAATGGCGGCGGCTCGGCGGCCGGCATCGTGCCGATCGACGAGACGGCCAAGCTCGAAGCGTCGAACCCGCCGCTCGCCGCGCTGCTGGTCGGGGAGACGCCGAGCTGCCGCAACCACACGGACTATCGCTCCGGCGACGGCGAGTTCGTCTGCGGCACTTGGGATTCCACGCCCTATCACCGCCTGCCCATGGTCTACCGCCATTACGAGCTGATGCATCTCCTGGCCGGTTCCGTGACCTTCGTGGACGAGGCCGGGCGGGAAGGGACGTTCCGCAAGGGCGACATCTTCTTGGTGGAAGCCGGCGCGTCCTGCTCCTGGGACAGCCGTGAGCATGTCGCGAAAGTCTACGCTATCCATCGCCCGGCCTGACCGCACATCGACCATCGACCGGACGGCGTCCTCCCGTCGCCGTCCGGCTCTCTCCCCCTTCTGCCGCTGGGCTTCGCCATGGCGGCGCCAGAGCCTGGAGTGTCCCATGAGTCGTGCCGTCATCATCGGGGGAGGGATCGTCGGTCTCTCGATCGCCCGCGCGCTTCTGAAGCGCGGCCACGAGGTGCACGTGATCGACCAGGGGCCGATCCCCAATCCGCAGGGTGCCTCGGTCGATCGCCATCGCATGATTCGGCCGCACTATGGCGCGGCTACCGGCTACGCCCGCATGGTGGCCCCGGCCTTCGAGGCCTGGGACCGGCTCTGGGCCGATCTCGGCGAAACGCATTTCGAGAACACCGGCGCGATCTCCATTTCGCTGGAGCCCGGGGACTATGCCGCCAAGACTCTGGCGAGCTTTCGCGAAGCCGGCATTCCGCATGAGGTGCTGGAAAAGGCCGGCGTCGAGGAGCGCTGCCCGCAGCTGATCCTTCCCGAGGGCGCCTGGGGCGTCGTGGCCGAGCCGGCCGGACCGCTCTTTGCCGACCGCATTGTGGCGGGCCTTGCCGATTGGCTGCGCCGCAACGGCGCGACGCTGGAGGAGAACTGCCGCATCGCCCGCGTCGAGCCGGACGCGGCGCGCGCCTGGTGCGAGGACGGCAGCGAGATCAATGGTGACCGGCTGGTGGTGGCGGCCGGCGCCTGGCTTCCCGGCCTGATGCCCGAGCAATATGGCGAGGCCCCGGCCTATCGCCAGGCGCTGCTCTATATCGACCCGCCGCAGGACTATGCCGAGGCTTGGCGCGAGGCGCCGCCCATCGTCACGCTTGGCGACCACACCGGCTACACGCTGCCCGACCGGCGCGGCGCCGGCCTCAAGATCGGCTACAGCAACCACCGCCGCCGCGCCCGGCCCGATGTCGAGGGCTTCGCGTCGGATTTCGAGGCGGAGTCGCAGGCGATCTTCCAGCCCTTCGTGCCCTATCTGCGCAAGGCCGAGGCCTATCGGCCGCTGCGCCTGCAGCTCGGCTATTACGTGCTCTCGCCCGACCGGCGCTTCCGCTTCGAGGCGGCGGGCAAGGGGCTCGTCATCACCGATTGCGACGGGCAGATGTTCAAGTTCGGCCCGCTGGTGGGGGAGCGCGTCGCCGGCATGTTCGACGGTGCCGAAAGCGCCGAGTCGCTGAAGCATTGGGCGGCGGGATACTGAGATGAGCCTGTCCTTCGATCCCGCCTCCGTTCGCCTTCCCAACGGCCATTTCATCGGCGGCGAGCTGGTGAGCGAGGGCGTCGACACGCTGCCCTTCGTGCGCCCGTCCGACGAGCGGGTGGTGGCCGACCTGCCGGTGGCCGATGCCGCGATCGTGGCACGCGCCGTCGAGAACGCGCACCGGGCGCAGCGCGCCTCGGGCTGGGGCACGATGGCACCGCGCGATCGCGCCCGCCTTCTGCGCCGCTTCGCCGAGCTGATCGAAGCCAAGGGCGAGGAACTCGGCCGCCTGGAAGCGGTGTCCTCGACACGTCCGATCACCGCCGCCATGGCCTATGACGTGCCCGCGACGGCGGAGGCGTTCCGCTTCTTCGCCGAATATGCCGACAAGTCGGGTGGCGAGGTCGCGGCCACGCGCGCCGATCATCTCGGCCTCATCATCGCCGAGCCCTATGGTGTCGTCGCGGCCATCACGCCGTGGAACTTCCCGCTCTCCATGGTCTCCTGGAAGGCGGGCGCGGCCATGGCGGCGGGCAATGCCGTGGTGGTGAAGCCCTCGGAGATGACGCCCTTCTCCACCGTTCGCCTCGCCGAGCTCGCGATCGAGGCCGGCATTCCGGCCGGCATCTTCAATGTCGTGCAGGGCGACGGACAGCGCACGGGCGACGCGCTCTGCCGCCATCCCCTGATCGCCAAGATCTCCTTCACCGGATCCACCGCGACGGGCGCCGCCATCATGCGCGCCAGCGCCGAAAGCGGCACCAAGCCGGTGACGCTGGAACTCGGCGGAAAGAGCCCGCAGCTCGTCTTCGCCGACATTGCCGATGTCGAGCGCACGGCCGGGCATGTCTCGGGCTCGATCCTCTACAATGGCGGCCAGGTCTGTGTCGCCGGCTCGCGCCTCATCGTGCAGCGCGGCGTGGAGGCGCCGATGCTGGAGGCCCTGGCGCGGCGCTTCCGCGACATCCGGCCCGGCCCGACCTGGGAGGCCGAAACGGGCTTCGCGCCGATCATCTCGCGCCGGCAGATGGAGCGCGTCGACGACATCGTGCGCCGCACGCTGGAGGCGGGGGCGACGGCGCTCGTCGGCGGCGCGCCGATGGCGTACCGCAACGAGGGCGCCTTCTATCAGCCGACCATCCTGACCGACGTCACGCCCGACATGCCCGCCGTGCGCGAGGAGGTCTTCGGTCCGGTTCTGACCGTGCAGAGCTTCGAGACCGAGGCGGAGGGCATCGCGCTCGCCGACCATCCCGACTACGGTCTGGCCGCCGGTGTCCACACGGGCGATCTTGGCAAGGCCATGCGCGCCATGCGAGGCATTCCCGCCGGCACCGTCTGGATCAACCGATACGGACGCACGGCCGACTTCGCCATTCCGACCGGCGGCTTCAAGCGCTCCGGCATCGGCAAGGATCTGGGCCGCGCGGCTTTCGAGGCCAACCAGCGGCACAAGAGCGTGCTGATCGAATTCTGAGGAGGTTTCCGATGTTCACCAAGGACCAGCTCTCCGACCCGTCGCTTCTGCGCCAGGAGACCTTTATCGCCGGCGAATGGGCGGGCGCGGCGAGCGGCGCGACGATCGAGGTCACCGACCCCGCCACCGGCGAGGTGATCGGCACCGTGCCCGACTGCGGCGCGGCCGAAACGCGCGCGGCGATTGAAGCGGCCGAGGCCGCGTTCCCCACCTGGCGCCGCACCTCGCCCAACGAGCGCGCCGCCATTCTGGAGCGCTGGAACGACCTGATGCTCGCCCATGCGGACGATCTCGCCGCCATCATGACGGCCGAGCAGGGCAAGCCGCTCGCCGAGGCCAAGGGCGAGGTCGCCTATGGCGCGAGCTTCGCCAAATGGTTCTCCGAGGAAGCCCGGCGCATCTATGGCGATGTCTTCGTCGGCCCGACGGGAGATCGGCGCATTCTAGTTCTGCGCGAACCGGTCGGCGTCTGCGCCGCAGTGACGCCCTGGAACTTCCCGATCGCGATGATCACCCGCAAGGCCGCCCCGGCCTTCGCCGCCGGCTGCCCGATCGTAGTGAAGCCGTCCGATCTGACGCCCTATTCGGCGCTGGCCCTGGCCGTGCTGGCCGAGCGGGCGGGCGTGCCCAAGGGCGTGTTCAGCGTCGTCACCGGCCAGGCCCGGCCGATCGGCGGCGAGATGACCGGCAACGAGACCGTGCGCAAGCTCTCCTTCACCGGCTCAACCCCGGTCGGGCGGCTTCTCATGGAACAGTCGGCCCCGACCCTCAAGCGCCTGTCGCTGGAGCTCGGCGGCAACGCCCCCTTCATCGTCTTCGACGACGCCGATCTGGAACTGGCCGTCGCCGGTGCCATGGCCTCGAAATTCCGCAATGCCGGCCAGACCTGCGTCTGCGCCAACCGCATCCTGGTGCAGGACGGGATCTACGATCGCTTCGCCGCGCGCCTCTCGGAAGCCGCGGCGAAGCTTCGCCTCGGCAACGGCTTCGAGGCGGGCGTCACCATCGGCCCGCTGATCAACGATGCGGCCGCAGAGAAGGTCACCCGCCATCTGGAAGACGCGCTCGCCAAGGGCGCGCGCATCGCCAACGAAGGCGCGGTGTCGACCAAGGGGCGCTTCGTCGCGCCTGTGGTCCTAACCGGGGCGGACACGTCGATGCTGCTCGCCAGCGAGGAGACCTTCGGCCCGCTCGCGCCGCTGATGCGCTTCGAGCGGGAAGACGAGGCGGTCGAGATCGCCAACGCCACGCCCTTCGGCCTCGCCTCGTATTTCTACACGAGCGACATCGGCCGGGCATGGCGCGTCGGCGAGGCGCTGGAGTTCGGCATGGTCGGCCTCAACACCGGCGCCGTCGGCATGGACGCCGCGCCCTTCGGCGGCGTCAAGCAGTCGGGCCTCGGCCGCGAAGGCTCGGCCTACGGGATCGACGAATATCTCGAGATGAAGTCGTTTCACATGGGCGGGTTCTGAGAGTCTGTTTGGAAATTCGGCGGCGGAGGGCCGGCGAGGGATTTTTGGGTGTCGCGAGGCGCCAAACGCAGTCGATGCCGGCGGCATCGGCGAGGATTGGCAACGAAGCGACAGCGAAAAAGAACCGTCGGACCGACCCGACCGAGTTTCCAAGCAGGCTCTGAGCCCGCCGTTCCAGCTACAACCGGACACGCCATGACCAAGTCGATGATCGACCTATCCGAAATCCGGCCGATGGAGCCCGGCGACATCGAAGCCGCCCACGGCTTGTCGGTCGAGGTCCGCTGGCCGCACCGCCCGGACGACTGGCGGCTGGCGCACGAGGTCGGCCACGGTCTCGTGGCCACCGACGAGGGCGGCCGCGTCATGGGCTCGGCCATGTGGTGGCCCTTCGGCGACAGGCTCGCGACCATCGGCATGGTGATCGTCTCGCCCCGCCTTCAGGGCAAGGGCACGGGCCGGCGCATGATGCGCCAGCTTTTCGAGGCGGCCGGCGAGCGAACCATCCGCCTCGTCGCCACCGCCGCCGGCCAACGCCTCTACGAGTCGGAGGGCTTTCGCCCGACGGCCACGATCACCCAGTACCAGGGCACGGCCTCGGCCGGCCCGGCGGTGGAGAATGCCACCGTTCGCCCGGCTCGGGAGGGCGATTGGGATGCCATCGTGGCCTTGGACGCCGAGGCCTATGGCGGCGATCGCAGCCGCATGCTGGCCGCCCTCCGTCGCGTCGGCGAGGCCACGGTGATCGAGGAAGGCGGCGCGATCCGGGGCTACGCCGTGTGCCGGCCCTTCGGGCGCGGCCATGTGGTCGGCCCGCTGGTCGCCCAATCCGTGGAGGATGCGATCGCGCTCGCCAGCCCGCATGTGAAGACGCATGACGGCGCCTTCCTGCGCATGGACACGCCCGAGCGCGAAGGCGCCTTCGTGGATTTCGTGGAAGGCTGCGGCCTCGCGCAGGTCGACCGCGTCGTACAGATGACGCGCGGCCCCGCGCCCCAGACCGGACCGGCACGGCTCTTCACGCTGACCAATCAGGCGCTGGGCTGACGCGTCATCGCGGCTCATGCAGCGAGGATCGGGAAGGCGGGGGAGACCCCGCCTCTTTCAGTTGGGTCGCACGGCCTCGCCGAACAGCGTGTCCAGCGGCAGTTCGCTCCGGCTGATCGGCGTGCGCAGGACGATGTAGCTGAAATATTTCGCGATGCCGATGTTGCGCTCCAGAAGCGCTTCGATCACGTCCTGATAATGCGGCAGGCCGCGCGTGACGAATTTCACGAGATAGTCGTAGCCGCCCGACACGAGATGGCACTCCATCGCTTCCTCGACGCCGCGCAACGTCTGCTCGAAGCGCTGGAAATACTCGCGCGTGTGGCCGGTCAGCGTGATTTCGGTGAACACGGTCACCGTTTCGCCGAGCTTGGGCAGGGCGACATGGGCGCCGTAGCCGGTGATGTAGCCGCTCTGCTCCAGCCGCTTGACGCGGAACAGGCATGGGCTTGCCGACAGGCCCACCGCGTCCGCCAGCGTCACGTTCGTCATGCGACCGTTCTTCTGCAGCTCGATCAGGATCTTCATGTCGATCCGGTCGAGCTTGATGGGGGCCTGGCTCACGTCGTCGTCCTCGCGCTGCGGGGGAGGGCATCCCTTGCGGAAAGCCGCTCCTGCCGATAGCGCAATCCGCCCTTGAGGTGAACAGCCTAGCGAGCGGCCGGCATTGGCCGAGGTCAGGCCGCGACGTCGGCTCTCCATGTCTTTGGCACCTCGGGCCGGCCCGTGAGATAGCCCTGCACCGCGTCGCAGCCGAGCTCCTTCAGAATGTGAAACTGCTCCTCCGTCTCGACGCCCTCGCCGAGCGTCGCGATGCCCATGTCCCGCCCGAGTTGGGTGACTGCGCGCAGCACGGCCATGGAATTGCGGTCGCTCGACGCGGCGGCGACGAAGCTGCGGTCGATCTTGACTCGGTCGAGCGGCAGATCGCGCAAATGCGACAGCGAGGAATAGCCGGTCCCGAAATCGTCCATCGAGATTTTCACGCCGAGCGCGCGCAGGTCTTTCAGAACATGGGCGAGCTGTTTCTCATCTGAGACGATGGCGGTTTCCGTGAGTTCGACCTCGAGCCGCGCTGCCGGGAGGCCGCTGTCCGCGAGGGCCTGGGCGACATGGGTCATGAACATGGGCGAGCGGAACTGCAGCGCCGAGACGTTGACGGCGACATGCTGATGGATCGGCCAGCCCGCCGCCGCGCGGCACGCCTCTTCCAGCACCCATTTTCCGATCGGCAGGATCATGCCGGTTTCCTCGGCCAGCGGAATAAACTCGGCCGGTGAGATCGGGCCATGCTGAGGATGGTTCCAGCGGATCAGTGCCTCGTTGCCGATGGGCGATCGCGTGTGGATGTCCACCAGCGGCTGATAGGCGAGAACGAACTGGCGCTCGTCCAGGGCAGTCTTGAGGTCGAGTTCACGCTGAGTGCGGTCCGCCAGGGCCTCGATCAGTCCCTTGGTGTAGCGGGACACCTGATTGCTGCCGCGACGTTTGGAATCGCGCAGGGCCGCGTCGGCCAATTGCATGAGTTCATCGGGCGTTCGCGCATTGTCCGATGCGCAATGGCCGACATTGCATCCGAGGGTCAGCACCTGGCCCTTGATGGCATAGGGCGAGCGCAGGGCGATCACGACGTCGTCGCCCATCTGCAGCGCGTTGTCCCGCTTCCCGAAGACGAGCATCGCCATCTCGTCCCCGCCGACACGGAACACCAGGGCATCGGAGCCCGCCAAGTGCCGCAACCGGTTCGCGACCTCGATCAGAACCGCGTCCCCGACCCTCTTGCCGTGGTTCGAATTGACGAGCTTGAAATGGTCGAGATCGACAAGGAGCAGCTTGAACCAGCGATCGCTGGCGAAAGCCTCCGACAGGTGCGCCATCAAAGCGTAGCGGTTCGGCAGGCCGGTCAGCGCGTCCCGGAACGCCGGGTTGAACAGCCGCCGGTTGAATCTTTGCGCCAAGCGCTCGTCGATGAGATAGCAGGCGATCCCGGTTGCGACGAGCAGTAAGGCGACCATGGCGACGGCCATCGTTGTCGCCAGACGCACGACCTCGTCGGGCGCCGTGGCACCTGCCAAGGGCACGACCTCCAAGGCCGAAACCAAGGCGGCATGAGAGGACAAGATGGCGAGGATCGCGCAGAGGATCGATGGAATGCGCGTCTTGCGCCAAGTGCGCAGGGCCATGATGGCCAGAAACCAGAACAGGATGGGAAGCGCGATCGAAAGAAGAAGCTGGCCTTTATGCCAGATCATCAAGCCCCCGACCTGATGCCCGATCAAGCTGGTGTGATGCATGGCCGGGATCGACAGCCCCAGAAGCGTCGCGCCGATAAAGGCTGGGCCCAGGCTCCGGGAGCGGATCGTCACGCCAAGCCCGAGTGCTGTTCCAACAATCGCGACCGCTGCGGAGCCTATGGTGGAAAGAGGATTGAGCGTGAGGCCCATCTCCGGCCGGACGCCGAGGGTGACGATGAAATAGGTCGCCCAGATCATCGCCCCGGCATAGAGCGAGGCCAGGGACAGCCATCCCGAGCGCGCGCACTGCTTGGCTTCATAGGCGCGCTGCGCAAGCGATATGGCAATCGTCGATCCGAAGGCACAAAGGGCCGCACCGACGAGAAAAGATCCGAACGTATGGTCGTCTGTCAGGACGGTGAGAAGCCGCATGTCTTTCCCCTACTAAGGGAAGCATGCGACAGGATCGTTGAAAGAGTCCTATACGCGCTCGTCAAGGTTTTGACATCGAGAGGAGAAACGAGCGACAGATAGCCGTTCGCCGTCACTTCCAGCTTCCAAAACTATGCTAAGCTCGCTGCGGAATATGCTTCGTATTCCTTACGGAAAGTCGTGGCGGTTTGGATCGATCGTCCTGCGCATCTTCCCCGGCACGGCCACGCCTTCAGAGCCACTTCTTATGGCGGAAATACATCAGAGGCAGCAGCGCCGAGAGCACCATGATGAGCAGCGCCATCGGGTAGCCCAGCGCCCATTTCAGCTCGGGCATATGCTCGAAGTTCATGCCGTAGATCGAGGCGACGAGGGTCGGCGGCATGAAGCCGACGGCGGCGACCGAGAAAATCTTGATGATCGCGTTCTGCTCGATCGAGATCATGCCGACCGTGGTGTCGAGCAGAAAGGTCGTCTTATTGGACAGGAAGGACACGAAGTCGTTGAGCGAGGCGACGTCGCGCGCCATGGCCTTCACCCGCAGCTTCAGCTCCTTCTGCGGCTTGCGGCGGTCCATCACCAGCGACAGGAAGGGCAGGAGCCGGTCCATTGTGGCCAAGCTTTCCCGCGTGCGCGACGACAGGTCGCCCGCCGCGCCGAGGCGCTTCAGAAGCTGCTTGAAGTCGGCGGTCGCGGTCGGCGTGTTGGTGTCGGAGGAGCGGAAGATGTCGGTGCCGATCCGGTCGAGATCGGTCGCGATCTGCTCCAGCATGTCGGCCATCCGGTCCACCACGGTTTCCAGAAGGCCGACGGCGATCGAATCGGCGGTCGGTCCCTTGGTGCGCGAGGGCTTGGGGGGCGCCGGCGGCGGGCCGTAATGGTCGGCGCTCGGCAGATGGCCGCTCTTGCCGCCATCGGCATTGCCTTCGCGGCAGAGCTTGGTCGAGAAGATTTGGAAGGATCGAGGGTTGGTGTAGCGCAGCGTCAGAAGGCGTGGGCCAGCCAGAATGAACGTGACGGGGCCGAAATCGGGCTTGCCCTCGTCCAGCCCGTAGACGATCGAAGCGGTCATGAAGTCCCCGCCGTCCTCGGAATAAAGACGGCTCGACACCTCGATCTCGCGCATCTCTTCGCGCGTCGGAACTTCGAGGCCGCACAGTTCCTCGATCGCCTTTTCCTCTTCAGGCGTTGGGTTGCGCATGTCCAGCCACACGGCTTCGGGCGGAATCTCGTCGGCCCGCACAGCTCCATGGCGGCGAACCTGAGAGCCGAACACCGTGTAGGCATCGATCATGAGCCATCATCCTTGCATCGCACGCAGTGCGTCGGGTGGTCCGAGACGGCGTGAGCGCCGCCGCCACGGCGGGACGGCGCGCTTCGCGACGGCGATATAGCTCCGCGGCGCGTCCATGCGCCACCGACTTTCTCGGCGAGCCTCGGAAGGCGGCGGCTTCGCGCAAGCCGCCGCCTTCCGATACGACGCAATTGTATCAGATGAATGGCGCGAGCGCGGGGACCGAGGCGATGGCGCGCGAGACCGTGGCCTCATCGGTATGCGCCTTGGAGAAGGCCACGAGCTCTTCGCCGACGGTGCGGATCTGGCCCATGTCCAAGCCGAGGCCCATGAGCTTGGCGCCGAGCGCCATGATGCCGCCGCCGAACTCCGTGTCGCCGGCCGCACCGATCGCCTCATCGGCGCCGGGCGTCTCGGCGATCATGGTCTCAACGGCGGGGTCGTCGCTCTGCGAGCGCAGGAAGGCAAGGATGTTGCCGACGGCCTCGCGCGCCGTTTCGGGCGTGAGGGAGGCCGATGCGCTGAGGCGGTCGTAAAGGTCGGACATGGGAAAACTCTGAACGGGTTGGACGGGCCGGTCGGCGCGCCACAGTGTCAGCGCGCGGAGCGCGGCGCAACGGGGAACGAGGCCACGCGTTTCGGCGCAGCCTCGCGAAAATAGCGATCGTCAGGAGCCCGAGATCAGACCGTCGCGCCGCCCGGCTGGTTCACGATCACCGTCGCGCCCTGGTCGGCGCGATTGTAGAGATCGATGATGTCGTGGTTCATGAAGCGCACGCAGCCAGACGAGACGGCCTTGCCGATCGTCCACCATTCCGGCGTGCCGTGCAGGCGGTAGAGCGTATCCTGCCCGTTCTGGAAAAGGTAGAGCGCGCGGGCGCCGAGCGGGTTCTTGAGGCCGGGGTCCATGCCCACGCCGCGATACATCTCAAGCTCGGGCTGGCGATCGATCATCTCGTTGGGGGGCGTCCAGCGCGGCCATTCGCGCTTGAACTGCACGCGGGCGCGCCCTTCCCAGGCGAAGCCCTCGCGGCCGATGCCGACGCCGTAGCGCATGGCCGTGCCGCCCGGCTGGATCAGATAGGCGTAGCGGGTCGGCGTATCGATGATGATGGTGCCCGGCGCTTCCGGCCCGGTATAGGCGACCTGCCGGCGCAGGAACTGCACGTTCATCCGCTTCAGGTCGATCGGCGGGATCTCGTGGCCGCCGTCGGAGATCGGGCCATAGGCCGTCGCGTATTCCGGGGGGATGTTGCCGGGAAGGCCGCCAAAGGCCGAAAGGTCGGCGATCTGCGCGCGGGGCGAACTCACGCACCCTGTCAGCGTCGCAAGCGCGCCGAGGCCAAGGCCAGAGAGAACCGCGCGGCGAGGCACGGGGCGGGAAAAGGGATTTTGTGTCATCGTCCAGCCGGGAAGGGGGACGGAGGTCGGCTTTCTATGAAGCCTTCGGGCCTCCGGCCCTGGTTGTTGTCGTTGCACATCAACGTCGAACCGGGCGGTTCGTTCCATGAAGCGCGCCTGAAGCCAATTGCGACCGGCATTGCGGCAAGCCCGCGGCGTGGACGGGGCGGGGCTACGTGGGGGCTTCGAGTGAGGCTTCCATGTAACAGGGGAGAGGTGTGACAGGGGACGGTTCGGGTTGTAGAAAACGGCCGGCAGGATTGACGGCGCGCCGACGCCGGGCCCCGAGTGAAAGGCAGACCCATGCCAGACGGTTTTTCGCGCACCTTCACCTTTTTCGACGGCCAATGGCTGGAAGGCAATCCCGGTCTGGTGGGGCCGCGCTCGCATGTGCTCTGGCTGGGCTCGTCGGTTTTCGACGGAGCGCGCTGGTTCGAGGGACTGACGCCCGATCTCGATCTGCATGCCGCCCGGGTCAACCGCTCGGCCGAGGCGCTGGGCCTCAGCCCGACGATGGCGCCGGCCGAGATCGTCCGGCTGACGCATGAAGGGTTGGGAAATTTCAGCGGCGAGACGGCCGTCTATATCCGGCCGATGTACTGGGCCGAGGACGGCGGCTACATGGGCGTGCCCGCCGACCCCGAGACGACGCGCTTCTGCCTGTGCCTCTACGAATCGCCGATGATCGCGCCGGCCGGGTTTTCGCTGGGCGTCTCGCCTTTTCGCCGCCCAACGCCCGAGACCATGCCGACGCTTGCCAAGGCCGGCTGCCTTTATCCCAACAACGCGCGGGCGATTCTGGAAGCCAAGCGGCGCGGCTTCGACAACGCGCTGGTGCGCGACACGATCGGCAATGTCGCGGAAACCGGCACGTCGAACATATTCATGGTGCGCGACGGCGCGGTGTTCACCCCCGTTCCCAACGGCTCGTTCCTCAACGGCATCACGCGCCAGCGCGTCATCCAGTTGCTGCGCACCGATGGCATGGAGGTGGTGGAGGCCAGCCTTTCGGTGGAGGACTTCCTGTCGGCGGACGAGGTGTTCTCGACCGGCAACCATTCCAAGGTCGTGCCCGTCGTCGGGCTGGAGGAGCGCCGCTTCGAGGCGGGGCCGGTCGCCGCGCGGGCACGCGAACTCTACTGGCGCTTCGCCCGGGAGAACGGAAAGGCGGCGCAAGCATGAGTTTTGGAACGCAAGGCGGCTGACATCCGCGCTGAGAGGCCCTAGCTAAGGACCCGGCTCGTAAGCCCGGCGGCCCGCGATTCGCGACTTGTGGCCGCGGGCCCAACCAAGGAGACGGACATGGCCTTCACGCTTCCCGAACTGCCTTACGCCTATGACGCGCTGCAGCCCTTCATGTCGAAGGAGACGCTGGAGTACCATCACGACAAGCACCACCAGGCCTATGTCGACATGGGCAACAAGCTCGCCGCCGAGGCGGGCCTCGCCGACGCCTCGCTCGAAGAGATCGTGAAGCAGTCCTTCGGCAAGAACCAGCCGCTCTTCAACAATGCCGGCCAGCACTACAACCACATCCATTTCTGGAAGTGGATGAAGCCGAACGGCGGCGGCAAGTCCCTGCCGGGCAAGCTGCAGACCGCCTTCGATTCCGATCTCGGCGGCTACGACAAGTTCCGCACCGACTTCGTTGAGGCGGGCAAGGGCCAGTTCGGGTCGGGCTGGGCCTGGGTCGCGGTGAAGGACGGCAAGCTTCAAATCGTCAAGACGCCGAACGGCGAGAACCCGCTGGTGCACGGCGCGGAGCCGATTCTCGGCGTCGACGTGTGGGAGCATTCCTACTACATCGACTACCGCAACGCCCGCCCGAAGTATCTCGAGGCCTTCGTCGCCAGCCTCGTGAACTGGGATTACGTGCTGGAGCGCTACGAGGCCGCTACCGCCTGATCCGCGCGTAGCGTCGCATACGCCAAGCTTCGAGCCCCGTCTTCCTTTGGAAGGCGGGGTTTTTGCGTTGGAAGGGTTGCGACGAAATTTCCGCCTTCTCCCGCCCTTTCACATGGACGGCGGGTGAAAAACGGGCTTTCATCCATTTGGAACGATTCCATTTGGCCGAGAGCCCGGAGTGATTGCCATGCGCCTGTCCGCCCTGATCGTGGGACTTTGCGTCGCCGCCTCGGCCGCCCTGCCGGCATTGGCGCAGAACGAAAGCGTCATCCGCGAGCGCCAGCAGCTGATGAAGAACAACGGCAAGGCCTCGCGCACCGCGTCCGAGCTCATCAAGGGCAGCCAGCCCTTCGACGCCGCCGTGGCGGCGGGCGTGTTCCAGACGTTGAACGACGACGCCAAGAAGTTCGCGACGCTCTTCCCCGAGGATTCCAAGACCGGCGGCAAGACCGAGGCCTCGCCCGCGATCTGGGAGAAGCCGGCCGAGTTCAAGGCGGCGAACGACAAGTTCATTGCCGAGACACAGGCCGCGATCGACGCCAAGCCCGCCGATCTCGACAGTTTCAAGGTGGCCTTCACCAAGGTCGCCGCCAATTGCCAGGGCTGCCACCAGCAGTTCCGGCAGCGCTGAGCGGAGCGCCTCTTGCGGCGCCGACCGGTCTTCGCGCTTCTGGCCGGCGTCGTCGCGGTGGTCGTGGCCGGCGCGTATAGTCTCCTGCGTCCCGTGCGGCTCGAACCCGCTGCCATCGCGCAGGAAGGCTCGGGCGACGCTGGACGCGGCGAGCGCGTGTTCTGGGCTGGCGGCTGTGTCTCCTGCCATGCAGCGAGCGTGGCGCCGGGCACCGAGGCGACGGACCGCCCGATTCTTGCCGGCGGTCCGCCGTTGGTGACGCCTTTCGGCACGTTTTACGGCCCCAACATCTCGCCCGATCCTGAGCATGGGATCGGCCGCTGGAGCTTGGCCGACTTCGCCAATGCCCTTCAGCGCGGGGTCGATCCGGCCGGGCGCCATCTCTACCCCGCCTTTCCCTACACGTCCTATTCGCGCATGACGCCGGCGGACGTGGCCGATCTCTATGCTTTCCTGCGCACGCTGCCGGCCTCGCCGGCGGATGCGCCGCCCAACGACCTCCCGTTCCCCTTCAACCTGCGCATTTCGCTCGGCCTGTGGAAGGCGCTGTTTCTCAACTCCGAGCCGGTCGTAACCCTGGCCGTCGATGCGTCCGACGCCGCGCGTCGCGGGCAATATCTCGTGGAAGGGCCGGGCCATTGCGGGGAGTGCCACACGCCGCGCCGTCTCAGTGGCGCGGGCGGGCTGGACGCCTCTCTCTGGCTGGCGGGCGGTCCGGCGCCGGAAGGCGACGGGCGCATTCCCAACATCACGCCGGGCGGCGAGCTCGCGGATTGGAGCGAGGACGATCTCGTCAACTATTTCGAGACCGGCTTCACGCCCGATTTCGACAGCGTCGGCGGCTCGATGGTCGAGGTGCAGCACAATTTGGCGCGCCTGCCGAAGGAAGACCTTCAGGCCATCGCCGCCTATCTCAAGGCGGTGCCGGCGATCGAGAGCGACGCTCAGTAGCGAGGAGAAGCGCTTTGGAGGCGGCCGCAGCCGCCTCCGATTTCCAGCCTCAAAGCCCGGCCTTGCCCATGAGCTTCAGCGCGAAGCTGTAGATCATGGCGATCTCGTCCAGCTTGGCGAAGCGGCCCGAGGCGCCGCCATGGCCGGCGCCCATATTGGTGCGCAGGATCACGGGGTTGGCGTCGGTCTTGCGGGCGCGCAGGCGCGCCACCCACTTGGCCGGTTCCCAATAGGTCACGCGCGGGTCGGTAAGGCCGGCGAGCGCCAGGATGGGCGGATAGGCCTTGGCCTCCACATTGTCATAGGGGCTGTAGCTCGCGATCACCTCGTAATCGGCCTCCGACAGGATCGGATTGCCCCATTCCGGCCATTCCGGCGGGGTGAGCGGCAGCGTGTCGTCGAGGATCGTGTTGAGCACGTCGACGAAGGGCACGACGGCGATGATGCCGCCGAACTTCTCCGGCGCCATGTTGGCGACCGCGCCCATCAGCAGGCCGCCCGCCGAGCCTCCCTGCGCCACGATCCGGTCATGCCGCGTGAAGCCCTCGGCCACGAGATGATCGGCCGCCGCGATGAAGTCGGTAAACGTGTTGCGCTTGTGCTCGCGCCGACCCGCCTCGTACCAGCGAAAGCCCTTGTCCTTGCCGCCGCGAATATGGGCGATGGCGTAGACGAAGCCGCGATCCACGAGGCTCAACACATTGGTGCTGAACGAGGCGGGGATGGAATGGCCGTAGGAGCCGTAGCCGTAGAGCATGAGCGGCGCCGAGCCATCGAGCGCCACGTCGCGGCGATAAACCAGCGACACCGGCACGGTCTCGCCGTCCGGCGCGGGGGCGAAGATGCGCCGCGCGACATAGAGGGCAGGGTCGTGGCCGGACGGCACTTCCTGCGTCTTCAGGAGGCGGCGCTCGCGGGTTTCCACGTCGTAGTCGAAGGTCTGGTTCGGCGTGGTCGGCGAGGAATAGGAGAAGCGGATCGAGGTCGTGTCATATTCGTAGGTGCCGCCAAGGCCCAGCGAATAGGCCTCCTCCTCGAAGGCGACGGAATGCTCGGCCCCGTCGGCCAAGCGGCGCACGACGATGCGCGGCAGGCCGTCGCGCCGCTCCAGCCAGACCAGATGGCGCTTCAAAACGAGATGCGACAGGATCAGGCGCCCGTCCTCGTGCGGCACGAGATCGCTCCAGTTCTCGCGGCTCGGCGCGTCGGCCGGGGCGGTAACGATCTTGAAGTCCCGCGCGTCGTCGGCATTGGTCAGGATGAAGAGCGTGCCGTCGCCCTCGTCCACGTCGTACTCCAGACCCTTCTCGCGGCGCGAGACGAGGCGCGGCTCGGCGGCCGGGTTGGCGGCGGGGATGAGCCAGGCTTCCGACGTCTCGTGGTCGTGAATGTCGATTACGACATAGTCGCCGCTCTGCGTCTTGCCGACGCCCATGAAGA
This sequence comes from Aureimonas sp. AU40, assembly GCF_001463785.1. Lineage (NCBI taxonomy): Bacteria > Pseudomonadati > Pseudomonadota > Alphaproteobacteria > Hyphomicrobiales > Aurantimonadaceae > Aureimonas > Aureimonas sp. AU40. The sequence goes on from NZ_BBWL01000010.1 coordinate 57,060, forward strand.
AGCCGGTGTCGGTTTCCTCGTACACAAGCGGATCGGCGGCCGTCTCGCTTCCCAGCGCGTGGTAGAAGACGCGGCTCGGCCGGTGGTTGGCGTCGAGCCTCGTGTAGAAGAAGCCATGCGAGCGCGCGTCCCAGGTCGCGTCGCCGCTCGTGTCGCTGATGCGGTCGGGCAGGTCGGCGCCGGTTTCCAGATCGCGCAGGGCGATCTCGTAGAATTCCGAGCCCTTGTCGTCGAAGCTCCAGGCGAGCCTTGAGTGGTCGGGCGAATGCTCGACGCCGCCGATCGAGAAATACTCGATGCCGTCCGCTTCCTTGTTGGCGTCGAGCGTCACCTGCTCCGGCCCGCCTTCGCGCTTCACGCGGAAGAAGCGGGGATATTCGGCGCCGGCCTCGTAGGCGACGCCGTAGCTATAGGGGCCGTCGGGGGAGGGGACGGAACTGTCGTCCTCCTTGATGCGCGCGCGCATCTCGGCGACGAGCTTGGCCTTCAGCCCCTCGACATCGGCGAGCGCGGCGTCGGCGTAGCGGTTCTCCGCTTCCAGATGGGCGCGGATCATGGGGTCGAGCAGGGTCGTGTCCTTGAACATCTCCTGCCAGTTGGCGACGCGCATCCAGCTGTATTCGTCGGTTCGCGTGCGGCCATGCGCGGAAAGGTCCACCGGGCGCTGCGGCGCGCGGGGCGGGGCGGGAAGGTCGGCACGGAAGACTGAGGACATGAACACACCGTAGGACGCGGACAGAATCAAGCCGCCGGAGCTTTCGTCCGGCGGGCGGCAAAGGCAAGCCGAAAGGGCGAGATCGACGAGGCTTCAGTCCTGGTCGAACTGCAGCGCGTAGCCGTTCATGCAGTAGCGCAGGCCCGTCGGGCGCGGCCCGTCCTCAAAGACATGGCCGAGATGGGCGTCGCAATCGGCGCAGCGCACTTCGGTTCGTGTCATGAGGAAAGAGCGGTCGACATGCTCGCTCACCGACTCGCGCTCGACTGGCTCGTAGAAGCTCGGCCAGCCCGTGCCGGATTCAAACTTGGTCTCCGAGCGGAACAGCGGCTTCTCGCAGCACACGCAGCAATAAAGGCCGGGCGCCTTCTGGTCCCAGTTCGGGCCGGTGAAGGGGCGCTCCGTCCCGTGACCGCGCGCGACCTTGTATTGTTCGGGTGTCAGGATCTCCTGCCACTCGGCGTCGGTCTTCTCGACCTTCAGGGAATGTTCGCTCGCGCTGGCCATGGACCGGGCCTCCTCCGTCTCGTTGCGGGAGGAGGTAGGGCTGCGGACGGCCGATCACAAGCCGGTCAGATCGCGCCGCCACCACCCTGCGGAGCATTTTCTAGGCCGCTTTCGACTTGATCAAAGCCCGGCGCGACCTAATGTTGCGGTCGTTGGAAGCGGCCCAGAGGGCGGTGCATCGAGGAAACGCTGAGCCGGTATGAACAGCCTGTCGAGTGGACTTCTTTATCTCGTGCTCGCCCTGCCGTTCATCGGCGCCCTCGTAGCCCCTCTCTCGCTGATCGCTCTTGGTCGTTTCGGTTCCCTGGTTCTGGCGTGCTTCCCCGTTGGGGCGCTGGCGATTCTGTTTCAGCAGAGCGCGCAGGTGCAGAGCCGTGTGCCGATCCTCTTCGGCTTCGACTGGATTCCGAGCTTCGGCGTGCGCTTCGCCTTCCGGCTCGACGGCCTGTCCTTCGGCTTCGCCTTCCTGATCCTGTCGATCGGCGCGCTGGTCGTGCTCTATTCCGGCGGCTACATGCCCAAGGGCTCCAAGCGCGGCCGGTTCTTCGCCTATATCCTGATGTTCATGGGCGCGATGCTCGGCCTCGTCCTGTCTGACGATCTGATCACGCTCTTCGTCTTCTGGGAACTGACCTCGATCACCTCCTTCCTCCTAATCGGCTTCAATTTCGAGAAGGAGGCGGCGCGGCGCGGTGCCATGCAGGCGCTGGTCATCACCGGCGGCGGCGGTCTGGCGCTGCTGGCCGGCCTGCTTCTCATCCGCGAGGCGACGGGGCTGACCAGCCTGACGGCGCTTCTGGGGCAGCCAGAGGCGGTGAAAGCCCTGTCGATCTATGGCCCGGCGCTGGTCCTGATCCTGATCGGCGCCTTCACCAAGTCGGCCCAGATGCCGTTCCACGTCTGGCTGCCCAACGCCATGGAAGCCCCGACGCCTGTCTCGTCCTATCTTCATTCGGCGACGATGGTGAAGGCCGGCATCTACCTTCTCATGCGGCTGTTCCCGGTCATGGGCGGAACGCTGGCCTGGGAGCTGATCCTGCCGCTCTTCGGCGGTGTCACGCTGGTGATCGCTGCGATCCTCGCCATGCGCCAGAGCGACATCAAGCTCATGCTGGCCTATACGACGGTGGCCTCGCTCGGCCTTCTCGTCATGCTGATCGGCATCGGGACGGAGCTCGCGATCGAGGCGGCCGTCCTCTATCTGTTCGCCCATTCGCTGGCCAAGGCCTGCCTCTTCATGGTGGCGGGGTCGATCGACCACAGCGCCGGTACACGCGACATTCGCGCCCTCGGCGGTCTCGCGCGCAAGATGCCGCTGACCTTCGCCGCCGCCGTTCTCGGCGCCGCCGCCATGGGTGGCCTGCCGCCACTCTTCGGCTTCCTCGCCAAGGAGGAGGTCTATGCCGCGACCGCGACGCTGGACCTGAAGGGCGTGTTGACCACGATCGCCGCTGTTTCGGGCAACGCGCTGATGTTCGCCGTGGCGCTGGTTGTCGCGATCAAGCCATTTGCCGGCACGATGCCGAGCGGGCTGCGCAAGGCACATGAATCGACGCCGCTGATCTGGATCGGGCCGATCGTGCTCGGCGTCGTCGGCCTGCTCGCCGCGATCTTCTCGCAGACCACGCACCAGTTCATTTCCAATCCCATGTCGCCGCCGGGGCTCGACGGTGCGGTGGCGGTGGACATCGCGCTCGGCTTCCATTTCGGCCCGGCGCTGATCCTCTCGATCGTCACGGTCGCGGCGGGCGTCGTCCTGTTCCTGCGCGCCAGCCAGTTGCGCTCGCTGATCGCCGATGCGCTCGGGCGCATCGGCTGGGGGCCGGACAAGGGCTTCGACCAGTTGATGCGTGCGCTGGTCGTCGGGGCCTTCCATCTCACGGTCAAGCTCCAGCCCGGCCGGCTCGACATCTACATGAAGGTGACGATCGCGGTGATCGTGGCGACGCTCTGGATCACCATGATCTGGGCCGGCTCGCTGCCGACGCGCCCGGCCATGCCCGATCTCTATTTCTACGAATGGGGCGTGATCGGCCTCGTCGTGCTCGGCGCGGTCGTGGTGGTTCTCGCCAACAACCGCCTGACCGCGATCGTCTCGCTCGGCATTCAGGGTCTTGCCGTCGCGCTTCTCTTCATGCTGCTCGGCGCGCCGGACCTTTCCTTCACCCAGTTCATGGTGGAGATCCTGTCGGTCGCCATCCTCGCGCTGGTGATGACGCGGCTGCGGCTGATGCCGGCCGACCGGCGGCCCTGGCGCAACATCGTGCCGGAGGCGGCCCTGGCGATCGCCGGTGGCCTCGGCTTCGCGCTCTTCCTGCTGCACATCACGCAGCGCCCCTTCGACACCGTGATCGGCGACTTCTACACCCGCTACAGCTACGTCATCGCGCACGGCCGCAACATCGTGAACGTCATCCTGGTGGACTTCCGCGGCGTCGACACGATGGGCGAGATCGCCGTGGTGCTGACCACGGGCGCCGCCATCCTGGCGCTGGTGCGCATCCGCGCCGTGAAGACGAGCGACACGCGCTTCTCGCGCAAGCGACGCCGCCGGGCAGGGGAGTTGCAGCCATGAGAACCCTCATCTTTCGGGTCACGGCCCCCTATCTCACCGCGCTGATGCTGCTCTTCTCGCTCTTCGTCCTGCTTCGCGGGCACAACGAGCCGGGCGGAGGCTTCATCGGTGGCTTGATCGCGTCCTCCGCCATCGCGGTCTACGGCATGGCCTGCGGCGTCGACGCGGTGCGCCGCGCGCTGCATTTCCACCCGATCGCTTATGCCGCCTTCGGCCTCATCGCCGCCGTGCTGGCCGGCTTTCTGCCGCTGTTCGGGCGGGCGCAGTTCATGACCGGGCTCTGGGTCTTCGTGGACATCGCCGGCAGCGAACTGGCCCTGTCGACCACGCTTCTGTTCGATGTCGGCGTGTTTCTGGTGATCGTCGGTGCGATCAGCGCGATCGCGCTGTCGCTCGAAGAACGCTATTCGGACTGAGGAGAGAGCCCCATGGAAGTCGCCCTGGCCGGCCTCGTCGGCATTCTCTTCTCGATCTCGATCTACCTCCTGATCTCGACCTACATCATCCGCATGCTGCTGGGCGTGGTGCTGCTCGGCACGTCGGTCAATCTCTCGGTCTTCGTGGTCGGGCGGATCGGGCCGATCGCGCCGCCGCTCATCCCCAACCATCTCGAGGTGCCGCCGCAGGCGATCGCCAATCCGCTGCCGCAGGCGCTGATCCTGACGGCGATCGTCATCTCGTTTTCCTTCTTCGTCTTTCTGCTCGTGCTCACCTACCGCGCCTATCAGGACCTGGAGACCGACGACACCAACGACATGCGCGTCGCCGAACCCGAGAACGAGGGGCTGCCGCCCCTCGGCTACTGAGGCATTTTCGATGAAGACCAATTCATCGCAAATGATCCAGGGTTCCGATCTTGCCGCATCGTCCAGCGGCCAGGCTCATTCGCCTTGCCGGGAAATGCTCTAGGAGGCCGCCATGGACGAGACCCGCGACTACATCGCCGAGGCCATGGTGTTCGGCACCTTCCGGCCCGACCAGTATCTCCTGATCCTGCCCGTGCTGATCTGCTTCGTCTTCGCGGCGGGGCTTCTGATGATGCGCCGGCGCATGGACCGCCATCCCATCGTGGCCATCGCCGGCCTCGTGCTTCTGCTCGTCTGCGATCTCGCGCTGCTGGTGCGCATCGCCGAGGGCGGGCCGATCTCCATGGCCATGGGCGGGTGGAAGCCGCCCTACGGCATTTCCTTCACGGCCGATGTTCTCAGCGCCTTGTTCCTCTCGGTGGCGGGCTTCGCGGGCCTTGCCTGCGGCATCTATGCCGGCGCTTCGATCGATGCTGAGGGGCGGCGTTACGGCTTCTATCCCTTCCTGTTCATGGTCATGGCGGGCGTCTCCGGCGCCTTCCTGACCGGCGACATCTTCAACCTCTATGTCTGGTTCGAGGTGATGTTGATCGGCTCCTTCGGGCTCCTGATCCTCGGTTCGGAGCGCGAGCAGCTCGACGGCGCGACCAAATACTGCTTCCTGAACCTTATCGGCGCGACGCTCTTCCTGCTGACCATCGGCTATCTCTACGGCGTGTTCGGCACGCTCAACATGGCCGACATCGCGGTGAAATCGGCGGCGCTGGAGGGCAACGGCGTTCTTCTCACCATCGCCTCGCTCTTCCTTGTCGCCTTCTCCATGAAGGCGGCGGCCTTTCCGCTGAACTTCTGGCTGCCGGCCTCCTATCACACGCCGCGCTTCGTCGTGTCGGCGCTGTTCGCCGGCCTACTCACCAAGGTCGGCATCTACGCGCTGATCCGCGTCGTGCTCATGCTGTTTCCGCCCGAGCGCGGCGGGCTCGGCTTTGTCATCGCCTGGATGGCGGCACTCACCATGCTGATCGGCGCGCTCGGCGCCCTGTCGCAGACCGACCTTCGGCGCATGCTGAACTATGTCGTGATCGCCGGCATCGGCACGATCCTCGCCGGCCTCGCCATTCCGCCCGTCATGGAATCGCGTACGGTCGCCATCACGACGGGCGCGGCCGGCGTGCTGCGCGAGGCGGCGGAGGGGGCAGGCTTCAACAACGGCGTGTCGCTGGACGGGCCGCTCGCAACCGGCCTGTCGGGCGCGGTGTTCTACGCCCTTCATTCCGTCGTGGTCATGACGGCGCTCTATCTCGCGGCTGGCGTCGCGGCCTTTCGAAACGGCTCGTCATCGCTGCATGAAATGGGCGGCCTCTGGAAGCGCCATCCCCTGTTCTCGGCCATGTTCCTCGTGCTGCTGCTCGGCGTCTCCGGCCTGCCGCCCTTCTCGGGCTTCTGGCCCAAGATGCTGCTCGTGCGCGCGGCCATCTCGGCCGATCTTCCTTGGCTTGCGGCCTCGGTGCTCGTCTCCGGCTTCCTCCTGACCATCGCCTGCATCCGCGTCTTCTCGCTGGCCTTCTGGCGGCCTCTCCCGGCGCTGGCGGAGGCCGGCGAGGGACATCCACCGGAGGAGGTGTTCCGCGCGCCGCAGCCGGGCCGGCCCTTGGCGCTCATTCCGCTGGTTGCGCTTTGCCTCTTCGTCGTCGTGGTCGGCGTCTGGCCGGAGCCGCTGGCCGAACTCACCTACGAGGCCGCGCATCAGATCCTGAAGCCGAGCGCCTATCTCGCCGTGGTTCTGGGGGGAACGCCGTAATGAATCCCTTCGTCGCCAACCTTCTCCTGGCGCTGGTCTGGCTGGTCATCACCGGCGGCTTCAGCCTCGGCAATCTCATGTTCGGCTTCTTTCTGGGTGCCGGATCGCTCTTTCTGATCCGCGAGCAGATCGGCGCGCAGGGCTATTTCCAGCGCGGCCGCAAGGTGCTCGGGCTCATTCTCTTCCTGATCTACGATCTCGCCGTGTCGGCCTGGCGCGTTGCCAACGTGGTCCTGGCACCCAAGCTCGACGTGCGCCCCGGCGTTTTCCTCTACAAGCACCGGGTGGAGACCGATTTCGAGATCGCCCTCCTGTCCAATCTCGTGGGGCTGACCCCGGGCACGCTGATCTTCGACCTGTCGGAGGACGGCTCGACGCTCTTCGTCCACGCGCTCGACTGTTCCGACCCGGACGAGCGGCGGCGCGAGATCGCGGAGGGCTTCGAGCGGCGCATTCTGGAGGCGTTTCGATGAGCTTCGCGCAGTTCTCCGAACGCTTTCTCGATATCGCGCTGACCGTCGCGCTGTTCCTCCTCTGTGTTTCCTTCCTCTGCACGGTGATCCGCATCTGGCGGGGGCCGACTCTGCCGGACCGCGTGCTCGGGCTCGACGTCCTGACTTCGTCCTCGATCGGCTTCATCGCCGTGATCGGCATCGACACCGGCTTCACGCTTTATGTCGACATCGCCATCGCGCTCGGCCTCGTCGGCTTCCTCGCCACGATCTCGTTTGCGCGCTTCATCATGGCGCGCGGCGACACAGAGCGCTCGCCCGTCGCCGCCGCGACGGAACCGGAGGCGGACCTGAAGCTTCTCGGCGAGAAGGACCAGATGCCATGACGGCGGCGATCGGTAATATTCTGGCGGGCATCTTCGTCGTCATGGGCGCGCTCTTCGCGCTGGTCGCCTCGATCGGCATCCTGCGCCTGCCCGACTTCTACACCCGCATCCATGCCGCCTCGAAGGCGGGAACGGTCGGCTCCGTCCTGGCGCTTGTCGCGCTCGCTATCGTCTCCGTGCAGACAGCCGAAGTGCTGCGCGCCATCGCCGCCATCGTCTTCTTCTTCCTCACCGCACCGATCTCAGCCCACCTTCTGGGCAAAGCCGCCTATTCCGCGGGCTATCGCATGTGGTCGGGCTCGGTGCTGGACGAGATGGACGAGGACTTGGAAGCGCCGCCCAGCGCCCTGACGCAGGGCGACGACAGGGAAACGGCCTCCTGGCCGGCCGATCCCAACCGTCGCTGATCGCCGGTCGGTTTTCCAACCGACAGCCTAAGCTCCGATTGGTGGTGCTGGGGTAGGAATGGCTGCTTGCCTCGCCGGCTGTTTCGGGCTGAGAAGGGTGGAAACGCTCTGATCCCGGCACACTGGAAAAACATTTATGATGCGATGGCCCTTTCGCACCGCCCTCGGCTTCGCCGGACTGTTCGGCGCGGCAGGAACCGCAGGGGCGGCCTATGCCGCGCATGGGGGAGGGGATGCGAGCCTCGCCGCAATCGCCGCCGCCATCGCCTTCGTCCACGCGCCGACGCTCCTGGCGCTCAGCCTTGCCGGCGAGCGGCTGCGCGGTGCGGCTTTGCCGATCCTTGGCCTGATCGCGGGCGTGCTTCTGTTTTCGGGAGATTTGGCGATGCGATTGGCAACCGGAGGCCGGCTCTTCGCCATGGCCGCGCCAACCGGCGGCACGGTGCTGATCCTGTCCTGGCTGCTGCTCGGCGTTCTCGCCCTGCTTCCCGTGCGCGGCGGGAAACCTTGATCGCGTAGGCGCTTCGCCGCCGACTCGTGATTGGCGGCGAAGGCGTTGGGGTCAGCGCGCGGGCGTCGACGGTGTGGCGGCGGCCGCCTCCGTGGGGGCGGCAAGGGCAGCGGCCGGGCCGCTCTTGATCGCGTTCAGCAGGCGTTCGGCGAGCGCTTCGTAATTGCCGTCGAAATGGTGCCCGCCCTCGATCGAGAGTTTGGCCGCATCGGCCAGCTGCGGCGCGAGGCAGGCGGTGTCCGCTTCGTCCTCAGTGCCGTAGATGCAGAGCAGCTTGGAGACGGGAACGGCTTTCAGTGCGTTCACCACGTCGCTCGCGCCCGTCGACATGCCGAGCCAGCCACCGACCGAAATCTCGAAGCCCGTCTTCTGCGAGGGCGCGAGAAGGCCGATCAGGTCGATCCGGTCGGTCCAGATCTGTGGCAGCTTGGGATAGGCGAAGGGCAGCGTGTCGGCGCCGAAGGAATAGCCGAGCAGCGCCACCGGAACGCCCGGCTTGGGATTGGCCTTGCCAAGCATGGTCTCCATGTCGGTCGCCATCTGCTCCGGCGTCTTTTCCGACCAGAAATAGCGCAGCGCGTCGACGCCGATGACCTCGACGCCATGCTCGCTCAGCCAGTCGCCGATCGTTTTGTCGAGATCGCGCCAGCCGCCGTCGCCGGAGAAGAAGAGCGCAACCGCGATCGGCTCGCCCTTGGGCTTGGTGACGATGATCGGCAGGGCCGAATTGTCGGCTTGGCTGATGTTGTCGGCCGCCGCGACCACGGCGTCCATGGCGGTCGCCGGGTCCTTCGCTACCACGGTCGCCGCCTTGTAAGGCGCGGTCGGGGCGAGGTCCGTCGAATGGCCCTCGGGCTCGATGAAGACGAAGGGCTGAATCAGGTCGGCCGTGCGATCGTAGGCGAAGCCGCCGCGCCCGGCGGGCGTGGCCTTGGCGCCGGCGCAGACCGGAAGCGTCGAGCGGGCCGAGGGGGCGGCGTTCAGCGCGACGCCGCCGGCCATGGTCGCGGCCGGCGTATCGGCCACCGCCGCATAGGCGACGGTGCCGCCCACTCCGCGCCCGACCACGACGGGGTGGAAATAGGTCTGAAGCTCCAGGGCGCGCAGGGCTTCCTTGGCGATGCCCTCGATATCCGAGCCGAGATAGATGCAGTCGTCGCCGTCCTCGATCCCTTCCTCCAGCGCGGCGCGCCAGCGAACGAGATCGATCTGCACGACGATCTGTCCGCCGTCCACGAGCTTGGCCGCCAGCTCGCGGTCCTCGCGCGCGATCCCGCCCTCGTCGGACAGGAGCACGGTCAGGCCGACCGGATCGCTGTCCGGCTCGAAGACGGGAACCCCGGCCATGTTTTCGTAGGTGACAACGGCGGCGGGCACGGCGGCGGCGGCGTTGCTCTTGACGCGCGACAGAAGAATGCCGGCCCCCACCCCACCCAGAAGGATCGGTGTGAGAAGAGCGGCGAGAAGAAGAGGGGCTCGCTTCATGAATCCTGCTTGGGTCGGCCGGAGATAAGGGTCGTCACGTCCACCAGAACCTTGGCTGTGTCGAAGCCGCCAGGACAGACGAGGTAATGCGGCGTCCAGACGGGCGCGAATTTCTGCTTGAAGGATTTCAGCCCGTCAAATCGATAGAAGGAGCCGCCGCGCCGATAAAGGAAGGAGCCGAAGCGGTTCCAGCGCGAGGCGCCGCGCCGGTCCACCAGGCCCGACAGGGGCGCGGCGCCCAGGTTGAACCATTTGTAGCCCTCGTCCTTCGCATAGAGCATGAGCTTTGCGAAGAGCGCGTCCATGATCACTTTCGAGACATTGGGCAGGAAGCGCATCAGGTCGATCGAGATTTCTTCCTTGTTCGCGCCGCGCCAGATATTGGCGAAGGCGACGATGGCCCCGTCCTTCTTCAGGACCGCCATGTCGAAATGCGAGAGATAGGCCCGGTCGAAATAGCCGAGCGAGAAGCCCTTTTCAGTGCCGGACTTCATCTCGAGCCACGCGTCGGACACGGCACGCAGCTCGTCCATGCTGGCCACGACCTCCTCGCGCGAGATCACCGAGAAGACCAAGCCCTCGCGCTCGGCCCGGCGCGTCGCGGTGCGAAGGTCCTGCTTCTTGGCACCTTCCACGGAGAAGGTGGTGAGATCGACGCGGGCGACCTCGCCGAGCTTCAGGGCGACGAGGCCCATGTCGAGAAAAAGCGGCAGGCTTTCGGGCGAGACTTCGTAGAAGACCGGACGCTCGGCCTGCGCATCCGCCAAGTCGCGGAAGGCCCAGGCCAGATCGTGCACGACCTCGGGCGGGCCGATCGGCTCGCCCAGCGCGATCAGGCTGCCGCCCGAGCGTGCGTACATGACGAAGCCGCGTTTGTCCGGCGAGAAGAGGAAGCGCTTGTCGCCCAGGAGCGCCAGTGCCGCGTTGGTGTTGGGCGAGGCGTCTACGATGGGCGACACGTCGTCGGGAATGCGGCTGCGGCGCTGGATGCGGTCGGTCCGGCGATGAATGGCGACATCCAGCCCGACGAAGGCGATCACCACGAAGGCGACGACGCTGGCGCGCAGGAAGCGCGGCGCATCCGCCGAAAGGGCGAAATCCCACCACATCGTGTTGGCGTATTCGACATGGCGATAGGCGAAGAAGCCGAGCCAGACGCTGGCGATCACGGTTGCCGAAACCGCCGCCAACCAGCTCCAGTTGACGGCGAAGAGGCCGCGCATGGAGCGGCGATAGAAGGCGTGGCGGAAGCCGATCAGAAGGCCGGCGACGAGAACGAGGACGAAGGCCTCTTCCCAGTCCAGGCCTTTCGAGATCGAGAAGACGGCGCCGGCCACGAGCAGGCCGAAGGCCACGACCCAGGCGCGCCAGAGGCGCTTGGCGAGGCCGCGCGAGACCACCAGAAGCGCGACGCCGACGAAGCTCGCCGCCAGATGCGACATCTCGATGAAGGGCAGGGGGACGAAGTCGCTGAGAAGATCGAGGCGCTTCTCCTGGCCGGGCGTCGCGCCCGAGAACAGGAGAACGAGACCGCCGCCGAAAGCCAGAACCGCCGTGGCCGGCGGCACCATGGGCTCCAGCGCGCGAGAAAGCTCCTTCATCGGCCCCTTCATCACGCCGCGCCGGCGCACCGCCTCCACCACGAGAAGGCCGGCGACCGTCACCAGAAGCGGCAGCAGCGTGTAGATCAGGCGATAGACCAGGAGCGCGGCCACGACATCGGCGCGCTGCGACAGGCCGAGGCTGGCGATGATGGTCGCCTCGAAGGCGCCGAGGCCGCCGGGCGCGCTGGACGCGACGCCCACCACCACGGCGACCGAGAAGACCAGGGCGAAGAGAATGAAGCTGTCGACCGTGTCGGCCGGCATAAGAACGTAGAGCGTCGCGGCGGCCGCGCCGACATCGATGATGCCGGCGACGAGCTGGACGATGGCGCCCTTGTGCGAGGGCAGGGGCAGCGTGAACTTGCCGAAGCGGGCCGTGCGCTCGCCGCCCGACAGCCAGACCACGAAGCCGGCGACCAGCGCCACGAGAATGATGCCGATCGCCGCGTCCACCACCGGGCCAGCGTCGCGGAACACGGGAACGCCCTGCGGATCGACGATCAGCGCGACGCCGAGCATGATGGCGAGCGCGAACCAGAGCGCGAACCAGGACGTACCGACGATGCGGCCGATATCGGCAAGCTCGATACCGCCCGACTTGTAGACGTGGTAGCGCAGCGCGCCGCCGGTTAAGAGCGGAAAGCCGAGCGCGTTGGAAATGGCGTAGCCGGCCGCGCCCACCGTCGCGGCGACGGGCTTCGACACGCGCCCCGGCGCGATAGTCTCCACCGCCACCACGTCGTAGAGCGAGACGGCGGCGAAGGAGATCACCGTGAAGACGAGGGCCAGGATCAGGTCGAGCCCCGACACCGCGTTCACCGCGCCGCGAACCTGATCGAGCGTCAGCGTGTGGACCATGCTGCCGAGCGCCGCGAAGGCCGCCACCGTGATGGCGAGCCCCAGCGCGGCGGGGACATATCTGCGCCAGGCGCGAGCGGAATGACGTTCGGCTTTGGCCTCGGTGGTCATGTCGATTCCCAATGGTCCCGCATTGTCCGGCCATGCCGGAGCGATGGGCATTTACCCCGTCGCACCGCTTGAGCAAGCCCATGCGGCGCGATTGCGTAAATTTCAGGACGGACGCTTATCGATCGAGCATGAAAATTAGATGCATTGCCGCAGGGAAAGGCAGTCATTTCTTTATTTTTGACCAAACGATAAAAACTTTTGACGGTCCCGAATCTTCGAAGCATTCTGATTTGGAACGGTTCGAAACTCGGGGCCGACGAGGCGCCGAAATCTTCCGCCGTCATGCCGCAATCGCCTTTCGGACCGCCACTTCCGGCGCCGTCGAAAGCGCCGTGCCATCTCGTCCAGAAGGGTTTCCCATGTCCGAAATCCGCATGACCTCTCCCGACATCGCCGCCGGTCGGCTCGGCCCCGATCTGCTCGCCCAGGGCTTCTCCGACATTCATCCGCCGCTGGAGGCGCACGAGGCGCTGGTGGAGGCGGATCGCTGCTATTTCTGCTTCGACGCGCCCTGCATGCAGGCCTGCCCGACTTCGATCGACGTGCCGCTATTCATTCGCGAGATTCAGGCGGGCAACCCGGTCGGCGCGGCGAAGACGATCTTTGAGGCCAACATTCTGGGCGGCATGTGCGCCCGCGTCTGCCCGACGGAAACGCTCTGCGAGGAGGCCTGCGTGCGCGAGGCGGCGGAGGGCAAGCCGGTGCGCATCGGCCTGCTTCAGCGCTTCGCCACCGATCACCTGATCGAGGCGGGGCGGCATCCGTTCGAGCGCGCCGGGCAGACGGGCCGCCGCATCGCTGTGGTCGGCGCTGGGCCGGCGGGCCTGTCCTGCGCTCATCGTCTGGCCCAGCTCGGCCATGACGTGACCCTTTTCGACGCGCGGGAGAAGCCGGGCGGCCTCAACGAGTACGGCATCGCCGCCTATAAGGCGACCGACGGCTTCGCCCAGGCTGAGGTGGACTTCATTCTGGCGATCGGCGGCATCAAGCTGATCAACGGGCGTGCGCTCGGGCGCGACCTGCATCTGGACGAGCTGCGCGAGAGTTTCGACGCGGTGTTTCTGGGGTTCGGCCTCGCCGGCGTCAACGCGCTCGGCCTCGAGAGCGAGGCGAGCGCCGGCGCGCATGATGCGGTCGCCTGGATCGCCGACCTGCGCCAGACACGGGACCTCTCGGATCTGCCGGTCGGACGGCGCGTCGTGGTGATCGGCGGCGGCATGACGGCGGTGGACGCAGCCGTGCAGGCCAAGGCGCTGGGCGCGGAAGAGGTGACGCTCGCCTATCGGCGTGGCCGCGAGAGCATGAACGCCTCGCTCTACGAACAGCAGATCGCGCAGACGCGCGGCGTGCAGATTCGCTGCCATCTCGCGCCCCGCCGCATCCTCGCCGAAAACGGCCATGTGCGGGGCATCGAGATGGAGCGAACGCGCCTCGTGAACGGGCGGCTGGAGCCGACCGGCGAAACGGTGACGATCGAGGCCGATCAGGTGTTCAAGGCGATCGGCCAGCAGTTTCGCCTGGAGGGGCTGGAGCCCGAGGCGGCGGGGCTGGCGCTGGAAGGCGGGCGCATCCGCGTCGATGCCGAGCGGCGCACCAGCCTTCCCAGCGTCTGGGCTGGAGGGGACTGCGTGGCTGGCGGCGAGGATCTGACCGTCGTTGCGGTCGAGGACGGCAAGCGCGCCGCGCTTTCGATCGACGCCGCATTGCGAAACGCGGCCCTCACGACCCCTGAGCAAGCCGTATCCGCGCCGGCCTTCGCCGCCGCCGCGCGCTGAGCCTCACCCCGGACGATTGGGAACCCAAGATCATGGCCGACCTCGCGACCGATTTCATCGGCATCCGCTCGCCCAACCCTTTCTGGCTGGCCTCCGCGCCGCCGACCGATAAGGAATACAATGTCCAGCGGGCCTTCGAGGCCGGCTGGGGCGGCGTCGTCTGGAAGACGCTGGGCGAGGGCGACCCTGTCGTCAACGTCAACGGGCCGCGCTATGGCGCGATCCACGGGCCGGACCGTCGCCTGCTCGGCTTCAACAATATCGAGCTCATCACCGACCGCTCGCTGGACCTCAATCTCGAGGAGATCGCCCGAGTCAAGCGCAACTGGCCCGACCGCGCCGTGGTGGTTTCGCTCATGGTGCCCTGCGAGGAGCGGAGCTGGCAGGCGATCCTCGCGCGCGTCGCCGATACGGGCTGCGACGGGGTGGAACTCAATTTCGGCTGCCCGCACGGCATGTCCGAACGCGGCATGGGCTCGGCCGTGGGCCAGGTGCCCGAGTATATCGAGATGGTCGCCGCCTGGTGCAAACAGCATTCCAGCCTGCCGGTCATCGTCAAGCTGACGCCCAACATCACCGACATCCGCTATCCCGCCCGCGCCGCCCGACGCGGCGGGGCCGATGCGGTCTCGCTCATCAACACGATCTCCTCCATCGTCTCGATCGACCTCGACAATTTCGCGCCGACGCCGACGATCGACGGGCGCGGCAGCCATGGCGGCTATTGCGGACCGGCGGTGAAGCCCATCGCGCTCAACATGGTGGCCGAGATCGCCAGGGACCGCGAAACATACGGCCTGCCCATGTCCGGCATCGGCGGCATCACCACCTGGCGGGATGCGGCGGAGTTCATCGCGCTCGGCTGCGGGAACGTGCAGGTCTGCACCGCAGCTATGACCTATGGTTTCAAGGTCGTGCAGGAAATGACGGCCGGCCTGTCGGACTGGATGGACACGAAGGGCTATCGCACCATCGAGGATTTTCGCGGCCGTGCCGTGCCCAACGTCACGGACTGGCAGTATCTCAACCTGAATTACGTCACCAAGGCCCGCATCGACCAGGACCTCTGCATCAAGTGCGGGCGATGCCACATCGCCTGCGAGGACACGTCGCATCAGGCCATCACGAATCAGGTGGAAGGACGGCGGTACTTCGAGGTGATCGACGCCGACTGCGTCGGATGCAACCTCTGCGTCAATGTCTGCCCGGTTGAAAGCTGCATCACAATGGAGCAGATCACCGGCCATGATCCGCGCACCGGCCTGCCCATCCCGCCGGACTATTCCAACTGGACGGTCCATCCCAACAACCCATTGAAACGAGAGACGATTCAGTTCGCACCCGAGCCGATGGTGCTGCCCGACGCAGCGGAATGACGGACGGAAACCTCGTCGTTCGTGTGAGCGCATGGCGTGTGGTCAGACTCTCGGCGCGCCGGGTACGGCGGCCTTTTCCCTATCAATTTCAGGTGTCTTCCTGCCGATGCGACGATCCCAAGCAGGCCGGCTGTAACGGAACACTAATGTCATGATGCGAAGCTCAAGGTGAAAGTCGAAGATGGTCGGCCATCGATTGGTCGATCGTCGGCAGGAGCATGAGTTGGTGTTGTGAAATCGATAAACGCCAAACTTCTTGTCAGCGCGCTCCTCATCGCGCTTCTGGCAGGGTTCGTCGGAATGTTGGTGCTTCGCAGCAATCGCGACGCGGCGGACATCGCGACGGCCATGTTCGACCATGGCATCGATCCGCTCGACCGGCTCGAACAGGCGTCTCGCGCTTTGAACGATCTGGAGAAGCGCTTTGTCGACACGCCGACGGCCCTGACCCACTCCGGCGCGTTGCAGAGTGATGACGGCGCGGCGCTTCTGACGGGGCTGACCGATATTGTCGGCAGCGTGCGCGGCGCCATCGGTTCGCTGCCCGACGGTGACCTGACCCACCAGCTCGACACGCTGCTCTATTCCATCAACCGCCTCCGCACCGCCGACGGCGATGTCACGCATCGCTTCGTCAAGCGAGAGCTGGCCGACATCGTGCGGGATGTGGAAGGCGCGATCAACGTGATCCGCAGGGATCTGATCGCGATGCGCGACTTGTCCCTGCGGGAGCGCCACGCCATCGACCGAGCGGTGCTGGCGGGCGGCGCATCCGGCCTCGTCATCGGTCTCCTCCTTCTGGCTTATCTCTCCCGCAGCATTTCGCGCCCCATCCGAAACGCCGCGTCGGCGCTGCGTATGGTCGGTGGCGGCGCGATGGCGGGAAAAGGCGCTCTGCCGGGCGACATGATGGTGGATCTGGAAGCGGCCATCCGCTTCGTGGAAACGGTGATCGAGCACAAGGATCGCTCGTCCCGCCTGCAGAAGAACAGTTCGGCCGCCCATCTCCTGGCGACGGTCGAGCGCCAGCAGAAGCGCTTGCGCGTGGCCCTGGACGCCTTGCGCAAGCCGCTCTGCCTCGTCGACGACAAGGGCCGGCTGACGGACGCGAACCAGGAGTTCCTTCGCCTCTTCCCGGGCCTTCGGGCGGGAACGGCGGTGGCCTCGTGGTCCGAGCATCCGGGGTTGGCGGCGGCGCTGCTGGCCGGCACGGAAGACGAGGTCCTGGAACTGGAAGACGGGTCGAGCTGCCGGATCCGCTGCCATTCCAACCCGATCGACAATGGCATCATCGCCGTGTTCGACGAACTGGCCGGGGAAGAGAGCGCCCAGCGCGAGTTGGAACGGCTGACCCTGCAGGATTCCTTGACCGGCCTGCCCAATCGGGACGCCTTCTACAACGCGCTGCAAAAGGCGCTTCACACCGGAGCCGACCCGATCTCGGTCTTCGTGATAGACGTCGTGGCCTTCAAGAACGTCAACACGACCCTGGGCCTGATCGCCGGCGACGACCTCCTGCGTCAGGTCGGCGAGCGCCTTCGCACCCTCGCCGGGCCGGACAGCATCACCGCGCGTCTGGCGGGCGACGAGTTCGGCCTCATCCTGCCCGGCGCCGGCGAGGCGATGGGACCGGAGCGCTTCGGCCGCGGCATCGTGCAGGACTTCGCTCGGCGGCCGATCGCCGTGGCCGGGCGTCCGCTGACGATCCGTCTGGCCGTCGGCGTGGTTCCCGACATCGCCCCCGGCGGCGGCATGGACGCGCGCACCGTGATGCGGGACTGCGAGATCGCGCTGGAAACCGCCAAGAAGCGCAGCACTGACCCGTTCTGCGTCTATGCGCCGGAGATCCAGAAGGAGCACCAGCGGCGCCAGGATATGGAGCGCGATCTGCGCGAGGCGCTGACGCGGAGCGAGTTCGAGCTGCATTTCCAGCCCTTCGTGGACTCCAAGCGTCGGCGCGTGTCGGGCTTCGAGGCGCTGGTGCGCTGGAACTCGCCGACGCGCGGCCGCGTCTCGCCCGGCGTCTTCATTCCGATCATGGAGGAAACCGGGCTGATCGTCTCGCTCGGGCAGTTCGTGCTGCGCGACGCCTGCCGGCAGGCCGCCCGCTGGCCCGAGGGCTTAAGCCTGTCGATCAACCTTTCGCCCCGACAGTTCGATTCCGGCAACATCGTGGCCGACGTGCGCGACATCCTGGCGGAGACCAAGCTCGACCCCAAGCGTCTTCAATTGGAAGTGACGGAGTCGCTCTTCCTCTCCGACGCCGATAAGGTTCTGGACATTCTTAATGCGCTTCGTCGGATGGGAATCACGATCTCGATGGACGATTTCGGAACCGGCTATTCCTCGCTCGGCTATCTCAGCCGCTTCCCCTTCGACAAGATCAAGATCGACCAGTCCTTCGTGCGCGATCTCACGCGTCGGGAGAACATGGCGATCGTTCGCGCGGTGCTGGGCCTCGGCGCGTCCATGAAGCTTTCGGTCATCGCCGAGGGTGTCGAGACCGTGGAGCAGATGCGCGTGTTGGAGAGCGAAGGCTGCGAGGAGATGCAAGGCTATCTCTTCTCGCCGCCCCGCCCGGCAAGCGATCTCGCCAAGATACTGGTGGAAGTTCGGGAGGGGTTCCAGGACGGTCGCTTCGGACCCTCCACGCCGCTGGACGTGCCCTCAGCCGCCCTGCGGGCCTGATTGCAAGGCGGCGCGGCGGCCTAACTCCTAGCCTCGGCGCGGGAAACGCCGTTGAGGACGATTGCGAGTACCGCCTCCGTCGTCTCCGTCAAGAAGTCGCGACTCTTGGCCCGATCGCCCAGAACCGCTTCGATCTGGGCCGCGAAATCGGCATAGTGCTGCGTGGTCGCCCAGATCAGGAAAATCAGATGCACGGGGTCGACGGAAGCGATCCTCCCCCGCTCCACCCAATGCGCGATCACCTCGGCCTTCGCCTCGACCAGCGCTCGCAGATCGGTCTCGAGAAAGGGGCGGATCACGGGCGCGCCGTTCAGCACCTCGTTGGCGAAGAGTCGCGAGGCCTCGGGCTGCTCGAAGGACATGCGCAGCTTAGCGCCGATATACTGGCGCAGCTCCGTTTCCGGGTCGCCGTCTCGCTCCAGCATACGCAAGGGCGCCAGCCATTCGGTAAGGGTGCGTTGGAGCAGCGCCTCGTAGATCTCCTCCTTGCGCCGGAAGTAGTAAAGCAGATTGGGCTTCGACATGCCGGCGCGCTTGGCGATCTGGTCGATCGTCGTGCCGCGATAGCCATAGGTCGCGAAGATCGGGAGGGCGGCGGCCAGGATGGCCTCGCGATTGGCGGTCTGGATGCGTGTCGCCGGGCGTTCGGGGCGGAGCGGCTGATCCATGGTCAAGCCTTCCTTGCCTTATCTTTTTGCGCGGTGATGACCTGCTCTCGAATCATGCAAATGCGCCTTGACCGTCTTCCGCCGAGCTTCTAGCCTCCCTTTTGACCATATAGTCAACAATCGGGAAACGGCTGATGTCGAGGCCCGCCTCGCCTGACGGAGCCTCGGCCGAGCGGCGAGGGATGTTGGGTCCGAACCTCGCGCCGGCCAGCAAGCAGGGATCGTGGATCGTATGAGCCTTCTTTCCAATCTCCAGTGCAATGGCGACCGGCTGTGGACCACGCTGGAGGAGATGGCGAAGATCGGCCCGGGGATCGCCGGCGGCAACGATCGGCAGGCCCTGACCGATGCCGACGGCAAGGGGCGCCACCTCCTGGCCCATTGGGCCAGGCAGGCCGGCCTCACCCTGGCGGTCGACACGATGGGCAACATGTTCCTGCGTCGCGAAGGCGCCGAGCCCGATCTCGACCCCGTCTATATGGGCTCGCATCTCGACACGCAGCCGACAGGCGGGCGCTATGACGGCGTCTTGGGCGTGCTCGGCGCGCTGGAAGTCGCCCGCACGCTGGACGATCTCGGCATCCGCACCAAGCGCCCGCTGGTGATCGTGAACTGGACCAACGAGGAGGGGACGCGCTTCGCCCCCGCCATGCTGGCCTCAGGCGTGTTCGCGGGGCTGCACGACGAGGCCTGGGCCAAGAGCCGGGTGGATGCCAAGGGCAAGCGCTTCGGGGACGAACTGGCCCGCATCGGCTGGGAGGGCACGGAACCCATCGGCGACCGCTCGATCCATGCCTTATTCGAACTGCATATCGAGCAAGGTCCCATCTTGGAGGACGAGGGCGTAGAAATCGGCGTCGTGACGCACGGTCAGGGCCTGTTCTGGCTGGAGGTGACGCTGACCGGCCTGGAAAGCCACACCGGCTCGACGCCCATGCCCAAGCGCCGCAATGCCGGGCTGGGCCTCGCGCGCGTCACCGAACTCGTCCACGCAGCAGCCATGGCACGCCAGCCGGGCGCGGTGGGCGCGATCGGCCATATCGAGGTCTATCCCAACTCCCGCAACATCATCGCCGGCCGGGTCACCTTCACGGTCGACATCCGCTCGCCGGACAAGATGGTGCTCTACGCCATGCGCGAAGAGATCGAGGCGGGGATCGCGGCGATTGCCTCCGAACTCGGCCTGGAGGCGAAGGTGGAGGAAGTCGGCCATTTCGACCCTGTCGTCTTCGACGCGGGCTGCGTCGATGCCGTGCGCGCGGCGGCCGGTCGTCTCGGCTACAGCCACCGCGACATCGTCTCCGGCGCAGGCCACGATGCCTGCTGGATCAACCGCGTCGCGCCGACGGCCATGATCTTCTGCCCCTGCGAAGGCGGGCTCAGCCACAACGAGGCGGAGGCCATCACCAAGGACTGGGCCAAGCAGGGCGTCGACGTCTTGCTCGGCGCGGTGGTGGAAACTGCCGGCATTGCCGCCTGAGTCCAAAGAAACCCGGGAGTTCGACGCATGAGCATCGCGATCAAGGGCGGCACGATCGTCACCGCCGATCTGACCTACCGCGCCGATCTTCTGGTGGAGGATGGGCGCATCGCCGCGATCGGGCCGGATCTTTCGGGCGATGAGGTGATCGACGCCTCCGGCGCCTATGTCATGCCGGGCGGGATCGACCCTCACACCCATCTCGAAATGCCCTTCATGGGCACGCATTCCTCCGACGATTTCGACACGGGCACGGCGGCTGCGCTAGCCGGAGGCACGACCATGGTGGTCGACTTTTGCCTGCCCGCGCCGGGCCAGGGACTGATCGACGCGCTGGGCGAGTGGCACCAGAAGGCCGGGAAGGCGCGGATCGACTATTCCTTCCACATGGCCATTACTTGGTGGGGCGAGGAGGTCTTCGCCGACATGCCGAAGGTGGTGGCGGAGGGCATCAACACGTTCAAGCATTTTATGGCCTACAAGGGCGCCTTGATGGTGAACGACGACGAGATGTTCGCCTCCTTCTCGCGCTGCGCCGAGATCGGCGCCATGCCGCTGGTGCATGCGGAGAACGGCGACGTGGTGGCCTTTCTCCAGCAGAAGTTGCTGGGCGAGGGAAACAACGGGCCGGAGGCTCATGCCTATTCCCGCCCGCCGGAAGTGGAGGGCGAGGCGACCAACCGCGCCATCATGATCGCCGATCAGGCCGGCGTGCCGCTCTATGTCGTGCATGTGTCCTGCGAGGAGGCGCACGAGGCAATCCGCCGGGCGCGGGCCAAGGGCATGCGCGTCTTCGGCGAGCCGCTGATCCAGCACCTGACCCTCGACGAGAGCGAATACGCCAATCCCGACTGGGACTATGCCGCCCGCCGCGTCATGAGTCCGCCCTTCCGCAACCGAAAGCACCAGGATTCGCTCTGGGCGGGGCTCCAGTCCGGCTCGCTGCAGGTCGTCGCCACCGACCATTGCGCCTTCACCTCGGCGCAGAAGCGCTTCGGGCTTGGCGACTTCACCAAGATTCCGAACGGCACGGGCGGGTTGGAGGACAGGATGGCGGTGCTCTGGACGCGCGGCGTCAACACCGGGCGCCTGACGATGAACGAGTTCGTCGCCGCGACCTCCACCAACATCGCCAAGATTCTCAACATCTACCCGCGCAAGGGCGCCATTCTGGTCGGCGCCGACGCCGATCTCGTGATCTGGGACCCGGCGGCAACCAAGACCGTCTCGGCCGCCGCACAGCATTCGGCGATCGACTACAACGTCTTCGAAGGCTTCGAGCTGACCGGCCTGCCGGCCGTCACGCTGTCGCGCGGGCAAATCGCCTATCGCAACGGCGAGATCCGCGCCGAGACGGGGGAGGGACGCTTCGTCCAGCGCCCCGCCAACGCGCCTGTTGCCAAGGCGCTTTCGACCTGGAAGGAACTCACCGCGCCGCGCAAGGTCGAGCGTTCCGGCATTCCCGCCGGCGTTTGAACCAGGGCGTTGGTGCAGAGGAGGCGAGAGCAACGGCCGCCCGCCTCCTAGCCGTCAGCTCCGCGAGGCTTCACCGCCAAGCTGCAGGCGCTCCGCGGCGAGGACATCGCGCCGGATTTCCGCCGCGCGCTCGCCCGCCGGCTTAGAGAAGCGGGCGAGAAGCAGGTAGGCGACGGGGGTCAGGAACAGGGTCGCGACCGTGGCGAGGCCAAGGCCGCCGACGATGACATAGCCCAGCGTCACGCGCGCTTCCGCGCCCGCGCCGGCCGAGAAGATCAGCGGCACGCCGCCGACGATCGTCGCGATCATCGTCATCAGAACGGGGCGCAGGCGAATGATCGAGGCTTGCTCCACCGCCTCTCGAACCGAAAGGCCGGTTTCGCGAAGTTGGTTGGCGAACTCCACGATCAGAATGCCGTTCTTGGCCATGATGCCGACGAGCAGCACGAGGCCGATCTGCGAATAGAGGTTCAGGCTCTCGCCAAAGAAGCCCATGGAATAGATCGCGCAGGCGACGCCGAAGGGCACGGTGGCGATGATGATGAGCGCCGACACGAAGCTTTCGAACTGCGCGGCGAGAACCAGGAACACCACGACGATGGCGAAGCCGAAGACCAGCGCCAGTCCGCTCGACGTCTCCTGCAAGGTCGCCGCTTCCGCCAGCGGCACCAGCCGCATGTCGTCCCCCAGCCGCTCGGTTGCGAAGGACTGGAGGTCCGCCCAGCCTTCGCCGATCGAATACCCGGGGCGAAGATCGGCCGAAAGCGCGACGGAGCGCGACTGGTTTTCGCGCGCCAGCGAGGGCGCGATGGCCTCCTCCTTCACGGTCGCGATGGAGGACATGGGAATGAAGCGCCCATCCGTGCTCCGGATGAAGATGTTGGCGAGGTCGGACGGGTCGTTGATCGGCTGCGCGGTGGAGATGATGTGGATCGGCACCGAGCGATCCTCGACATAGGTCGTGCCGATCTCCCGCCCGTCGAGCAGCGACTGCATGGCCGCCGACAGGGCGTTGATGTCGATGCCGAGATCGGAGGCCTTCTGCCGGTCGATGGCGACGGAAAGCTGCGGCTGGGTCGTGTCGAAGGCGAGCTGCACCCGGCCCCAGCGTCCGTCCTCGTTCATCGCCGCTTCCAGCGCCTCGGCGGTGTCGGAAAGGCCGGCATAGCTCGGCCCGGCCAGAGCGAACTGGAGGCCTCGGCCTCCGCCGCGAATGCCAAGGGAGTTTGGCTGGATGGCGCGCGCCTGAACGCCGGGAATGTCTCGGAAGGCGCGGTTGAGTTCGCTCGCGATCTCCTGCTGCGTGCGCTCGCGCGCCCCCCAGTCGGTCAGCGTCATCACCATGAAGGCGCCGTTGCCCGTGCCCGTGCCGATCCGGGCGTAGACGCTGGTGGCCTCGCCGCTCTCGACATAGCGCAGCACGATCTCCTCCACCTGTCGCATTTGCTCGTTGGTGTAGGCGAGGCTGGCGCTCTGGGGCGCGGAAATGCTCATGAGGACCGAGCCGCGATCTTCTGCGGGCGTCAACTGCTGCGGCAGGCCGGCGAAGACACTGATCGCGCCGACCGCGAAGACGATCGAGGCCGCCAGAACCGGCAGGGGATAGGCGAGGCAGAGGCGCAGGAGCTTGGCGTAGCCGGCCGCAAAGACGCCGCCGAGCCGCGTGACGCCGCGCTTCAGCGGGCCGGCCTCCGGCTCCTTGTCGCTGAGCATCGAGGCGGCCAGCATGGGGCAGAGCGTCAGCGCGATAAAGGCCGAGAGCGTGACCGAGATCGCGAGCACGAAGCCGAACTCGCGAAACAGACCGCCCGCGACACCTGGCAGGAAGGAGATCGGGATGAAGACGGCGGCGAGCGTCGCCGTGGTGGAGACGACGGCGAAGAAGACCTCGCGCGTGCCGATCACCGCCGCCGCGCGCACGCTCATGCCGAGATCGCGCTGGCGGATGATGTTTTCCAGAACGATGATCGCGTCGTCCACCACCATGCCCGTCGCCAGAACCAGCGCCAGAAGGGTGATGATGTTGACGGAGAAGCCAACGAGATAGATGCCCGCGACGACGCCGATCAGCGCGATCGGGATGGTCAGTGTCGGGATCAGCGTCGCCCGCGCGTTCATCAGGAAGGCGTAGATGACGCCGACCACGATGATGATGGCGAGGATCAGCGTCAGCTCGACCTCGTGCAGCGAGCCGTTGATGAAGGTCGCTTCGTCCGAGGTGACGACGATGCGCGTGCCCTCCGGCAGGCTGGCGTTGAGCTCCGCCACGGCGGCGCGCACCCCTTCCGAAATCGCGATGGTGGACGAGCCGGCCTGGCGCACGACGTCGAGGCCTATGCCGGTCTGGCCATTGACACGCAGGAGCGAGGCCGCCTCGTCCGGCCCGAAGCGCACGGTCGCGACATCGCGCAGCCGCGTGTTGGGATTGAGCAGGACCGCTCCGAATTCCTCGGGCGTCGTCAGGCTGGCGCTGGCGCGCACCACGAGATTTTGCGTCGGCGATTCCAGCGAGCCTGCCGGTTGGTCGAAGGAGGCGTTGGCGAGCGCGGTGGAGACGTCGGCCAGTGTCAGGCCGCGCGTCGCCAGATCGTCCGGCCGAATGTCGATATAGACGAGCTTCTCGCGATCGCCCGATGGATCGACATTGGCGACGCCCTCGACGGCGGCCACCCGGTCCGCGATCCGGTCGTTCACCAGCGTGGTCAGGTCCTCGATCTTCAACGTCGAGGAAAGGACGGCGAGGCGCATGATCGCGTCGGCATCGGCGTCCGCTTTGACGATGCGCGCCTCGTCCGCATCGTCGGGCAGCGAGTTGGCGATGCCGGCCACCGCGTCTCGCACGTCGCTGGCTGCCACGTTGAGGTCGGTGGAATCGGTGAACTCGATGGTGACGCGGCTCTGGCCAAAGCGCGAGGAGGAGGAGATCGAGGCGATGCCCGGCACGCGGGCGACGGCGCTTTCGATCTCGTCCGTCAGCTGGCGATCCACCACTTCGGGCGAAGCGCCCTCGAAGCTGGTGGAAACGGTGATGACGGGACGGTCCACATTGGGCAGTTCGCGGATTTCCACGGCGTTGAAGGCCGCAAGCCCGGCGACGATCAGGAGAAGGTTCAGGACGATGGTCAGAACCGGGCGGCGGACGAAGAGCGAGGTGAGGGCGGTGAGCCCGTCGACACGTCCTTCCCCACCCTTGTCCGGCGCGCCGCTCATCGGGCGAGCTCCGCCCGGCGTCCGTTCGCCGGATCGGCGGCGGCGGAGGGAACGGGCGCGGGTGCATCTGTGGCGTCGGCCGGGACGGGCGCCTGCACCGGCTCGCGCACCCGCACGCTCAAGCCCTCGCGCAGCTGCTGCAGCCCCTCGCGCACCACGGGTTCGTTGGCCTTCAGCGTATCGGAGGCGACGAGGATGCGGTCCACATTGCGCTCGATGATGCCGACGGGCTTCTTCACCGCCTTGCCGTCCTCGACAGTCCAGACATAGGAACCCGCGCGCTCCCACTGGATGGCGAGCGGATCGACCGAGACATAGGTCTGGCCGGGAAATTCCATGGAAATGCCGAAGGACATGCCGGGGCGAAGAAGATCCTCCGCATTGTCCACCACCGCTTCGGCGCGCAGCGTGCGGCTGGCCTCGTCGATGCGGCTGTCCAGCGCCGTCAGCCGGCCCTGGAAGACGCGGCCCGTCCGCGTGGTCGGCTCGGCCGTCACGGTCTGGCCGATCGCCAGTTCCGCCGCGTAGGCTTCCGGCACGTTGAAGAGGATCTTCAGCTGCGAGCGGTCGTCCACCACCGCGATCTGGGTGGAACTGTCCACGAGGTCGCCGATGTCGAGATCGAGAAGACCGACACGGCCGGCGATCGGCGATGTGACGTCGCGCTTGCGCAGCGCGATCTCGGCGGTCTGAAGATCGAGCGCGGCGGCGTCCCGCGCGCGGGCCACCTCGTCGAGCTGCACGGCCGTGATGGCGGCGCCGGCCGAAAGCGACTGGTAGCGCTTGAGCTGGTCTTCGGCGGCGGTCAGCGCCAGCTTGGCCCGGTCCACCGCCACGCGCTCCGCGTCGTTCTGCAGCACGGCCAGCGTCGCGCCCGCCTTCACCACCTCGCCCGAGGCGAAGCCTATGCCCGCCACGATGCCCGTCGCATCGGCCCGGATTGCGACGGAGCGGACGGCTTCGCCCGTGCCGAGCGCCCGGAGCCTGTCTCGCGTCACCGCCGGCAGAGCGGGGTCCACCACCACGAGCGGCGCGGCCTGATTGCCGTCCCGTCCGGCTGGAGTTGCGCCCACCTTCTCGGCATCTTCGGGGGATAGGCGCGCGATCAGGTCCTTCGCCTGCTGCGGAAGGGGGAGGCCGCTTTCCAGAACCAACCGGCCGGGAAGCGGCGACAGCATCATCCAGACCCCCAGTGCCACCAAGAGAACGAGGACCGTGACGACGATCTGCCGGAGAAAAGCCATGTCTGCCTTTGTCGGATCGGGAGCGGCGGATAGGGCCACTCTTCGCGAGGAACCTAGGGGAGGAAGCCCCAAGCCATGTCATAATTTTTGGTAAGGCTGGCTTAATGGGATGTGAATGGAATGGCAGAACGGCGAAAGGCCCGCGTGTTCGCGGGCCTTTCCGTTCTCAGGCCGGCTCCTCACGGAGCCGACACGCTTTCGTTATCGAGCCTGAGTGGTGGCCGGAATGTCGCTCGGGTTGGCGACACGCATGGAGTCGCGGTTCTGGGCGTAGCTGTCGCGGTTGTATTCCGGCGCGTTACGCAGCTGATCCTGCGTGAACTGCGTGGTCAGCGTCACGCGGCCGCTGGAGTCGCGCAGGAACTGCAGATTGTCCATCGCGACGGCCACCGGCTTGGCGCCGATGCCGAGGAAGCCGCCGACATCCACGATCACCGCATCGACCTGACCCTGCGGGGTCAGAGCGAGATCGCCGATCGAGCCGATCGTCTGATTGTCCGGCCCGTAGACCGTGGTGCCCATCAGATTGTCGGCCGAAAGTTCGGCGCCGGTGATCGGCGAGCCGCTCGCCATGGGCTGCGTGCCGCCGGTCGAGGCCGTGGACGTGGCGTCGGTCGTGTCGGTGGCCATGCCGGTCGTCGCCGTGCCCGCCGCCATTCCGGCTGTACCGGCCGTTGTGCCGGCCGCCATGCCCGTGGTGCCCGTCGTCGCGCCGGTCGTCGCCGTGGTGTTGGCCGCCATCTCGCTCGGCTTTTCATCGGCGAAGGAAGGAGCGTTCTTCAGCTGCTCCTTGGTCGCCGCCAGCATGGCATGCGGCTCGTTGTTCTCGCCGCGCGTCATCGAGATATTGTCGAACGGAACGCCGACATCCTTCTGGCCGATGCCGAGGAAGCCGCCGACGCCGACCACGAAACCATCGACCCGGCCCGCCGAGGAGACGATCAGGTTGTTGATATCACCGATGCGCTCGGAGCTGGTGTTCGCGCCGGCATAGACATTGTCGCCCACGAGGTTGGAAGCGAGATAGTCCTCCGCGCCCAGCGTCGCGAGGTAGCCGCCTTCAGCCGAAGCAGTCGCCATTCCGGTGGTGGCCGGCTGGGTCGTGCTGGCGGCCATGTCGGTCTGCGAGGCCATGGCGCCGGTCGTCGCCGTACCAGCGGCCGTGGTGCCGGAGGCCATCGTGCCGGTTGCGTCCGGCGTGGCGGTGGTCGCCATACCCGGCGCGGTGGCGGTAGCCGTCGTGCCCGTGCCCATCGCCGCGTTGGTTTCGGCCGGTGTGGTGAAGACCGGCGCCGAGGTCAGCTGCTCGCGCGAGGCGGTCAGCACGGCGCGGGGCTCGTTGTTCGCGCCCATCGTCCAGTTGATTTGATTGAAGGGCACGGCAATCGTCTTGGACTGGTCGCCGAGATAGGCGCCGGTGTCGATCACCACGGCCTTCACGGTGCCGTCGGCGGCGACGATCAGGTTCTCGATTTCGCCGGCCTCGTCGGAATTGGCGTCCGCCGAAGCGTAGACATTCATGTCCATGAGATCGTCGGCGAGATACTGGTTCTCGCCCAGACGCTCGATATAGGCGATGTCGGCGGTCGAGGCGGCGTCAGTCGGAGCAGCAGCGGTGGTGCCGGACATGGCGCCTGTGCCTGCACCCTGGGTCGTCATTGCGGGCTCGGTGGCGGTCGTCGGGGCGGCGCTCTGGGCGAAGGCGCCGGTGGCGAGGACCGTTGCGAGGGCGGTTGTCGCGAGGAGCTTGCGAACCATTCGAGTTCTCCCTGTAAGAAATGTCCCCATGCGGGGAAGATCCGGCGCCGCGAACCGCGTCGCCTTTCGAGGGGGTTAACCGCAAGGGAATGCCTGGGTTCCGACACGGGGCGAAAACGCCTTCGTGATGAGCACCCCTTGCGTCGTTCACGCGAAGGCGATCACGCCGAAGAAGAGAAGCAAGAGAAAGCCGATCAGCACGATCAGGATCAGCACCTTGGCAATGCCGGCGGAGGCGCCCGCGACGCCCCGAAAGCCGAGGAGACTCGCGATCGCGGCAACGACCAGAAGAATGACGATCCATTCAAGCATGGAAAGGGCCTTTCCCTTTTGTGAGCGCCGCGCCTGTCGCGGTTCCGTCAGCTCAAACGGCCTGCTCCCGGCGGGGTTCCCCGGCTCGCGGCCGCGTATCCGGCCGCTCTCCTGCTTTCGTGAGGGCGCCCCATATGAGGGCTCGAAACCGGCTCAAGCAGCGAGGCCTATCGGCGTCATGAAGGTTCATGCCCTCCTCAACCGTGGCGGCGGAACGCTGCGGACCCTGGATCTCGACATCCTCAGCGCCTTGATCTGCGACGAGTTCCGCATGCACGGCCACGAGATCGAGGTGGATCTTCTCTCCGGCGAGGAGCTGATCGGCAGCATCCGCGAGCATTCCGAGCGCAGCGATCTCGACGTGCTGATGGTGGGCGGGGGAGACGGAACGGTGTCCGCAGCGGCGGCGGCCGTCGCGCATTCGCCGGTCGCGCTCGGCGTGCTCCCGGCGGGCACGATGAACCTCTTCGCTCGCTCGCTGCAAATCCCGCTCGAACTCGAACAGGCCATTCGCGCCCTGTCGACGGGGCGGATCGTCGAGGTGGACATTGCCAGCGTAAACGACGAGTTCTTCATCCACCAGTTCGCCGTCGGCCTCCATGCGCGTATGGTGCGCACGCGCGACAAGATCGACTATGGCTCGAAGGTCGGAAAGATGTGGGCCAGCGTCAAGGCGGTGGTCTCGGCCGTTCGCAGCCTGCCGCTGGTGGATCTCGAAATCGAGATCGACGGCAAGCGTGAATCCATCCGCACCCCGGCGGTCGCCATCTCCAACAATCTTTATGGCGATGGGCATCTGCCCTTCGCGGACGATCCGCAGGCTGGCCGGCTCGGCATCTACCTCATGCGTTCGCACGACCGGGCGGCCATGCTCAAGATGACGATGGACATGATGCGCGGGGCCTGGAAGGCGAATAAGGACCTGACGGTCACCGAGGCTGACTCGATCCGCATCGTCTATGGCGGTCGCAAGACCCATAGCCGCGCCGTGATGGATGGCGAGCTCAAGAATCTCGATCGCGTCTCCGACGTCACGATCCATCGCCGGGGGCTGAAAGTGCTGGTGCCGGAAAGCGCGACGATCGATTGAACCGAAAACCCCTCGCACCGTCCTTTGACGACGGTGCGAGGGGCGGAAGGTCTTACGACGGCGGTGCGTTACCGGACTTCGTTGTCGAAATCGTCCGGCGCACGGGCATCGCTGCGGCTGTTCGGGTCCATGCCGACCGATTCCAGCGTGCCATAGGCATGGCCGCCTTCGGCCAGCATCGTGATGGCGTCGCGGATTTGCATCTCGATCGGCTCGAACTCGCTGCCCCTGTCGATGTCGGAGCGATCTTCGAACTGCCCAGCAAGAGCTGCGAGACGAGACTGCTTCTCCTCGATCGTCATCGCGGGATTGTTCAAGATGTCGTCGATCTCGTCCTGCGTGACCGGCTGGGCGATGCCCGGGGTGTCGTCGTCGGCCCCGACTTCGGTGGTCTGTCCGGTCAGGCTGCGGTCGAAGCGTTGCGTGTCGCTCATGATGCGTCTCCCATTCTCTTGGGTCAAACGCCGGACGGGGAGGGTGGTTGCGCCCCACGTGGGCAACAGAGCGAGGACACGAAAAACCCGGCCGAAGCGCGAAGGCTGGCCGGGTCGGGTTCGTCGAAACGAAAATTGAGTCTACTGCTGGCCGGACGTGCCGGACGCCTGACCTGTGTTGCTGTCGGACTGCGACGGTGTGACGGTCGTGCCGCTGCTCGGGGTCGGCGTGGCGGGAGCCGAACTTACGCCGGAATTGGCGGCGCCGCCGATATTCTGATCCGGCAGCGCGCTGCCATAGATGCCAAGTCCCGCAAAGACGATCAGGGCCAGCGCAAGTC
The DNA here is from genome assembly GCF_001463785.1 of Aureimonas sp. AU40. Classification (NCBI taxonomy): domain Bacteria; kingdom Pseudomonadati; phylum Pseudomonadota; class Alphaproteobacteria; order Hyphomicrobiales; family Aurantimonadaceae; genus Aureimonas; species Aureimonas sp. AU40. Next base: position 87,130 of record NZ_BBWL01000010.1, read on the forward strand.
CGCCCAGAAGAACGTAAAGGACCGGGCGACCGGACCGACCCTGGCGGGCCTTATTGGTGTTGAGCTCCGCCATCATCTACTCCTGTGATCGGGCCATGTGAGCGGTCAATTCCTGGACGCGCAAAACGATCCATGAACGAACCAGAATTCCAACTTACGAAAGGGTGAGGCGCGTTTGGCGTCTCACCCTTTCAATGGATCGATCCTGGTCCGTCGCCGCACCGGTCAGTCGTGGTCGCGATAGCCTCGAAGGGCCATGAACAGGCCCCAGATCGAAGCAAGCCCGACAGGCACGAGCAGAAGGCCCTTGCGCCGACGCAGCATCCTGAAGATCAACGGCAGGTTGGACACGGCCGCGACGCTGGCGATCGAGGCGACGTCCCGCTGCACCCGGTCACGCGCGCGCTGGCGAGGGGGCCGGCGGGCCACCATCAGTACGACATACATGATGGCGACGCCGATCAGGCACACGACGCCGAAACCGATCGACGTCTGAACGTGGCCGTAGCGGAACGCGAGCCAGGTGAAGAGCGCGTTGAGCAGGAAGGCGATCGCGGCAAGACCCAGAAGGGCCATGACGATGTAGAGGACCAGCGCCGTGCGAAGGCGCGCGATATAGATCGACGCCTCGCCGGTGAAGACTTTGGTGATGAGCTGACCTAGCATCGATCAGTTTTTGAAGAGACGCGCGTAGAGATAGCCGACGGCGGCGGCGATCAGAACGCTCTTGATCGGCTCGGCGCGCACGCGCTCGCTGACCTGCTCCTCGAACTCGCCGGCGGTTTCCTGCGCATGGCGGAAATAGCGCTCGCCCCGGTCGCGCACTTCGTCGCGCAGCGCGAAGGCCTGCGAACGCGCGTCGTCGGCGCGACCACCGGCGATCGTCTTCAGCGTCTCCACCACCTGGGCCACGTCCTCGCGCAACTTGGCGACCTGAGACTCCAGATCACCTTCCGCCTGACGCGTCTCGGAATCGTTGGACTGGGAGAAATCGGAAGGCGTGCTGTCGGACATGGAGAACTCCTTGAATAGGCTGGTCGAGATCGACGGAACGATAGAGGGCCATCGCTCTCCAATGGCCAGTCTTTAGAATGGTGGTCCGAACGGGTTGTTCCCTTGTGCGGTGCAAAAACCTGCGTCGCGGGAAACGGGGCCCGGAAACCGGGCATGCGTATCAAGCCGCCGGCGCGACGCCGATGATTTGGGAGGAAATCGAGTCCGGCCCGAACTCGCCGTCCCCCTCGATGCCGAGAAGATCGGACATGCGGGTACGGGCGCGCGACACGCGGCTCTTGATCGTGCCGACCGCGCATTTGCAGATCTCGGCCGCTTCCTCGTAGGAAAAGCCGGAGGCGCCGATCAGGATCAGCGCTTCGCGCTGGTCGTCCGGCAGCTGGTCCAGCGCCTTGCGGAAGTCCTGCAGGTCGAGATGGCCCTGCTGCTCGGGATGGCCCGCAAGCTGCATGGCATGAATGCCATCCACGTCCTGAACCTCGCGGCCCTTCTTACGCATCTGCGTATAGAACTCGTTGCGAAGGATCGTGAAAAGCCAAGCCTTGAGATTGGTGCCCGGCTGGAACGTGTGCTGCTTGTCCCACGCCTTGACCAGCGTTTCCTGCACGAGATCGTCGGCGCGGTCGAACGAGCCCGCCAACGAAGCGGCGAAGGCGCGCAGGTTAGGAATGATGGCGATCAATTCACGGCGGAAGTCCGGCTCCTGTCCCATGGTAGATCAACCCTGCTTCGGGGTTTTGGACGCGGATTCGGCGGCATCCAAGGCGTCGAGAAGCGACAGGAACCGATCCGGCACGGGTTCACTCGCGACATCGTCGTAATAGGCCTTAAGGCGCTTGCCGATGGCCGAACTCGAGCCGAGATCGGTCGAGCCGCCAGGCGCGGGCATAGTGTCCGGCTGCGACTGCGCACCCTCTCTGTTGTCGCGATCTTCCATTCGTTCCTGTACCCTTGTCATGCTCGTCTGGGCCGCCGCCTTCACGTCGTCATGTCAGGTACATGTGGGAGTGTCCCTCTTTCTCAAGTCCGGTGCGCGGATGGGCGTCAAATATTCTGGAGGCGCACTGGCGCTTCCCGATCCATGCCTTAACTAGACCGAAGCTGCGGGTTGCCGATCGGGTTCCACCGAACCGTCGATTGCGCCTATCTTCGATTACGCGAAGAGGGCAGTCAGATCCGCCGGCCCCAGGGCCGGTTCATAGAGTTACGAGGGGAATTCCATGTCGATGTCCTCGCGCATAGCGCCGCACATTCCTTACCTCCGGCGGTACGCTCGCGCGCTCAGCGGTTCGCAGACGTCCGGCGATGCCTATGTTGCCGCCGTTTTGGAGGCGTTGATCGCGGAACCGAGCCTGTTCGACACGCAGGAAAGCCCCCGCATCTCGCTCTACAAGCTGTTCTCGTCGCTTTGGCAGTCCGTCGAGGTGAACGTGCGCGAGGACGCGCCGGTTTCAGCCTGGGAAGAAAAAGCCTCGCGCAATCTGCGCGGCATCTCTCCGCTGCCGCGTCAGGCCTTCCTCCTGGTGGCAGTCGAAGGCTTCACCACCGAAGAGGCGGCGACGATCCTCGGCGTCGGCGACAGCGACTTCTCCGAGCTGATCGATCAGGCCAGCTCCGATATCGGCCGTCAGGTGTCCACCAACATCATGATCATCGAGGACGAGCCTTTGATCGCGATGGATATCGAGCAGATGGTGGAAAGCCTTGGCCATGGCGTGACGGGCATCGCCCGCACCCACAAGGAAGCCATCACCCTGTTCGAGCAGCAGAAGCCGGGCATGGTGCTGGCCGATATCCAGCTTGCCGACGGTTCGTCCGGCATCGACGCCGTCAACGAGATCCTGTCCAAGGTCTCGGTGCCGGTGATCTTCATCACCGCCTTCCCCGAGCGCCTGCTCACGGGCGAGCGGCCGGAGCCGACATTCCTCGTCACGAAGCCGTTCAATCCCGACATGGTCAAGGCGCTCATCAGCCAGGCTCTGTTCTTCGAGACCGAGCGCGAAGCGGCCTGAGCCTTTAGGGCAAAAGCCAATCGAACCATCATCGAAGCGAACGTTTCGCGATGGTTCGAGTTCATGCTTCGCGGACCGGCGTCCGGTCCGCGAGTGGTGGCGATGGTAAGGGTGAGGTCTTGTGTCATGGTGGCGAGGCCGGAACGTTTGAGCGAGACGCGAGAGCGCTCGCTGTCTGCGGGGTGTGGCCCCGCGATGGGGCGAGGCCGTCGGGACGATCGAGGCAGGCGAGGCGGCGGGAAAGTCGAATCGTGTGCCTCGCAACATCTCTCGACCGTCCATGTTTGGGCCGGCAGTCCATCCTCGGCGGCTTCGCGGGGCGTCCTGCTTCCGCTCCATGAGGATTTCCGCAAGTTTGGTGATGTAGTCTCCGCAGTGGGTCCGGCGCTTGGGTCCACGGGAAAGAGCGACGCAAGATGGTAGCCTACAAGGCGCTGAAAGCACTGGCGAACACGGAAATGGCCCTGTTCGCCCAGGACCTAGATTTGCGCTACCTCTGGCTTTTCAACGCTGAAAGCTCCTGGCTCGCCACGGCGCACAACGGCGACACGGACTACGACTTCATGCCCGGCACAGCGGCGGAGAAGTCCGTTTCGATCAAGCAGGATATTCTGCGGACCCAAACGCCCGCGCGCTTCGAACTGCCGATTTTGAGTGGCGAAGCGATCCGCTGGTTCGACATTCGCGTCGATGTGGACCGCAACGATGCCGGTGAAGTCATCGGCATCATCGGCACTTCGCTTGAGATCACCGAGCAGAAGCGGCGCGAAGAGACGTTGAAGACCCTGCTTCGCGAGGTCTCGCACCGCTCCAAGAATCTTCTCGCGATCATCCAGAGCCTGGCGAGCCAAACCGCGCGCCATTCTTTGACCGTGCCCGAATTTCTCGTGCGCTTTCGCGGCCGCATCCAGTCCCTTTCTTCTTCGCAGGATATCGTGACCGATACGGACTGGCGCGGGGCCGATCTGTTCGGCCTTATCACGCTGCAGGTCGAGCGCTATGCGCCGGACGGGATGGAGCAGATCCATTTCGAAGGCGTCGATGTCTATCTATCGCCGACCGCCGCGCTGCATGTCGGATTGGCCCTGCACGAGCTCGCGGTGAATGCGGCCTCCTATGGCTCGCTCTCGGTTCCGGGCGGCCGCGTCGCCATCCGCTCCCGGCTGGAGTCGCGCAGCGGCTTGCCGCAGCTGGTGCTGGAATGGGCGGAGTCGAAAGGCCCCCGCGTGCGCGTCGACCACGACCCGCGCTTTGGAACGTCGACGTTGGAACGGATCGTGCCCAATAGCGTCGGAGGCGAGGCGGAACTCGATTATCAGCCGGACGGCCTGCAATACCGCCTGCGTATCCCATCCAACCAGTTCGAGGTAATTTAGCAACTTTGGGGATCGGCGATTGCCGAATGCGCCCTCGATGCGGAACCGGGGCGTTGTGAAACGGTTAACTTGGCGAAAGGAATTTCGCCATGGAACAGATCGCTGCCGTCCTCCTTCTCGTCGGCTGCAATGCCGAGCTTTCCACCTGCCGCGAAATTCCCGTTCCCCAACCCGTCCAAGTTAGTATTGCTTCATGCGAAGCGGCCCGGCCGCTCGCGATGAGGCTTGCCGGGGCCGGTGAGGCCAAGCTGTTTTCGACCTGCGTGCCGATGGATTCCGCGAAAGCGCAGCAATCCGTGTCGCTGGCCTGGGCGCTGACGCGGAGCGGGCAACTGACCGTCGAACTCGGCGATTCCCCCAGTCTCGTCGCTACGCGCTGACGAACTGGACTCGCCGGAGGAGGTTCGGGTGCTATAACGGCATCTGGGACGTTTGAATGGAGAAGGCTTTCCTATGAAGTCCATGATTCTCGCCGCCGTTGCGGCTAGCACTTTGGCCCTGAGCGGCTGTCAGTCGGTGGATCGCAACGTCGCGATTCCGGCCGGCATCGGTGCGCTCGGCGGCGCGGCGGTGGGTGCAGGCATCACCGGCAACGCACGCGGCGCGCTGATCGGCGCGGCAGTGGGCGGCGCGGGCGGTGCCTTGATCGGCGCGGCCACCAATCGTCCCGGCCAGTGCGTGTATCGCGACGGTCGCGGTCAGCGCTACTACGCCGACTGCCCGAACGGCTACTGATATCCAGTACCAGTGACTTCAGGAGGCCGTCGCCCATCGCGGCGGCCTCGTCTCGTTCGAGGGGCCGACATGATCCGATCCGAAGTCCGTCCCGGCTGTGGCTCTCGACTCCGACGCCTCGGCTTGTCCGCTGCGGCGTTGACGGCGCTGCTCGCCCTCGGCGGTTGCCAGTCCGATGTTCTCCCGGCTGTGTTCGGGCTTGGGGAAGGGGGCATCGCTGCCTACTCTCCGGGCACCTTGCCGCAAATCGTCGCCCATGACGGCGACAAGCTGCTCGGCCAGTCCGCCAGCGAAACGGGTCGCTGCATCTACGAGAACGCCGTGGGCCGGCGCTTCCGCGCTGATTGCCCGCAGGGCTACAAGCCCTGATCGCCTGAGCCGTTTTCTCTCAGGTTGAATTCTGCGTTGCGCGGGCCAGCGTGACGAAGGCATCACGATAGCCGGACGCCGTCTGGACCGGCAGCGCAAACTCCAGCCTTACGACATCGTCGCCTAGTTGCACCTCGAATCCGATAGGATCGAGCGCGACGATCCGCCATGCCTCTCCCGCGACGCCACGCTGGTGGTGGATCATCGCCTGAAGGCTGTCCGCGTGGTCCGCGTTCATGTGGTCGATCACAGTCCGTTCGCGCGACAGAAGATCGGCCGGCACCGCGCGGCAGAGATCGGTGCGCTCCATGCGATAGGCGCGGGCGAAGCCGCCGTTCAGAAGCGCGCTGCGAATGCGCAAGCGATAGAACCCGAAATCCGCGAAGTCCGCATAGAGCGCAGCCTTCGGCTGGCGCGCGAGATAGCGTGCGCGGGCGGCCGCGTGGTCCATCGCCCCGGGCTCGATCCGTGATACGTCGCCGCGCAGCGTGAGGCGCGGCTGCGCCAGCGGATCGCCCTTGCCGACCGATCCCAGGAGCATGGAGGCGGCGGGGTGGGCGCGAAGGGCCTTCGTATGGTCCGACAGATCGGACAGAAGCATCAGCATGTCGCCGCCGGGCTCGCGCGCCACGCCGACCCGCGTCGCAAGCGGCAACCCGTCCGTCGCATCCAGCGTGGCAAGCGCGCCGGTCCGAGCCTCCGCCGCGAGTGTTCGCGCCATGGCGCGCGCCTCATCGTCGGCGGTGAGATAGGGCTCGGTCGCCCGCGCCTCGCGTTCTGGAGTCCCGGTCATTTTCCCCTCGCTCGGCCCGTATGGCCTCCCCAATCGGGAGAGAATGAACTATCTCAACGGCAAAGGAAGCGGAACGGCGCAGAGCCGCTCACCCCCGACGGAGTTTCCATGTCCGACGCCCTGAAGACCGACATTCTCGACGTCCTGCGCTCGATCCCGGTGCCGGATGGGGGAGAGGACGTGGTGACGCGCGGCATGGTGTCGGAGATCTTCGTCGCCGACCGGAAGGCCTTCTTCTCCTTGAGCGTCGCGGCCAGCGAGGCGGAGCGCTTCGAGGGCTTTCGCCAGGAAGCCGAGCGCCGCGTCACCGAGATCGAAGGGATCGACACGGCGATGATCGCGCTGACGGCCGAACGCAAGGGCGCGGGCATCGCCGCACGCCCGGCGCCCGCGGCCCGACCGCAACCGACAGCGCCGCAGCCCCGCCACCATCCGCGCCCGCGCCCTGGTGGTGCTGCGATGCCCGCGCCTCCCGCTCCGCCGCGCCCGGTGCGGCCCGACATTCCCGGCATTCGCCGCATCATCGCGGTGGCGAGCGGCAAGGGCGGCGTCGGCAAGTCCACCACGGCGGTCAATCTGGCGCTGGCCTTCTCGGCGCTGGGCATGAAGGTCGGTCTGCTCGACGCCGACATCTACGGCCCCTCCGTGCCGCGTCTCCTGCACCTGTCGGGCAAGCCGGAAACGCGCAACGGGCGGACCATGGTGCCATTGGAGGCCTATGGGCTGAAAGCCATGTCGATGGGCTTCCTCGTGGAGGAGGAAACGCCGATGATCTGGCGCGGCCCGATGGTCATGTCGGCGCTGACGCAGATGCTTCGTGAGGTCGATTGGGGCGAACTCGACATGCTGGTTGTCGACATGCCGCCCGGCACGGGCGACGCGCAGCTGACCATGGCGCAGTCCGTGCCGCTGGCCGGCGCGGTCATTGTCTCGACGCCGCAGGATCTCGCGCTCATCGACGCGCGAAAGGGCCTGGCCATGTTCCGCAAGGTCGAGGTGCCCGTGCTCGGGATCGTCGAGAACATGAGCTACTTCGTCGCCCCCGACACGGGCCGCCGCTACGACATCTTCGGCCATGGCGGCGCGAAGGCGGAGGCCGAGCGCCTTGGCGTGCCGTTCCTGGGTGAGGTCCCGCTGGAAATGGCGATTCGCGAAAGCTCGGATGCGGGGTGCCCGGTGGTGGCTGGCGAGCCGGACGGGCCGCATGCGCAGGTCTATCGCGACATCGCCGCGCGCGTCCTGGCCTCGATCGAGGGCGTTTCGGCATCGGTCGCGCAGGCGCCCACGATAGTTTTTGAGTGAATGGTCAAATTGTGACCTTGCACATAAATTGATTTGCGGTCTCCATGCCGTCTTCCGGTGGCAATGCTGCCACCTCGACGTTCATGGGAGAACGCACTGATGAAACTGGCGAAGAAGCTGTTGGCCGCGACAGCGATCGTTCTTGCGCTCGGTTCGGCCGCTTCGGCCAAGACCTTCGTCTTCTGTTCGGAAGGCTCGCCGGAGGGCTTCGACCCCGGCCTCTACACTGCCGGTCAGACCTTCGACGCCTCGGCCCATCCGGTCTACAACCGCTTGGCCGAATTCAAGAAGGGCACGACCGAGACCGAGCCGGGCCTCGCCGAGAGCTGGGAAGTCTCGCCCGACGGCCTGCAGTACACGTTCAAGCTGCGCCCGGGCGTCAAGTTCCATTCGAACGACACGTTCACGCCGACGCGCGACCTGAACGCTGACGACGTCGTGTTCTCGTTCGACCGCCAAGGCAACAAGAGCAATCCTTGGAATCAGTATGTTCCCGGCGCGTCCTGGGAATACTACACGTCCATGTCGATGCCCGACTTCGTGAAGTCAATCGAGAAGGTGGACGATCTGACCGTCCGCTTCACGCTGAACCAGCCCTACGCGCCGTTCATCGCCAACATCGCCATGCCCTTCGCGTCGATCGTCTCGAAGGAATATGCCGACAAGCTGGCAGAGACCGGCAACCAGGCGCAGTTCAACCAGGCGCCGATCGGCACCGGTCCGTTCCGCTTCGTCGCCTACCAGCCGGACGCGGTGATCCGCTACCAGGCTTTCGCCGACTATTGGGGCGGCAAGCAGCCGATCGACGATCTCATCTTCGCCATCACCAAGGACGCTTCGGTTCGCCAGCAGCGGCTCCTGGCGAACGAATGCCAGCTGATGGCCTATCCCAATCCGGCCGACGTGCCGGCGCTCCAGGCTAATTCCGAGCTGACGGTCTCCGAGCAGGAAGGCCTCAACATCGGCTATCTCGCCTACAACACCAAGCAGGCGCCCTTCGACAAGCCGGAAGTCCGCCGCGCGCTGAACATGGCGATCAACAAGGACGCCATCATCGAGGCCGTCTACCAGGGTGCCGGCCAGAAGGCGACGTCGCCGATCCCGCCGACCATGTGGAGCTACGACGACTCGCTGAAGGACGACGCCTACGATCCGGAAGGCGCCAAGAAGGCTCTGGAAGCGGCCGGCGTGAAGGATCTTTCGATGAAGATCTGGGCCATGCCCGTGTCGCGCCCCTACAACCCGAACGCCTCGCGCATGGCCGAACTCATGCAGTCCGACCTCGCCAAGATCGGTGTGAAGGTCGAGATCGTCACCTACGAGTGGGGCGAGTATCTCAAGCGCGCCGCCGACGTGAACCATGACGGCGCCATCCTGCTCGGCTGGACCGGCGACAATGGCGATCCCGACAACTTCCTCGCCACACTGCTTAGCTGCGACTCCGTCGGCACGTCGAGCAACGCTGCGGCCTTCTGCAACGAGGAGTACGAGAAGCTGGTGCAGGCTGCCAAGCGCGCTCCCAAGCAGGAAGACCGCGCCAAGCTCTACGAGCAGGCGCAGGTCGTCTTCAAGCAGCAGGCGCCCTGGGCCACGATCGCCAACTCGGTGGTCTATGTCCCGATGCGCTCCAACGTCACGGGTTTCGTGCAGAGCCCGCTCGGCGACTACACGTTCGACGGCGTCGATCTGAAGGACTAAGCGCGATTCACCGCGCGGGAGGGAAGGGGCGGCAGAAGCCGCCCCTTTTCCTTTTGGTCAAAAGTCTGTTTTATGCCGCCGATTCAAACCGATGCTTTGACGCGCGGCTGCAGAACCGTATAGAGCGCCCCAAATGTTCCGATTTCTTATGGCTCGTTTCGGCATTCTCGTGCCGACCTTCGTGGGCGTCGCTCTCGTCGCCTTTTCCTTCATCCGGCTTCTGCCGGGCGATCCCGTCACGCTCATGGCGGGCGAGCGCGGCATCACGCCCGAGCGCCACGCGCAGCTGACGGCGGCTCTCGGCTACGACCAGCCGCTGCCGATCCAGTTCATGGACTATGTCGTTCGGCTCCTGCACGGAGACTTCGGCACCTCGCTCGTCACCCGGCGTCCCGTGCTCACCGAGTTCCTGACGCTGTTTCCGGCCACCGTCGAACTGTCGCTCGTCGCGATCCTGCTCGCCGTCCTGATCGGCGTTCCCGCCGGCGTCTTCGCCGCGGTGAAGCGCGGCTCGTGGATCGACCAGAGCATCATGGGCACGGCGCTGGTCGGCTATTCCATGCCGATCTTCTGGTGGGGCCTGCTCCTCATCATCTTTTTTTCGGGAACACTCGGCTGGACGCCCGTTTCGGGCCGCATCTCGCTGATGTACTTCTTCCCGCAAGTGACCGGCTTCATGCTGGTGGACAGTCTTCTGTCCGGCCAGAAAGGCGCCTTCGCCTCCGCCTTCAGCCATCTCATCCTGCCGAGCATCGTGCTGGCGACGATCCCGCTGGCCGTCATCGCGCGCCAGACCCGCTCGGCCATGCTGGAAGTCTTGAGCGAGGACTATGTCCGCACCGCGCGCGCCAAGGGCTTGAAGCCGAACCGCGTCATCGGCATCCACGCTCTGCGCAACGCGCTGATCCCGGTCATCACCACGATCGGCCTTCAGATCGGCGTCATGATGGCGGGCGCGATCCTGACCGAGACGATCTTCTCCTGGCCCGGCATCGGCAAATGGATGGTCGATAGCGTGTTCCGGCGCGACTATCCCGTGGTGCAGGGCGGCCTGCTCCTGATCGCGCTGGTCGTGATGGTCGTCAATCTCGCGGTCGATCTCCTCTACGGCCTCATCAACCCCCGCGTCCGCGCGCGATAAGGAGAGGCTCGGATGTCTCATATCGAAGCTCAACAGGCCGAAGCGGGTGTCGGGTCCAACATGCCGGACCATGCGCCGCCTTCGAGCGGTCGCCGGCAGATGCTGCGCGAGTTCTGGTATTATTTCTCGGTCAATCGCGGCGCGGTGGCGGGTCTCGTCGTCTTCGCCTTGATCGTTCTTCTCGCCATTCTGGCCCCGCTGATCGCGCCCTACGACCCGACGGCGCAGAACCGCGCGGCGCTGCTCGTGCCCCCGGTCTGGCAGCAGGGGGGACAGGCGGCCTTCCTGCTCGGCACCGACGCGGTCGGCCGCGACGTGCTCTCGCGCCTTCTCTTCGGCGCGCAATATTCGCTCTTCATCGGCGTGGTCGTGGTGATCCTCGCCGTGTCGACCGGCGTCGTGGTCGGCCTCGTCGCCGGTTATTTCCGGGGCTGGGTCGACACGGTCATCATGCGCGTCATGGACGTGATCCTGGCCTTCCCGTCGCTGCTTCTCGCTCTCGTGCTCGTCGCGATCCTTGGGCCCGGCCTCACCAACGCGATGATCGCCATCGCCCTCGTGCTCCAGCCGCATTTCGTGCGCCTGACGCGCGCCTCGGTCATGGCCGAGAAGGAGCGGGAATATGTCGTGGCGGCGCGGGTGGTCGGCGCCGGCCCGCTGCGGCTCATGTTCAAGACTATCCTGCCCAACTGCCTGGGTCCGCTGATCGTGCAGGCGACGCTGTCCTTCTCCAGCGCCATTCTGGATGCGGCGGCGCTCGGCTTCCTGGGTCTGGGCGCTCAGCCTCCGACGCCGGAATGGGGCACAATGCTGGCCGAGGCGCGCGAGTTCGTCCTGCGCGCCTGGTGGGTGGTAACCTTGCCGGGCCTTGCCATCCTCGTCACGGTTCTCGCCATCAATCTCGTCGGCGACGGTCTGCGCGATGCGCTCGACCCCAAGATGCGCCGGAGCTGAGCCCATGTCGCTTCTCGAAATCCGCAATCTCACCGTCAGCTTCGACACCGCCAGCGGGCCGTTCAAGGCCGTGGACGGGATCGACATCCATGTCGAGAAGGGCGAAGTGCTCGCCATCGTCGGCGAGTCCGGCTCCGGCAAGTCGGTCGGCATGCTGGCGACCATGGGCCTCCTGCCCAAGACGGCGACCGTCACGGCGGACCGCATGCAGTTCGACGGGCGCGACATGCGCACGCTTTCGAGCCGTGAGCGGCGCCAGCTCATCGGCCGCGACATCTCGATGATTTTCCAGGAGCCGATGGCGAGCCTCAACCCGTGCTTCACGGTCGGCTTCCAGTTGACCGAGACGCTGCGCTTTCATCTCGGCCTCGGCCGGTCAGAGCGCCGGAAGCGGGCGGTCGAGCTTCTGGAAGCGGTCGGCATTCCCGATCCGGTCTCGCGTTTGTCGGCCTATCCGCATCAGATGTCGGGCGGCCAGTGCCAGCGCGTGATGATCGCCATGGCCATCGCTTGCAATCCCAAGCTCCTGATCGCGGACGAGCCGACCACGGCGCTGGACGTGACGATTCAGAAGCAGATCCTCGACCTGCTCGTCGGTCTCCAGCGCGAGCACGGCATGGGTCTCATCATGATCACCCACGACATGGGCGTCGTCGCCGAAACGGCGCACCGCGTCGTCGTGCAGTACAAGGGCCGCAAGATGGAAGAGGCCGACGTGCTCTCCTTGTTCGAGGCGCCGAAACACCCCTATACGCGCGCGCTGCTCTCGGCCCTGCCGGAGAACGCCACGGGCGACCGCTTGCCGACCGTGGGCGATGTCATGGCGCTGGAGGGAATGCGATGAGCGCGGTTCTAGAAGCGCGTGGTCTCAAGCGCGACTATCATGTGGCGCGTGGGCTCTTCGCCCCGGCCAAGACCGTTCACGCCGTGAAGGGCGTCAGCTTCTCGGTGGACCGCGGCCAGACGCTGGCGATCGTCGGCGAATCGGGCTGCGGCAAGTCCACCCTGGCGCGGATGCTGACCCTGATCGACGCGCCGACCGCCGGCTCGCTGCAGATCGACGGCCAGCCGATGGATGTCGCCAAGGGCGTGACGGCCGAGATGCGCCGCAAGGTGCAGATCGTCTTCCAGAACCCCTACGGTTCGCTCAATCCGCGCCAGAAGATCGGCGACGTCTTGACCGAGCCGCTGCTCCTCAACACCAAGATGTCGGCGGCCCAGCGCCGCGAGAAGGCCATGGCCATGCTGGTCAAGGTCGGCCTCGGCCCCGAGCACTTCAACCGCTACCCGCATATGTTCTCCGGCGGCCAGCGCCAGCGCATCGCCATCGCGCGCGCGCTGATGCTGAACCCCAGCCTTCTCGTTCTGGACGAGCCGGTCTCGGCTCTCGACCTTTCGGTGCAGGCGCAGATCCTGAACCTCCTGGCCGATCTGCAGGACGAGCTAGGTCTCACCTATGTCTTCATCAGCCACGACCTGTCGGTGGTGCGCTACATCGCCGACAAGGTGATGGTGATGTATTACGGCGAGGTGGTGGAATACGGAACGCGCGACGAGGTCTTCGCCGCGCCGAGCCACGAGTACACGCGCAAGCTCTTCGCCTCGACGCCGCGCGCCGACATCGAAAGCATCCGCGCCCGCATGGCGGCACGCGCCGCCTCCGCCGCCTGACATCGAGGCCGCTGCCCCAACGGGCGGCGGCTTTCTCACACAGGCAGGGCGGTGGTGCTCTTGATCTCCTCCATCACCGCATAGGTGTGGGTTTCCCGGATGCCGGGAAGCTCCAGCAGCGCCTTGGCGAGGAAGGCGCGATAGGCCGCCATGTCCTTCACCCGCGCCTTCAGGAGATAGTCGAAGCCGCCCGCCACCATGTGGCATTCCATGATGTCGGCATTGGCCTTGGCGGCGCGGCCGAACTCGGTGAACACGTCCTCACTCGTGCGGTCCAGCTTTACCTCGACGAACACCACCAATCCGCGATCGAGCTTGTCGGGCGACAGACGGGCGTGATGGCCGAGAATGAACCCGTCCTCGGTCAGCCGCTTGACGCGCGCGGCCACCGCCGTCGCCGAGAGGTGGACGCGCGCCGCCAGATCCACCGTGGAAAGGCGCGCATCGGTTTGGAGCGCGCGGAGGATATTTCGGTCCTTCTCGTCCAGCGCCATGTTTTCCATCGTCTAATGCCCCGATCGCTTCGAATCTCTCAGTATTGAAGGCCATAATCGACGGGAAAGAAAGCCGGCGATTTGATAGGGTCCGCCGCGATCATCCCCGCCGACGGAGCCCCGGTTTTCATGAGCCTCGCGCCCTTTTCCGCCCCCTATTCCCCGAGCGACCGCGATGCCGTCGCCGCCCTCCTGAAGGCCTGTGAAGCCTTTCCGGTGGACGACGCCGCGGTTAAGGCGCGGGCGCGCCGTTACATCGAGAGCATTCGCTCGCGCACCGGCGGCATCGGCGCGGTGGAAGACTTCATGCGCGAGTTCGGCCTGTCCACCCGCGAGGGCCTCGCCCTCATGGTGCTGGCCGAAGCGCTGCTGCGCGTGCCCGACACCGAGACGCAGGATCGGCTGATCGAGGATAAGATCGGCGCGGGCGACTGGGCCAATCGCGAGCCGATCGTCGACCAGAAGATGATGGCGGCCTCCGCCTGGGCGCTCGGCCTCTCGGCCCGCATCATCCGCCCGCACGAGACGCCGTCGGGCATCGTCCAGTCGCTGGTCAAGCGCGTCGGCGCCCCGGCCGTGCGCACTGCGACGCGCCAGGCCATGCGCTTTCTCGGCCGGCAGTTCGTGCTGGGCGAGACGATCGAGGACGCGCTGGAGCGCGCGCGCGGCTTCGAGAAAAAGGGCTATCGCTATTCCTACGACATGCTCGGCGAGGGTGCGCGAACCCAGCGCGACGCCGAGCGCTACTTCAAATCCTACGCCGACGCGATCGAGGCGATCGGGCGGCGCGCCGGCAACAAGGCGCTGCCCGATCGCCCCGGCATCTCGGTCAAGCTCTCGGCGCTGCATCCGCGCTACCACCCGACCCACCGCGAGACCGTGATGCGCGAGCTCGTGCCGCTCGTGGTCGATCTCGCCAATCGCGCCCGGTCCTACGACCTGAACTTCACGATCGACGCTGAGGAGGCCGAGCGGCTGGAACTCTCGGTGGACGTGATCGAGGCCGTGGTCGAGAAGGTCCAGTTCGACGGCTGGATCGGCTTCGGTCTCGCGATCCAAGCCTATGGCAAGCGCGTGCTGCCGCTGATCCGGCATCTCGACGCCGTGGCGGAGAAGGCCGGCATCCGCATGATGGTGCGCCTCGTGAAGGGTGCCTATTGGGATTCGGAGATCAAGCAGTCGCAGGAAAAGGGGCTGGCCGGCTTTCCCGTCCATACGGTTAAGCCCGCCACCGACCTGTCCTATCTCGCCAGCGCCAACGAGCTTCTGCAGCGTCGGGCCCGCCTTTATCCGCAGTTCGCCACGCACAACGCGCTGACCGTCGCCAACATTCTGGAAATGGCAGGGCCGGACCGTTCGGGCTTCGAGTTCCAGCGTCTGCATGGCATGGGCGAGTCGCTCTACGAGGCGCTGCGCGAGGACACGAAGGGCGAGATCTCCTGCCGCATCTATGCGCCCGTCGGCGGCTATAGCGATCTTCTCGCCTATCTCGTGCGCCGCCTTCTGGAGAACGGGGCCAATTCCTCCTTCGTCGCCAAGGTCGGCGACGTGAAGGTGCCGGTGGACGAACTCCTGACCCACCCCGCCGACATGCTGCGGAACGGGCGTGTGAGCCATGGCGGCGTCGTCCTGCCGAACGAACTGTTCGGCGCGCGCCGAAATTCCAAGGGCACCGAGTTCGGTGACCGCTGGGCGCTGGCGGCCCTCGTCAAGGCGCGCGACGGCGCCAGGCTCGCCGGTCTCGCGGCCGATCCCGCCAGCGGGCTGGAGGCGCGCGAGCCCGCCGACATCCGTTCGCCGGTGGACGGCGCCACCATCGGCACGAGCCGTTTCATCACCGCCAAGGGCGCGACCGCCCTGGTGGAGCGTGCGAAGGCTGCCGTGCGCGCGGCCGAGGCCGTGCCCGCCACGACGCGCGCCGCGCAGCTTCGCCGCGCCGCCGATCTTCTGGAAGCGCGGGAAGGGGAGTTCCTGGCTCTTCTCACCCGCGAGGCCGGCAAGACGCTGGACGACGGCATTGCTGAGATCCGCGAGGCCGTGGATTTCTGCCGCTTCTATGCCGCCGAGGCCGAGCGGCTTCTGGCTCAGCCCGTCGCCCTGCCGGGGCCGACCGGTGAGGAGAACCGGCTGATCTACCGCTCGCGCGGCGTCGCCGTCTGTATCTCGCCCTGGAACTTCCCGCTGGCGATCTTCCTCGGGCAGGTTGCGGCGGCGCTGGCCGGCGGCAATGTGGTGATCGCCAAGCCCGCCGAGCAGACGCCGCTCATCGCCAAGCGCGCGGTCGATCTCCTGCACGAGGCGGGCTTCGGCAAGGACATCGTGCATCTCGCGCCGGGCGACGGCGAGGCCGGCGCCGCGCTGGTGGCTCATCCCGCGACGGCGCTCGTCGCCTTCACCGGCTCCACCGAGACGGCCTTCGCCATCAACCGGGCGCTTGCCGCCCGCAACGCGCCGATCGCGCCGCTGATCGCCGAGACCGGCGGCATGAACGCCATGATCGTGGACGCGACCGCTCTGCCCGAGCAGGTGGCGGACGATGTCGTGCGCTCCGCCTTCCGATCCGCCGGCCAGCGCTGCTCCGCGCTGCGGCTGCTCTTCGTGCAAGCCGATGTCGCGGACCGGATGCTGGCGATGATCGAGGGCGCGGCGGCGGAACTGCATGTCGGCGACCCCGCCGATCTCGAAACCGATGTCGGCCCGGTGATCGACGGCGCGCAGAAGGACATGCTGACCGCCCATGTCGCAGAGATGCGAGCGAGGCAGAATATCCGCTTCGAGGGCAAGCTGCCCGCCGGGCTTGCCGCAAGCGGCCATTGGTTCGCGCCGACCATTGTGGAGCTCGACCGGGCGGCGTCGCTGACCCAAGAGGTGTTCGGCCCGATCCTGCATGTCGTGCGCTGGAAGGCGGGCGAGCTGGAGAAGGTCTGCGACGCCGTGGACATGACTGGCTTCGGCCTGACGCTCGGCGTTCATTCGCGCATCGATGAGACGATCCGCTTCGTCAAGGAGCGGCTGACGGTCGGCAATGTCTACGTCAATCGCAACATGATCGGCGCCATCGTCGGCTCGCAGCCCTTCGGCGGCTCGGGCCTGTCGGGCACCGGCCCGAAGGCGGGCGGGCCGAACTATCTCGCGCGCTTCGTGCGCGAGCAGGTCGTCTCCACCAACACCGCGGCGGCCGGCGGCAATGCCAGCCTGATCGCGTCCGGCGGCGATTGAACTCCCGGGGATAGTATCCTCCCCAGCTTGCGCCCGGCGCCGCCCTTCGTATGGTGGCGCCGGCCCTTCTGAGCGGGGCCGTGCCAGCATGGAGCCTATTCTCGTGGCCGAGCCCCTGTCCGACATCGCCATCGCCCGCGCCGCCCACAAGAAGCCGATCGCCGAGATCGCGGCGCGGCTCGCCATTCCCGCCGAGGCGATCATTCCCTACGGCCGCGACAAGGCCAAGCTCGACGGCGAGTTCCTTGAGACTCTCAGCGATCGGCCCGACGGCAAGCTTATTCTCGTTACCGCGATCAACCCGACGCCGGCCGGCGAGGGCAAGACCACGACGACCGTCGGGCTTGGCGACGGGCTGAACCGCATCGGCAAGCGCGCCGCGATCTGCCTGCGCGAGCCTTCGCTCGGCCCCTGCTTCGGGCAGAAGGGCGGAGCGGCGGGCGGCGGCTATGCGCAGGTCATTCCGATGGAGGACATCAACCTTCATTTCACCGGCGATTTCCACGCCATCACCACGGCGCACAACCTGCTGGCCGCCATGGTCGACAATCATCTCCACTGGGGCAACGCGCTCGGGCTCGACCCGCGCCGCATCGTCTGGCGCCGCGTGCTGGACATGAACGACCGAGCGCTGCGCGACATGGTGCAGTCGCTGGGCGGCCCGGCCAACGGCCTGCCGCGCGAATCGGGCTTCGACATCACCGTCGCCTCCGAGATCATGGCCATCGTCTGCCTTGCGGCCGATCTCGACGATCTGCAGGAGCGGCTCGGGCGGATCGTCGTGGGCTATCGCCCGGACAAGTCGCGCGTCACGGCGCGAGATCTCCAGGCCGATGGCGCCATGGCGGCGCTGCTCAAGGACGCGATGCTGCCCAATCTCGTGCAGACGGTGGAGAACAATCCCGCCTTCGTCCATGGCGGGCCCTTCGCCAACATCGCCCATGGCTGCAACTCTGTCGTGGCGACGCGCGCCGCGCTGAAGCTCGCCGACTATGTGGTGACGGAGGCCGGCTTCGGGGCCGATCTCGGCGCCGAGAAGTTCTTCGACATCAAATGCCGGCAGGCGGGCCTGAAGCCGGCCGTGACCGTGATCGTCGCCACCGTGCGGGCGCTGAAGATGAATGGCGGCGTCGCCAAGGCAGACTTGTCGGCCGAGAATGTCGAGGCCGTGCGGCGCGGCGCGGTCAACCTGAAGCGCCATGTCGGCAACTGCATTTCCTTCGGCGTGCCGGCGATCGTCGCGATCAACCATTTCGGCACGGACACGGAGGCCGAGATCGAGGCGGTGCGCGTGGCCGCCGCTGAGGCAGGCGTCGAGGCCGTGCTCTGCCGCCATTGGGCGCAAGGCTCGGCCGGCGCCGAGGAACTGGCGGAGAAGGTGGCGCTGCTGGCCGATTCCGGCCGCGCGCGCTTCAAGCCGATCTACACCGACGAGACCAGCCTTCTCGGCAAGATCGAAACCGTGGTGAAGGACATCTATCACGGCGCGGCGGTGACGGCCGAGCCGGCCGTGCTTCGCATGCTGGAGAGTTTCGAGGCGGACGGCTATGGCCGGTTGCCCGTGTGCATGGCGAAGACGCAGTATTCCTTCTCCACCGACCCCGCGCTGCTCGGCGCGCCGAGCGACCACATCGTCCATGTCCGCGAGGTGCGTCTGGCTGCCGGCGCAGGCTTCGTCGTCGCGATCTGCGGCGACATCCTCACGATGCCCGGCCTGCCCCGCCACCCCGCCGCCGAGCGCATCTTTCTCGACCGGGAAGGGCGCGTGGAGGGGCTGTTCTAGGGCGGCGCGAGCCGAAAGATGAATTCGGTTTCATGACACTCTTGTAACTGGTGGACGGTTTGTCGCAGGTGCAACCTGTCCACCGGCGCAACCCTCGATGCCTCCGACCGCCGGGTTCGATACGACCCGGCCCTCGTGCCGCCTGGGACTCTCGTGCGCGCCGAACGAGATCAAGGAGCTGAGATCATGTCCCCCAAACTATCCGCCGCCCTCGTGCTGGCCACCTCCGTCCTCGGCGCCTCGGGCGCCATGGCGGCAACCCAGACGACCCACCATCCGCTCCATCGCGCTGTCCATCCGGTGGTGGAGCGCACGCCAACGCAGGCGACCCGACCCGTGCAGGTCATGTCGGAAAAGCCGGTTGCCAATCCCAGCCTCAACGACGTCTTCTCCGCCTCCGACGGCGCGCTCTATTCGCCGATGGTCAACGATCCGCGCACGCACGGACTGCCCAATCTCTGACAGTGGGCCAAGGGGGCGCTCCCGTTGGCGGGGCGCTCCCGTATTGCGCCGGGCGATGTTCTGCCGCGCTGACGTTGCAAGTTCGGGCTATGGGGTTGGGGCCGGCCGGCAGGGCCGGCATGTCGTCAACGCGAAGGATGCCCCATGGCCGAGGACCTCATCTTCTACACCAACCCGATGTCGCGCGGCCGCATGGTCCGCTGGATGCTGGAGGAGGTCGGCGCTTCCTACGAGACGCGCGTTCTCGGCTATGGCGGCGACATGAAGTCGGCGGATTATCTCGCCATCAATCCGATGGGCAAGGTGCCCGCCATCGTGCATGGCGAGGCCGTGGTGACCGAAGTCGCGGCGATCTGCTGCTATCTCGCCGACACGTTTCCCGAAGTCGCCCTCGTGCCGCAGCGCGGTCGGGCGCGCGCCGCCTATTACCGTTGGATGTTCTTCGCCGCCGGCCCGCTGGAAGCCGCGGTCGTCAACCGCGCGCTCGGCGTCGCGGTGTCGGACGAGCAGACCCGCATGGTCGGCTATGGCCGCTACGAGACGGTGATGGACGCGCTGGAATACGCCGTGTCGAATGGCGGCGACTACATCGCCGGCGATCGCTTTTCCGCCGCCGACGTCTATGTCGGCAGCCACGTCCTTTGGGGGCTGCGCTTCGGCTCGATCGACAAGCGGCCGGCCTTCGAGGCCTATGCCGCGCGCCTTACTGAGCGCCCCGCCTACACCCGCGCCGGCCAGATCGACGACGCGCTTCTGGCGGCGGCCAAGGCTTAAGTCGTTGAGCCAAGCCGCGCAATTGCGAAGCACTGGCAAATAAGGGTTTGAGCCGATTTTCCGTTGCGATCGGCCGGGCTCTGAGCTAGGTCTTTGACCATGACGAACGCGCTCAACATCGGCAAGTGGTGGCAGACCCGCTCCTAGGCGGCTTGCGAACACGTGCGTCTGTTCGAAAACAAAGGCCGCCCCGGGACCCCCGGCGGCCTTTTTGCTTGAAAAAGGGCCGCGAGGGCCGGTGCTTCTAACAAGGAGTGGAGTCATGACCCTCGAAACCGCCGCCGACGGCGCGTTCCGATATGAGACCGAAGGCGGGGTGACGGTAACGCGACGTCGCCGCGACGTCGATTACGCCGGGGCCATCGAGCCCTATGTCGACCGGCTCGACAATAGCCGGGGTGCGGTCTTCTCCTCAAACTACGAGTATCCCGGCCGCTACACGCGCTGGGACACGGCGATCGTCGATCCGCCACTGGCGCTGACCTCGTCCGGCCGAAACGTGCGCATCGAGGCGCTGAACCCGCGCGGGCGCGTGATCCTCGGCTTCGTCGCCGAGGCCTTGAAGGGTCACGAGGACATTGCCGTGACGACCCCCGGCGAAGATCGGCTCGACCTCGTGGTGGCGCTGCCCTCGCGCGCCTTTACCGAGGAAGAGCGCTCGCGCATGCCCACGGTGTTCTCCGTGCTGCGCGCCATTACCACGCTGTTCAAGTCGGATGCCGACAGCGATCTCGGCCTCTACGGCGCCTTCGGCTACGACCTCGCCTTCCAGTTCGACCCGGTGAAGGAAACGCTGGCGCGCGGCGATAGCAGGCGCGATCTCGTTCTCTACCTGCCGGACGAGATCCTGATGGTGGATCACTATTCCGCCCGGGCCTATGTCGAGGCTTATGAGTTCGAGAAGGACGGGCACTCCACCGAAGGGCTCGAAGGCGGCGGCGCGCCTGCGCCCTTCCTGCCGGCCAACCACACGCCCGAGCGGGGCGATCACAAGCCGGGCGAATACGCCTCGCTCGTGCGCCGTGCCAAGGATAAGTTCATGCGCGGCGACCTGTTCGAGGTCGTGCCGGGCCAGACCTTCTACGAGCGGGTGGACAGCCGCCCCTCCGCGATTTCGCGGCGGCTGAAGGCGATCAATCCCTCGCCCTATTCCTTCTTCATCAATCTCGGCGGCAACGAGTTCCTGATCGGCGCGAGCCCGGAAATGTTCGTGCGCGTGTCGGGGCGCCGGGTCGAGACATGCCCGATCTCCGGCACGATCCGGCGCGGCGAGGACGCGATCTCGGATTCCGAGCAGATCCTGAAGCTCTTGAAT
The DNA here is from genome assembly GCF_001463785.1 of Aureimonas sp. AU40. Lineage (NCBI taxonomy): Bacteria > Pseudomonadati > Pseudomonadota > Alphaproteobacteria > Hyphomicrobiales > Aurantimonadaceae > Aureimonas > Aureimonas sp. AU40. Next base: position 108,242 of record NZ_BBWL01000010.1, read on the forward strand.
TCCAAGAAGGACGAGTCGGAGCTGACCATGTGCTCCGACGTGGATCGCAACGACAAGAGCCGTGTCTGCGAACCGGGCTCGGTGCGTGTCATCGGCCGGCGACAGATCGAGATGTACTCGCGCCTGATCCACACTGTTGACCATATCGAGGGTCGGCTGCGCGAGGGCATGGACGCGATGGACGCGTTCATGAGCCATGCGTGGGCGGTGACGGTGACGGGCGCGCCCAAGCTTTGGGCCATGCGCTTCATCGAGGAGAACGAGAAGAGCGCCCGCGCCTGGTACGGCGGGGCGGTCGGCATGCTGCATTTCAACGGTGACATGAACACCGGCCTGACGCTGCGCACCATTCGCCTCAATGGCGGCATCGCCGAGGTGCGGGCCGGCGCGACGCTTCTCTACGATTCCAACCCGGAGGAGGAGGAGGCCGAGACCGAGCTCAAGGCCTCGGCGCTGATTTCCGCCATTCGCGAAGCCGGCACGCCGCAGGCCGCCGGGACCACGGGAGAACGCCCGAAGGTCGGGGAGGGCGTTCGCATCCTCCTGGTGGATCATGAGGACAGTTTCGTCCACACGCTCGCCAACTACTTCCGCCAGACCGGCGCCGAGGTGACGACGGTGCGCACGCCCGTGCCGGAGGAGATCTTCGACCGCGTCGCGCCCGATCTCGTGGTTCTCTCGCCCGGCCCCGGCAAGCCCGACGATTTCGACTGCCGAGGCACGATCGCGCTCGCCCGCAAGCGGAACGCGCCGATCTTCGGCGTTTGCCTCGGGCTGCAGGCGCTGACGGAAAGCTATGGAGGCACGCTGCGCACGCTGCATGTGCCGGTTCACGGCAAGCCCTCGCGCATTCGCGTGTCCTCGCCGGGCACGATCTTCGCCGGGCTGCCGTCGGAGGTGACGGTCGGGCGCTACCATTCGATCTTCGCCGATCCCGTGCGCCTGCCGCGCGAGTTCGAGGTGACGGCCGAAACCGAGGACGGCGTTGTCATGGCGTTCGAGCACAAGCACGAGCCGGTCGCGGCCGTGCAGTTCCACCCCGAAAGCATCATGAGCCTCGGAGGAGATGCCGGCATGAAGATGATCGAGAACGTCGTGGCCAAGCTGCCCCGGCGCACGCGCGGCCCGGCGGCGTGACGCGATGAACGCGGCGGCTGTCACCATGAGCGACGACGACAGCGGTCGTCTGGTCAAGCGCACCGCGACGATCACCGTCGCGATCGCCTGCCTCGTGCTCGGGATCAAATATCTCGCCTATCTCGTGACGGGCTCCGTCGCGCTGTTCTCGGACGCGCTGGAGTCGATCGTCAACGTCGTCGCCGGCCTCATCGCCCTTTGGGCGGTGACGGTCTCCTACAAGCCGGCCGACGCCGACCACCCGTTCGGCCACACCAAGGCGGAGTATTTCTCCGCCGTGGTGGAAGGGGTGCTGATCGTCCTCGCCGCGCTTCTGATCCTGCGCGAGGCCTGGGGCGCGTATGTCGAGCCCCGCGCCATCGAGGCGCCGCTGCTCGGCATCGGCATCAATGGCGTCGCGACCGTGATCAACGCCTTCTGGGCCTCGGTTCTGATCCGCAAGGGGCGCGAGCATCGCTCGCCAGCGCTCGATGCCGATGGTCGCCACATCATGGCCGATGTCGTGACCTCGGTCGGCGTGCTCGCCGGCCTTCTCGTCGCGCAGGCCACGGGATGGCTTTTCCTCGATCCGCTGCTGGCGGCGCTGGTGGCGCTGAACATTCTGCGCGAAGGCTGGAAGGTCGTCGCCGCCTCGCTTTCGGGCCTCATGGACCAGGCGTTGGACGGGCCTGACGAGACGCGCGTGCGCGATATCATTTCGACCAATGGGATCGGTGCGCTGGAGGTCCACGACGTGCGAACGCGCATCGCAGGCAGGGCGATCTTCATCGAATTCCACATGGTCGTGCCGAGCGCGATGAGCGTCGGCGACGCGCATGTCATCTGCGACCGGATCGAAGACGCACTCCAAGGCGAATTCGCGAACGCCCGCGTTCTCATTCATGTCGAACCTGAGGCAGAGGCCAAGCAGGTCGGAGTGCCCGTCATTTAGGCGTCACAAAGCGCGACAAAGCCTAAAGCTTTGAAGGGGCAGCGACATTCGCTGCCCCTTCTTTTTGCGGTTGCGAAGCGATTTGCCGGGGATTGGTGCAGTGCGATTGGAAGGTCAATAGCAAGCGCAACTTACTTTTGGAACGGACTGTTCGCAATCCGCTACTCGTAGCCGCGACAGGAACCGCCTACATCAGGGTCATCGAACGACGCGGAAATAAAGCGACTGACTTGGAAATACAAAAGTCAGCCCCGCCAGTCGTTGAAACCTTTATGGGGAATAAAGTTATGAAAATCTTTACGTTTGCCTCCGCTGCTGTGCTTTCTCTTGTTGCGTTTTCGAGCGCTTCTTCGGCCGCCGGCCTGGTCCCGGGCTCCGATTTCTACGAGGAAGTTCAGGCCGACCACGCCACTAACTCGGTGATCGTCGGCCAGGCTGCTGCTCGCGGCGCGACTGTTTCCACGGTCGAGACCCGCTCCTTCGGTTATCCCGCTGGCGTTAGCGCCAACGAAGGCATCATCCCCGGCTCGCGCGCTTCGACGCACGCCGACGAGGCCCGCGATCTGAACGCGGTGTCGAAGGGCGTCTACAACAACGGTGCGACCCCGGCTTCCGCCGTCTCGCGGATCCTGGTCCCGGGTTCGGACAGCTTCTAATCCGACCATCGGGCCAACCAGCCCCGCCAAAGCCCGGCTTTCGAGCCGGGCTTTTTGCGTTTGGGAACGGGATGCGCCTCGGGATGCGTCTTGCTTTTCCCCGCGGGAGGCGTCACACATCTGGGCATGAGCGGAATCGAATCCCCCTTCGCCTTCAAGGGCGCCAGCGCGGCCATCGCCGCCAAGGGATTCTCGCGTCTTCTTCCCGGCCTTCTCGCGCTTACTGGCGATCGTCGGGCCCGTTAACGAAGGGGCGCCCGGCGGTCGAGCCGGCGCCCAGCGCCCACCGTCTCTTCGGCTTTACATCCTCCTGAAACTTTGAAAGACGGCTTTGCGTGCCTTCCGGCCGCCCGTCTTTGCCGAACGAGCAAGGTGATCCCGATGTCCGTTTCTTCTCCCGTCATGGCGAAGGCCGCCACCAAGTACCAGCCCTATCCCGCCGTCGATCTGCCGGATCGGCAGTGGCCGACGCGTCGCATCGAGAAGGCGCCGATCTGGTGCTCGGTGGACCTGCGCGACGGCAACCAGGCTTTGGTCGATCCGATGGGCCACGATCGCAAGTCGCGCATGTTCGCGCTTCTGAAGGCGATGCGCTTCAAGGAGATCGAGATCGGCTTCCCCTCGGCCTCGCAGACCGATTTCGACTTCGTGCGCTGGTGCGTGGAGGAGGGGGGCGTGGCCGACGACGTGTCCTTGCAGGTTCTCGTCCAATGCCGGCCCGAGTTGATCTCGCGCACCTTTGAGAGCCTGGAGGGCGCGCGCCGCCCGATCGTCCATTTCTATAATTCCACCAGCGAGTTGCAGCGCCGCGTCGTGTTCGGCAAGGACCGCGCCGGCATCCGCCAGATCGCGGTGGACGCGGCCAAGATGATCACCGACATGGCGGCCAAGGCGGGGGGTGACTTCCGCTTCGAATACTCGCCGGAAAGCTTCACTGGCACCGAGCTCGATTTCGCGTTGGAAATCTGCAACGCCGTCGCCGAGGTGGTGAAGCCGACCGCCGAGAACCAGCTGATCCTAAATTTGCCGGCGACCGTCGAAATGTCGACGCCCAACATCCATGCCGACCAGATCGAGTGGATGAGCCGCAATCTCGACAATCGCGACACGATCCTCCTGTCCTTGCACCCGCACAACGACCGGGGCACGGCCGTCGCCGCCACCGAAATGGGCCTGCTTGCCGGCGCCGACCGCGTCGAGGGCACCTTGTTCGGCAATGGCGAGCGCACGGGCAATGTCGATCTCGTCACCCTGGCGCTGAACATGTTCACGCAAGGCGTGGACCCGGAACTCGACGTCTCCGACATCAACCGGATCAAGGACGTCTACGAGTACTGCAACCAGCTGACGATCCCCGAGCGGCATCCCTATGTCGGCGAACTCGTCTACACCGCCTTCTCCGGCTCGCATCAGGACGCGATCAACAAGGGCATGAAGGCCCATAAGGTGGCCAACACGCCGATCTGGGAAGTGCCCTATCTGCCGATCGATCCGCAGGACGTCGGTCGCTCCTACGAGGCGATCATCCGCATCAACTCGCAGTCGGGCAAGGGCGGCATCGCCTATGTCCTGCAGGCCGACTACGGCTTGAACCTGCCGCGCAACCTGCAGATCGAGTTCCGCGAGGACATTCAGCGGATCACCGACGAGGAAGGGCGCGAGCTGCCGGTCAAGCGCATCTACGATCGCTTCATCGAGCGCTATGTCGAGCAGCCGGGCATGCGCCTGCGCTATGTCGATCATTTCACGCGGGTGGAGGGCGAGCGCACGAGCCGTGTGGTGGAGGCGACCATCCTCGACGGCGGCAAGGAGATCCGCATCGAAGGTCGGGGCACCGGCGCCATCGACGGGTTCATCGATGCGTTGAACCGCCATCTCGGTCTCGATCTGAGCGTCGCGGACTATTCCGAACATTCGCTGCAGCGCGGCTCGAACGCGAGCGCGATTGCCTATATGGAGATCGAGCACGAAAACGGCCGGGTCTTCGGCGCCGGGATCGACCAGAACGCCACGACCGCCTCGCTGAAGGCGATCGTATCGGCGGCCAATCGCGTCCTCGCGCCCTGATGCCTGCGGGCCGGGCCTGCCTTCGGGCGGGCCCGGCTCGGGACAGGTTTCACGAAAGCCTGCTCGGCTAGGGGTGGTGGGTCGTGTGAGGCGGACCATGAAGGTCCGTCGCCCGATCAGTCGAGGTGGCAAGATGGCCGAGGCCAAATCCGCTGTGGCGGTGACGAACGGAACGAAGCGACTGGCGGACGCCGTGCGCGCCGCCAAGATCGCCGCCGCTCAGCGCACCGACATCGTGGTGGACATTCGCGAGGCCGATCGCGCTCGCCTGGAAATGTTCGTGGACGAACTCCAGCCCATCGTCGACGCCGTGCCGAGCGACGACGACCTGTTCGACTTCACCTTGAGCAGCGGCAACCAGCCGCGTTTCTGGATCGACGCGACGGCCCATGTGATGATGGGTCGGGACCGGCGCACCTATCGCTTCGTGCGCGAAACCCGCCTCGGCCGGCTAACGCTCGCCGAATCCCCCGAGCTGCGCTTCATCGTCGATCGGGTGACGGACTACATTGCAGAGCGGATCGTGGAGCGGGACAAGGCGCTCGCCGCCTTCGACGGGCTGGGCACACGCCTCGCGCAGCCCGAGCGCCCGCAGCCGACGTTGACCGCGCCGGTGAGCATCTCCTCCGACGATCCGCTGCGACTGCCGGCCCGCCCGCCGTCCACGGATTTCGTGATCGCCTTGTCCTGGCTGATGATCGGTATTGTGGTGGGCGTCGGCCTTCTCATGGCCATCGCCGCATCGCGCGGTTCGCCGCTCTTCTAATCGTTGATTGTCACGGCCTGATCGATGGCCGTGGCATACCCGTGTCAGGCCCGCAGCCGCGTCGCCAGAAGCGCGATGCCTCCGACCGTCAAGCCCCAGAATGGGGCGCTGATGCCGAAGAAGGCGGTGCCCGACGCCGTCACCAGGAAGCAGAGGATGGCGGCTTCGCGATCTCGTGCCTCCGCGATCGTTCCTGCCAGCGCGCCGGTGAAGGCGCCGACCAGCGCCAGCCCTGCCATAGCCTGGATCAGGACGGGCGCCTGTGCTGCGAAGGCCGTGGCCCAGCCCGCCGCCAGTCCGAAGACGATATAGGCGAGCCCCGAGACGATGCCGGCCCACCAGCGCCGGGCGCGATCCGGCCCGGCTTCGTCGCCCGCGCAGATCGCCGCCGTGATCGCCGCCAGATTGACCGCATGCCCGCCGAAGGGCGCGCAGAACAGGCTGAAGACGCCCGTCGCGGTGAAGAGCGGGCCGGGCTCGGGCGCGTATCCGTTGACCTTCAGCACCGCAAGCCCCGGAATGTTTTGCGAGGCCATGGTGATGAGGAACAGCGGCAGACCGAGACCCACGATGGCCGAGAGCGACCAATGGGGCATGACGAGGATCGGATCGGGCACGATCGGCGCACCGCCGCTCGGCCCAGCATGAAGGAGATAGATCAGAAGAAACGTGGCGACTGCCGCCGATGGCACGGCAAGGACACGGTTCCACCGCCCGACCAGGAACCACACGGCGGCGATGGCGAGACCCTCCAGCGGCGCCGCGGCGACGGCCTTCACGGGCGCGAGGCAGAGAGGCAGGAGGATGCCGGCCAGCATGGCGTTGGCGAGCGAGAGGGGAATGGCCGCAATGGTCCGGCCGATCGGCTTGACGAGGCCCGCCAGGATCACCAGCGCCGCCGCGAAAAGAAAGGCGCCGATCGCTGAGGCGAAACCGCCCTCCGGCAACCCGGCGCCGGCCAGAAGCGCCGCGCCCGGCGTCGACCAGGCGATGGAGATCGGCATGCGCGTTCGCAGCGACACCAGCAGCCCGCATACGCCCATGCCCACCGACAGCGCCATGATGCCGGACGCCGCCTGTTCCGCCGTCGCGCCGACGCCGACCAGCCCTTGCAGCACAACGGAGAAGGAACTGGCGAAACCCACGAAGGCGGCGAGAAGGCCGGCCGAAAGAGCGGCAAGAGGAGGCAGGCGCATATCAGGCTTTCGCGAGAGAGGCGGGCAGGGCGCCAGCGCGGCTTACGACCCTTCCGCCGCCCGCTGCAAGGCCATTGTCGCCGAGACGCTTTGACTCCCAGTTTCGCCGACTCGTTCAGATGCGAAGCGACTTCGCCTCAATCCTCCGAGGTGCTTCAGCCCGACAGGTGACCGGTCTCGTCCAGCGACGCCTCGCCGGCAGGTTTGGCGTCCTCGCGCGGATGCGCATTCACCGCCGTGCCGTCGGAAAGGAGCTGGCGCTCGCGAATCCAGTCGATCCCCGATCCGTCGAGTTTCAGGCCGCGCTCGCGCTGCGTCAGCGACCAATGGCCGGGTCCGCCTTCGATCTCGAAGAGATTGTATCGCGAGGGCGGCTTGTCGCTTCCCGCGTTCTGGCTGGCCGACGGCACGCCGACCACCGGCACCTTCTCGCCGTCCGGCCCGGTCAGCCAGTAGATCGTGTCGAGATGCGTGTGCCCGTGCAGAACCAGTTCCGCGCCGGCATCGTGGATGACCTTAGAAAAGAACTGCTTGCCGATGAGGCGTTTCGACCAGGCGGCCGCGCCGGAGATCGGCGGATGGTGGATCATCACGACGCGGAACAGGCCGCGCGCCTTGGCCTCGGCGAGCAGCTTGGCCGTGCGCAGCGCCTGGCCCCGCTTGAACGAGCCGGTGGCGAAGAACGGTGCCGTTGCCTCGGCGCTGGATGTGCCGATGATCGCCACCTGACCGCGAACGCGCAGATAGGGAAAGTGCTTGGCCTCCGCCCCGAGCCCATGGTCGCCCAGCATGTAGGGATGCCATTCGCGATAGGCGCGCTTGAGGGCGCCGGGCACATAGGCGTCGTGATTGCCGGGAACGACCGAAACGAAGTCCGGCTTTCCCAGATCCTCCAGCCAGAGGCGCGCGCCGATGATTTCCTGCTTGGAGGCGAGGTTGACGAGGTCGCCCGTCACCGCGACGTGGTCCGGTCGCTGCGCCTTCATGTCGGCGACGAGACGCAGGAGCGTGTCGCCGAACATCGCCCGTTTCCGGTTGCGCTGCCAATTGATATAGCCCGTGATCCGCTTCGACGCGAGCTCCCGGTAGGAAAGCTCGGGCAGGGGACCCAGGTGGATGTCGGAGAGATGGGCGAGTCGAAACATGGGTCTGGAAGTAGCCGCTCCGGCTGGAATGGAAAGGGGCTCCCCATGAAGGCGCTGGCGCAACGCCTGCTCGGCAGGGGGCTCCGCCGCTGGGCGCTCCTGTCCCGGCCGATGACACTTGGCGTGCGGCTGCACGCGACCGACGAGGCGGGCCGGGTCTTCCTCGTGCGCCATGCCTATCGCGAGGGCTGGTATCTGCCCGGCGGCGCGGTGGACCCCGGCGAGTCCGCGCTGACGGCGGTGTGCCGCGAGGCGGAGGAGGAGGGCCATCTCGTCTGCGAGACCGCGCCCCGGCTCGCCGCCGCCTTCTATAACCGGCGCGAGGGCCGGGACCATGTTCTGCTCTATCGCTGCGACCGTGTCCGCCAGACCAGGCCGCGCTTGCCGGATCGTGAGATCGCCGAGACCGGCTTCTTCGCGCCGGACGCCCTGCCCGAAGGCACGACGCCCGCGACGCGCCGACGCATTGAGGAGGACTTGCAGCCCGGCACCACTCGGCCGGAAGACTGGTAGGCCTTAGGCCGCCGGCAAGCGAGCTCGGTCGTGCGGCTGGTCGAGGTCCTGCTCCGGCCCCAGCGGTACGATGCCGGTCGGATTGATCGTCCCGTGGCTCTCGTAATAGTGATGCTTGATATGGTAAAAGTCGACCGTCTCGGAGACGCCCGGCCACTGGTAAAGTTCCAGCATGTACTGGAACAGATTGGGGTAGTCCGCGATCCGGCGCTTGTTGCACTTGAAATGCCCGACATAGACCGGGTCGAAGCGGATCAGCGTGGTGAAGAGGCGCCAGTCGGCTTCGGTGATGCGGGGGCCGGTCAGATAGCGCTGGCGGCCGAGCCGCGCTTCCAACTCGTCCAGCGTGTCGAACAGCGCATCGAAGGCATCCTCATAGGCGTCCTGCGCGGTTGCGAAACCGCATTTATAGACGCCGTTGTTCACCTTGTCGTAGACGAGGGCATTGATCGCCTCGATCTCGGGCATCAGATCCGCCGGGCAGACATCGACGCTGCGGTCGCCGAACGCGTCGAAGCTCGAATTGAACATGCGAAGGATTTCGGCCGACTCGTTGTTGACGATCGTGCCGTCCCGCTTGTCCCACAAAACCGGAACGGTGACGCGGCCGGTGTAATGCGGGTCGGCCTGGAGATAGACCTCGTAGAGCCGCTTGGCGCCGTTCACGCTGTCGGGGATCGCGCCCCGGCGATCGGAGAAGATCCAGCCTTCTTCCGCCATGTGCCAGTCCACCACGGAAACGGAGATCACGTCCTCCAGCCTCTTCAGCTTGCGAAGGATCAACGTGCGATGCGCCCAAGGGCAGGCGAGCGAGACATAGAGATGGTAACGCCCGGCCTCGGCGGGAACGGCGTCCTGACCGTCCGGCCCCGGCGCGCCATCGGGCGTGACCCAGCGTCGGAAGCTCGTCGTCGTGCGCTGGAAGCGCCCACCGGTCGCCTTGGTGTCGTACCACTTGTCCTGCCACTGGCCGTCCACCAGAAGTCCCATCGTCTCGCTCCGTCTCGTTGTCGCCCGCCAGCATAAACGAAGGAAGTGACGCCCGTTCCCTCGAAAGGCGGCAACAGAGCGTCACGCCCGGCATGGGATGCGACGGAAAAAAGGGGAATGGATTTTCTCTTCGCGCGGTGCTAGGAAGCCCGGCCGAGCGACAGGGCTCGGCCACGAGGAATGGGTTCGATGCAACTGCGACGACGACGAGACGAAGCGGCCTGTGCCGCTGCCTTCGACGCCGCCGCCTGACCTTTCTCCAAGGTCCGGGCGCGGGCGAATTTGCCCCCCATTGTCGGACCTTGCCATGCTGTCCCTTCTTCAGGATCTCGACCTCGCCTTCGAGGCGGAGCAGTTCGCGCACGCGAACACGATCGAAGCCATCAACGCCGAAGCCTTCGGCCCCGGCCGGTTCACCCGGGCGGCAGAGCGGGTGCGCGAGCACAGTTCGCACGATCTCGCGCTGTCGCGCGTCGCCGTCCTGCGAGGCGAGGTTGTTGGGTCGGTGCGGCTGACGCCGGTGCGCATCGGCGAGTGCCCGGTCCTCATGCTGGGGCCGCTCGCAGTGCGGCCCGCCTTCAAGAAGCGGGGCATCGGCCGGATGCTGCTGGCGCTGAGCGTCGATGCGGCGCGCGCGGCCGGGGAGCAGGCGATCTTTCTCGTGGGCGACCGCGCCTATTACATGCCGCTCGGCTATCAGCCGCTGCCGGTCGGCTCGGTGACCATGCCCGGCCCGGTGGACGAGACACGACTTCTGGGTCTGGAACTCGTGTCCGGCGCGCTGGATGGGGTGAGCGGTTTGGTTCTGCCCCGTCGCTGACAGGGCCGTTTTCCCGGCCCCATCGCCAGGCCATCATACCGTCAGAATGCCGAACTCACCCTTGAGGGTCGAGCGCCGACCGACATCGGCTCCGTTCTCGGAGAGCCAGGCGTCGGCGGCTTCGCGGCCGAGGTCGCGCAGGTCCGTGAGTTCGGACCAGCGCGTGTCCATCTTGCCAGCGCTTCCCCGGCGCGACATGGCCTCGCCCGCCTCGATCATGTGAAGGCGCAGGCCCGCGATCCGCTGCATCACCGGGTTTTCGAGATCCGCGCCCTTCACCAGCCGCTGCACCTCGGTGAGCATGCGCAGGTCGCGGATCAGCGAGGTGTTGAAGGTGATTTCCTGCACCCGGCCCATGATGTCGCCCGGCGTTTCCGGAGAGCCGGCGCGGTGGAAGGGCGTCACCTGGATGATGAGAATGTCGCAGGCGCCGCGATCCTCCGCGAAGAAGGGCGTCAGCATCGGATTGCCGACATAGCCGCCGTCCCAATAGGGACGCCCGTCGATCTCCACCGCACGAAAGACGTCCGGCAGGCAGGCCGAGGCCAGAAGCGCGTCGACCGTCAACTCCTCCCCGGAGAAGACCCGCACATTGCCGCTTTCCACATCTGTGGCAGAGACGAAGGTCGGCACGACGCGCTCGCTTTGCAGCAGGGGGAAGTCGATCACCGCTTCCAAGACCGGGCGCAGCGCGTTGTCGGCCGGCAGGCCGAAACTGTAGGGCGAAACGAGCTGCCCGAAGAGCTTCATGCGCTCGATCGCGTCATGCACCATGGAGCGGCTGAACGGAAAGAAGGGGAGGCGGTTTTCGGCCGCGCCCAGTGGTGAGCGGCGCGAAACCTCCTGCCATAGCGCCTCGAGCGTCTGGCGCGCCGCGTCGGGGCCCTCACTCACTCCGGTCGCCAGGGCGGCGGCGTTCAACGCGCCGGCGCTCGTGCCGCTGATCGCCGCCGGCTGAAAGCGGCCGTCCTCCAGAAGCCGGTCGAGCACGCCCCATGTGAAGGCGCCGTGCGCGCCGCCTCCTTGCAGGGCAAGACAAACTGCTGTCATACCGGCATGCTCTCCGCTTCACCGTCGCGTCTATCCGTGGGAAGCGAGACGTTCGCAGATGCGAAATGGTTCCCCATGGGGGTCGCGAGAGCGCCTCAGCGCCCTTCGCGGTACCACGTGGCCGAAAGTGCCAGAAGCAGGACGGCAAGGCCGAGGAAACCGGCGAAGAGTGGCGTGCGATCGACGCCTCGCAGAACCGTCTCCTGCGTGGTGCGAAGGCCAATCCAGTCCCGCCCTTCGGCATCCGCGCGCCCTGCCATGGGCACGATGCGGGGAACGGTGATGCCGCCTTGCGCCTCCGCCAGCCGCCGGACGCTACCGCGCGTTTCGGACGCGATCGGCTGAAGCTTGGCGGTGGTGGAGATCGCCTCGCGATACTCGCGCGGGTTCACCGGACCGAGATTGGCAAGCGCCCGCAAGTCGCCGTTGGCGACCTGATAGAGACCAAGCTCGCCGGTCTGCAACCGCCCCTGCCATTCGCCGTTGCCGCCATCGGTCAGCGCGACCTGAAGCGCCTGACCGGTGGGCGTCACCACCGTCGCCGGGCCTGGATCGCCGCCGATCGTGTGGCGGGTGATGAGAAGATCGGAGCCGGAGCCTTCCGCGTCCAGCGCCTCTTCCTCCAACTCCGGTTCCTTCATTAGCCAGTGCGCTAGCCGCCGGAACAGGGCGACATGCGGGCCGCCGCCCTCGTAGCCGCGCGACCAGAGCCAGCCCTGATCCGACAGAAGCAGCGCGACGCGGCCCTGGCCGGCGCGGTTCAGCACCAGGAGCGGCTTGTTGTCGGGGCCGGTCATGACCGTCTCGCCCTTGGTCTCGCCCACGTCGATCGTGCGGAACCAGGGGCTCCAGTTCGGCGGCGAAACCTCCGAACCCGGCAGGCCACGCGTCACGGGATGCTTGCGGCCAAGCTCCGAAAGAACCGGGCGATAGGCGCGCAGGTCCACCTGACCGGTCGGCAGGGCCGGGAGGATGGAGGCGAGCGGCGAATTGGCGACCGAGTCCGGGCCGGCATATTCCGGGCCGGAGGCGATCAGCATGGCGCCGCCGTTTTCGACATATTGGGCGATGTAGTCGTAGTAGAGCGTCGGCAGCACGCCGCGTCGCTGGTATCGGTCGAAGATGATGAGATCGAAATCCTCGATCTTCTCGACGAAGAGTTCACGGGTCGGGAAGGCGATAAGCGACAATTCGTTGATCGGCGTGCCGTCCTGCTTTTCGGGCGGGCGCAGAATGGTGAAGTGGACGAGATCCACGGCCGCGTCCGACTTAAGAAGGTTGCGCCACGTGCGCTCGCCCGCATGCGGCTCGCCCGAGACGAGGAGAACGCGCAGGTTCTCGCGAATGCCGTCGATGACGGCGATCGCTCGGTTGTTAACGGCGGTGATCTCCTGCGGATCGCGCGCCGCCGAAAGCTCCACGATGTTCTTGCCCGCGCGCGGCAAGGTGATCTGCACCGAGGTCGGCTCGCCCGGCACAGCGCTTTGCCGCTGAACGAGATCGCCGTTCAGGAAGACCTGCACCTCGACCGGATTGCGCGAGGCGCGCGGCCCTTCTTCCACGACGCGATAGGTCAGGGTCTGCGGCTGCTCCACGAGGCCGAAGCGGGGCGCGGTGACGAGATCGATCCGGCGGTCGAACTCGTCGGGACGGCCCGTCACCAGCGCGTGGAGCGGCGCGTCGAAGCCGAGCGCGCCGGCATTGGCGGGTATGTCGTGAACCTGCCCGTCGGTCACCATGATGGCGCCGCCGACCCGGCCGGGCGAAACGTCGCTGAGCGCCGAACGCAGCGCTCCGAAGAGCGCGGTGGTCGCGTCGCCGGTCCCTTCCGAGCGGGCATCGACCGTGCGGACCTCGAATTCCGGGAACGCCTCCAGCCACTGGCGCAACGCGGCCACCGCCTCGTCTGTCTGCGCCGTGCGCTCGCCGATCGACTGGCTCTGCGAGCGGTCCACTATGAGCGCGACGACGCTTTTCAGGGGATCGCGCTGCTCGCGCAGGACCACGGGGTTGAGGAGCGCCAGGAGCAGCGCCGCGATGGCGAGAACGCGCAGCACCGCGCCGCGAAGGCCGGCGAAGACCAGCGCGGCGGCGAGAAACAGCGCGGGCACGCAAAGGAGGGCGAGAACCGTCCAGGAGAAGAAGGGCGCGAAGGTGATCGACCAGCTCATGCGCTACTGCCCCAACCGTTCGAGAAGCGCGGGCACATGAACCTGATCGGCCTTGTAGTTGCCGGTCAGCACATACATCACGATGTTGACCCCCGCCCGGTAGGCATAGTCGCGCTGAGCCGGGTCGGCGGAGTCGGTCGGGCGCACGAAGAGGCCGCTGTCGTCCACCGCCCAGGCGCTGGCGAAATCGTTCGACGTGATCATGATCGAGGACACGCCGTCTCCGGCGCTCGCCGGACGGGCCTGCGCGTCAGGGTTTCGCGTCAGCGACTCCACCCACAGGTCCGAGCCGGTGTGCCGGCCGGGAAAGCTGTCCAGGATGTAGAAGGCCTTGGTCAGCACGTGATCGGCCGGGACGGGCTCGAGCGGCGGCACGTCGAGATCGGCCAGGATGTCGCGCAGGCGGCGCTGACCGGGCGAAACGGCGGCGCCGGACAGATCGCCCGCCGCGTCGCCCTCCACGTCGAACAGAACCGTGCCGCCTTGCTTCATATAGGCATCGACGCGGCTGATCGCGGCCTGCGTCGGCATGGGTGCGTTGGCGTGGACGGGCCAGTAGAGAATGGGAAAGAAGGAAAGCTCGTCCCGTTCGATGTCCACTGCCTCCGGCGCGCCGGGCTCCAGCGCCGTCTTGGACGCCACGAACTGGGACAGGCCCGAGAGGCCCTGACGGGAGATACGGTCGGTCTCGACGTCGCCGGTCTGGACATAGGCGAGATGGGTGGTTTCCGTCGCCTCGATCGCCTTCTGCGCATCGATCCCGTCCAACCCTTGCGTCGCTTCGTTGGGCGCGCGCGTCTGCGCGCGGGCCGGATCGGCCGGCCAGGCGAGAAGCGCGGTACCCAGCAGCAGCAAGGGCAGGGCGGAGGAGGGGCGGCGCGCGCCGGGCAAGCGGCGGCCGAGGCGGGACAGGCCCCCGTTCAGCCAGAGCAGCGCGAAGGCGTCGAGCGCGAAAAGCGCCAGCGCGCCGGCAAAGAGCCAGGGGGTCAAGTCGGTGGCATCCTCCGTGCCATAGGCGCGCGTGGTGAGCGGTGCGCCGAGATCGAGTTCGGGCAAAGCGGCTAGCCGCGCATCGGCCTGCAGAAGGTTGAGCGCGCGGTAGCCTTCCGAGGTGCCGTAGAGGCCAGGCGGATGGTCGGCCGAGGGAACGGGCGCTTCGCCGGCGCGAACGGTGAGCGGCCGAACGTCCGGCCCCGGCTGCACGAGGCGGCCTTCGCCGTTCATGACGCGATAGGGCGGCAGGACCTGCGCCCCGCTTTCGCCGCCCGCGGCGCTGGTGCCGCGCGACAGGGTTACGACGCGGCGAAGCACGTCCACGAAGGCGCCGGAGATCGGCAGATTCGACCAGGTCGCTTCCGCCGTCGTGTGAACGAGGATAATGCTGCCGGCACCGCGCGCGCTGGCGGTGATGATCGGCGTGCCATCGGCAAGACTTGCCCAGGTGCGCCCGGCCAGCTCAGCCGAAGGCTCGGCCAGGATCTGGCGCGACACGGTCACATCATCAGGGATCAAGATGCCGGCAAGCGGGCTCTCGGGCGGAATGGGCGCCAAGCGCTGTGGCTCGGACCAGGACAGGGCGCCGCCGAGCTGCCGCTCGCCACCGCGCAGGCGCACCGGCACGAGATCGTCCTCGGCGGTGGAGGCGGCGAGACGCGGCCCAGCGAAGCGCAGAAGCACGCCGCCCTTGTCGACGAAGCCCGTCAGGGCCTCGCGCGCCGGCTCAGGCAAGACGCCGATGTCGGCGAGCACGATGATCGAGGGGTTCTGGCTCACCAGCGCGGGAACGGCCGTCCCGAGATCGGCGCTTTCGGCGCGCACGAGGTCGGCGAAGGGTTCCAGAGCCCGCGTGATGTAATAGAGCGGGGACAGAAGCGGCTGGGCGAGATCGGCCGCTTCGCCGGTCACGAGCCCGACCTTGCGGCGCTGGAAACTGTCGTCCACCAGGCGAACGGCTGCGGCGTCGCCTGCGCCCTCGCGTTCGATCCTTGCGATGTCGTTGCGCAGTTCCACGGGCACTTCGAAGCGCGCCTCGCCCGTGGCCGAACCGGCGGCGAAGGCAAGCGGGGCACGGCCGATCTCGCGCTCCTGCGCGTCCAGCGCGCGTAAGGTCACCTCGGCGGGCGCCGCGCTTTCGCCATCGGGGCGAAGGCCCGCGACGCGTAGCGCCTCGGTGGCATTGTCGGCCGCCGTCAGGCCGACTAGGCCGGCGAGCGAGGGGCGATAGACCAGGGACTGAACGGGTGCGAGCGCGCGCAAAGCATCGGCCGCCTCGACGGTGCCCGGCGCGTCGAGCCCGTCGGTCAGAAGCGCAAGGCTGATCCCGCCCTGGCCGTTCAGCACGCCAGCAAGCCGCGCGGCGGCCGCCCGGCGATCGACGGGAATGGGGCGGGGCTCGGCGGCCCCGAGACGCTCCAGCGCCGTCGCGGCTTCCACGGGCGCCACGTCGTTGGACGGGCCCTCGGCGGTCAGCGCCAGCGACACCGGCCGCCCCGCTTCGCCCGCCTCGCGGATCAGCGCCTCGGCGGCCGAGCGGCGCGTGTCCCAGTCGCGCGCGCTGGCCCAGCCGTTGTCGAGAAGCACCACGACCGGCCCTTCGCCGGTCAGCGCGCTCTGGCGAGGATTGAGGATGGGCGCGGCGAGTGCCAGGATCACGAAAGCGGCGAGCGCAAGGCGCAGCAGCGTCAGCCACCACGGGCTCTTCGAAGGCGTCTCCTCGCGCTTGGCGACGCGCTCCAGAATGCGCAGCGGCGGAAAGGCTTCGGTCTGCGGCCGGGGCGGGGTGAGGCGCAGCAGCCACCAGATTACGGGAAGTGCGAGAAGCCCGGCCAGCACCAGCGGCGCGCCGAAGGACAGCGACAGACCCCCCATCAGGCGCGCTGCCCGCTCGGCTGCTGGAACTGTCCGCTCAAGCGGCCATGCAGGGCCAGAAGCGGCTCGGAGGCAAGACGGTCGGTCAGGTGGAAGACATGGCTCCAGCCGATATGCCGGCAGTGCTCGGCCAGATGCGTTCTGCGCGCGTCGAACAGGGTGCGATACTCCTCGCGCAGGGTTTCGGCCCGGCCGGCCGTCAGCCTGGCGCCGGTCTCGGGGTCGCGGAACTCGGTGCGCCCGCTATAGGGAAAGGCGACTTCGGCGGGATCGGCGATCTGCACGAGATGCCCGCGCACGCCGCGCCGCGACAAGAGGTCGATCCGCGCCACCAATTCGTCCATCGGGTCGAGAAAATCGCTGACGAGCACGACCTCGCTGAAGCGCTTGAAGCGCTCGCCGGCGGGAAAGCCCGTATCGGGCCGGTGGCTTACGAGAGCGCCGGCGATGCGCTCGGCGGCGTTGCGCGCGGAGATCGGGTCCAGCACGTCGGGAAAGCCGATCCGCTCGCCCGAGCGCGACAGAAGTTCGGCCAAGGCGAGAACCAGCACCAGCGCCCGGCTTTCCTTGGACACGAGGCCGGCCTGCGATTGATAGAGCATGGAGGGCGAGGGGTCGGCCCAAAGCCAGACCGTCTGCGCCGCCTCCCATTCGCGGTCGCGCAGGTAGACATTGTCGTCGCGCGCCGAGCGTCGCCAGTCGATCCGCGACACGGGCTCGCCGTCGACGAAGGGTCGGAACTGCCAGAAGTTCTCGCCCGTGCCGCGCCGCCGGCGCCCATGCCAGCCGCTCGTCACCGTGGCGACGACGCGGCGCGCCTCCACCAGGAGGTCCGGCAGCAGCGCGGCGCGCTGGCGGGCGCGAAGCAACGCCTCGCCGCCCTGTGTCGCCTCGGTGATTCGCCCGATCGACGCCATAAGGTCAGCCGAGCCCGCGCACGAGGACCCTCACCACATCGCGCACGCCCATGCCCTCGGCACGCGCCGCGAAGTTCAGCGCCATGCGGTGCTGCAGGATCGGCTCGGCCAGCGCCCGCACGTCGTCGATCGACGGGGCGAGGCGGCCCTCGTAGAGCGCGCGGGCACGAACGCAGGTCATGAGCGACTGCGAGGCGCGCGGGCCGGGGCCCCAGGCGATATGCGCGTCGGCTTCCGTCGAGCCGTGGCCGGGGCGGGCCGAGCGCACGAGGTTGAGGATCGCGTCCACCACCGTGTCGGGCACCGGCATGCGGCGCACCAGGGCCTGGATCTCGCGCAGCCGCTCGGCGGTCATCACCGCGCTGGCGCGCTCCTCCTCGACGCCGGTCGTCGCCATCAGGATGCGCCGCTCGGCGTCGAGCGAGGGATAATGAACGTCGATCTGGCAGAGGAAGCGGTCGAGCTGCGCTTCGGGCAAGGGATAGGTGCCCTCCTGCTCCAGCGGGTTCTGCGTGGCGAGGACGTGGAACGGGGCGGGCAGGTCGTGCCGCTCGCCGGCCACCGTCACGTGATATTCCTGCATCGCCTGCAGAAGGGCGGACTGGGTGCGCGGGCTGGCGCGGTTGATCTCGTCGGCCATCAGAAGCTGCGCGAAGACAGGGCCGCGCACGAAGCGGAAGGAGCGCCGGCCGGTCTCGTCCTGGTCCATCACCTCCGTGCCGACGATGTCGGAGGGCATGAGGTCGGGCGTGAACTGGACGCGCCGCGCGTCGAGGCCGAGCACGGTGCCGAGCGTTTCCACGAGCTTGGTCTTCGCAAGACCCGGCACGCCGACCAGCAGCGCGTGGCCGCCAGCTAGAATCGCCGTCAGCGTCTGTTCCACCACGCTTTCCTGGCCGAAGATGACGCGCCCCACCGCCTCGCGCGCCCGCGCGATATCGGCCAGCGCGGCTTCGGCTTGGCTAACCATGGCCTTGGGATCGAGAGCGGCGCTCTCCGGTGCAAGGATCGTCATGATGGTGGGGGTCCCTTCTCGCTCGTCGACCGGGGCCGAGGCGCCTTTCCCTCAGACTTAAGGAATGGCGCGATCGTGCGCTGGCAAGCACCTGGCGCGCAACTATTTCGTGACGGGGAAGCCCGACCAAAATAAGACCGGTCCCGCGGATGTGATCCGGGCGCGAACCCGAGACGTCCAGCGGCATAGGACAGGGGACAGCATGTCGCAAGCGAGTGAGATCAGTCTGGAGGCCCTGGCCGCGCGTGCCGAGCGTGCCGGCCTCTCCGAGCCGCCGGTGGAGCAATGGAATCCGCCCGATTGCGGTTCGATGGACCTGCGCATCCGGCAGGACGGAACCTGGGTTCACGAGGGGCAACCCATCCATCGCGACGCGCTGGTGCGCCTTTTCGCCACCATCCTGCGCCGGGAGGCGGACGGGCGCTTCGTGCTCGTCACGCCTGTGGAGAAGCTGACGATCGAGGTCGAGGACGCGCCTTTCCTCGCCGTCGAGATGAGCGCCGAGAGCCGCGACGGCGCGGGGCACCTCGCCTTCCGCACCAATGTCGGGGATCTCGTGGAAGCGGGCGCGGATCACCCGCTTCGCTTCGTGTCGGATGCGGACGGGTTCCGGCCCTATCTTCTCGTGCGTGGCGGCCTCGAAGCGCGGCTGACGCGCTCGCTCGCCTTCGACCTCGCGGGGCTGGCCGAGGAGCGGGGCGGCCAATGGGGCATCGCCTCGGGCGGGGCCTTCTTTCCGCTGCCGGACATGCCGGACCATGTCTGAAACGGCGCAAAACTGGAGCGCAGAGGATGTGCGGCGCCGCGTCCTGGCGCGGGGCACGGCCGATCTTGAACATGACAGCGGCGACCACGTGCTGAACCCGGATCTCGAACAATTGGTGGAGCGCGCTGCGGCGCGCGAGGCGGCTGTTCTGGTTCCCATCGTGGACCGGCCGGAGGGCGCCAGCGTGATCCTGACGACGCGCGCCACCGGGCTTCGCAAGCATTCCGGCCAGATCGCCTTTCCCGGCGGTTCGGTGGACCCGGAGGACGCGAGCGTCGAAGCCGCCGCCTTGCGAGAGGCGCGCGAGGAGATCGCGCTGGAGGAGAGCTTCGTCGAGACGCTCGGCCGCCTGCCGCGCTATCGCACCACGACGGGCTTTCGCATCACGCCGGTTCTGGCCATCGTGCGGCCGGGCTTCGCGCTGCGGCCTGACCCGGCCGAGGTCGCCGACATCTTCGAAGTGCCGCTGCGCTTTCTCATGGACGAGGCCAACCATCGGCGTGACAGCCGGGAATGGGCGGGCCATATGAGGTTTTTCTACTCCATGCCCTTCGGGGACCGGATGATCTGGGGCGTGACGGCGGGCATCCTGCGCACGCTCTACGAAAGGCTCTACAGACCATGACACGCATCGACGCCGAATGGCTCCGCGACGAGACGCTCCAGCGGCTTCTGGCCTGCCTATCGGTCGAGGGGGACGAGGCGCGGGTGGTCGGCGGCGCGGTGCGCAACGAGCTGATGGGCCGCGACATCACCGATATCGACATCGCGACGACCAGCGAGCCGGCCGAGACGGTGCGCCGCATCGAGGCGGCGGGTTTCAAGGCGGTGCCGACCGGCATCGAGCACGGCACGGTGACGGCCGTGGCGCAGGGGCGCCCCTTCGAGGTGACGACGCTTCGCCAGGACGTCGAGACCGATGGGCGGCGCGCCAAGGTCCGCTTCGGAAAGGACTGGCGCAGCGATGCCGAACGGCGCGACTTCACCATCAACGCTCTTTACGCACGGGCGGACGGCGAGGTGGTGGACCTCATCGGCGGGGTCGCCGATCTCGGGTCCGGCACGCTGCGCTTCATCGGCGACGCCGGGCAGCGGATCGAGGAGGATTATCTCCGCATCCTGCGCTTCTACCGCTTCTTCGCCTGGTACGGGCAGGGGCGGCCGGACGCCGACGGCATCCGCGCCTCCACGCGGCTGAAGGACGGGCTCGACCAACTCTCTGCCGAGCGGGTCTGGGCCGAGCTGCGCAAGCTTTTGGGCGCCCCCGACCCCGGTCGCGCGCTGCTCTGGATGCGCCAGTCGGGCGTGCTCAGCCGGGTTTTGCCCGAAAGCGAGAAATGGGGCATCGATGCGCTGCCGGCGCTGGCCGAGACCGAACGTGCGCTCGGCTGGGCGCCAGACGCGCTGCGCCGGCTGCAGGCCATCGTGCCGCCCGACCCTGAGCGCATGGCCGCGCTCGCCAAGCGCCTGCGCCTGTCGAATATCGATCGTGACCGGATGACCGCCTGGGCCATGGCGGAAGAGCCGCGCGCCGACGAGTCCGACGGCGCGTTTCGCGCTCGTCTCCTGTTCGGCAACCGTGCGGTGATCGTGGACCGGCTGCGCCTGCGTCTTGCCAGCGCGCGGGCCAAGGCGGGATCGGACAGTTCGGGGCTGGAGGTCTTGGCGCGCCTGTCGACGCGGCTGGCCGAGGCCGAACGGTTCGATCCGCCGGAATTTCCCGTGTCGGGCCATGATCTGGCGGAGCGCGGCATCCGGCCCGGCCCCGAGCTCGGCCGCCATCTCGACGCGCTGAAGCGGCGTTGGGCGGAAAGCGGCTTCACGCTGAAGCGCGAGGCGCTTCTGGCGTCTGTCTCGCCGGATTAGATATGACACGCGGCAACAAAAAAAGCGGGCCGCTTGCGGCCCGCCGACATGTGGCTAACGAGAGTGTCGCCTCAATGGGCGGTTTCGTGAAGGCCTTGGCGGAACGCGTCCATCATTCGGGGCGTGATGGTGGGAACGCCGAGCTGCTTGGCCTGCTCCACCGCGCGGCGGATGACTTCCGCCTGGGACTCCGCACGAATGACACGATCGCAGCCTGGAATGACACCGGAACAATTGAGTTCGAACATGCGAAGCCTCCCTGGTCGGAATGGTCAGGCAGGACCGATGAAAGGTCGCGCTGACGGTTTGACGAGTCGGCTCGGGATCGGCTCGACGCACGGAATATCCCAGAAGCCGCACGCACTGCCCACAGGTTGTCCTGGGTAAACTGATGTTAACAGGCTTCGACGAATTGTGAACCACCCCATCGAGCAGAAGCGGGCATTGTCCATCAATTTTTTCTTAACTGGCTCTCGGTCCAAACCGGAAAGACTGAATTACTCGTACAATATCTTGGTCGAGAGAGCGTCCGTTATAATCGTTCCAAGACTAGTCGCTTACGGCCATTTCACTAGGGGCGGCAAAGAGGAGAGGATCGAGTTGACGTTTCCGCCCGTGCGCAGGCCGAACAGCGTGCCCCGGTCGTACAGGAGGTTGTACTCGACATAGCGCCCACGGCGCACCAACTGCTCGTCGCGGTCCGCCTCGGTAAAGGGCTTGGTCACGTTCTGCCGCACGAGATGGGGGTAGACCACGAGAAAGGCCTTGCCGACATCCTTGGTGAAGGCGAAGTCCGCTTCCCAGCCGCCCTTTTCCTCCGGCGCATGCAGCCAGTCGTAGAAGATGCCGCCGACGCCGCGCGCTTCGTTGCGATGCGGAAGAAAGAAGTACTCGTCGCACCAGTCCTTGAACCGGCCATAGTCCGCTACGTCGGAATGCCGCTCGCAGACGAAGCGAAGCGCCTTGTGGAAAGCCTGCGTGTCCGGGTCTTCCTGCGTGCGGCGCCGGTCCAGCGTCGGCGTCAGATCGGCCCCGCCGCCGAACCACTGGCTGGTCGTGACCACCATGCGCGTGTTCATGTGCACCGCCGGCACGTTGGGGTTGCGCATATGCGCGATCAGCGAGATGCCCGAGGCCCAGAAGCTACGGTCGCTGGTGGCACCGGGAATCTGCTTGGAAAAATCCTCCGACAATTCGCCGAACACCGTGGACGTGTGCACGCCGACCTTCTCGAAGACGCGGCCATGCATCATCGACATGACACCGCCGCCGCCTTCCTTATCGCGGTTCCAGGGCGTGCGTTCGAAACGGCCGGCGGGCAGGCCCGTCTCCTCGCCGAACTCGTCCTCGAGCTGCTCGAAACTCTGGCAGATCCGGTCCCGAAGGGCCTCGAACCAGACGCGGGCCAGTTCCTTCTTCTGGTCGATTTCGGCGGGAAGGCCTTGGGGCAGTTCGGGGCGATCCATCCTGCGCGTCTTTCCTTTGCCTTCGCGACCCTTTGCCTTCGCGGTTGACCCGCGACGCTTTGGCTCTTTCTCAGATTTTGCCGCGTTATCCTTGGCAAGGCGTGGCCGCTTTGCCTGGAAATGCTCTAACAGCAAGTCCTGACATGGAAAAGCCGGGTTCTTCCGCACTGCCAGACGATCCACGGTTTCAAGGCTGGCCGACTCCTCAAGGCGCGCGCGCTCTCCATGTAAGGAGTGCGGTTAGACTGGGGCCAAGCCTGAACGTGACCTCTGGACGCCATCACAAGCCTCCCCTGGACGGTCTTCGGCGGCAGCTGCGCCGGGGCAGGGCGCCGCGCGCGGGGCAGCCGAGCGATCCGTTCCTGCGCGAGACGTTCACCCTGCCGCGCGAAGAAGCGCGAACCAAGGCGCGCGAATGGTTCGAGCGCTTTCCGAAGGCCGCTTATTGGACGCAGGTCGAGAGCTGGCGGCTCCTACCCGGCGGCGAGGTGGAGTTCACCATGCGCCGGCTGCCGACCGCCGACTAAATTCCCTCACACCCTAAGCTGCCGCAGCGCCTCGCCCGCCACCATGGCGGCGCTGACCGCCAAATTCAGCGAACGGGCGCCGGGCTGCATGGGGATTGTCGCGCGAATGTCGGCCAGGGCATGCACGGTCTCGGGCACGCCCGCGCTTTCCCGCCCGAAGAGCAGGATATCGTCGCTGGTGAAGGCCACGTCGCGATAGTCCGTCGCGCCGCGCGTCGTGGAGAGCACGAGCCGGCGGCCGGATTGCTGCCGCGCTTCCTCGAACGCCTCGAAATCCACATGCCGCACCAGCCGCGCCATTTCGAGATAGTCCATGCCCGCGCGTTTCAGATTGCGGTCCGACAGGTCGAACCCCGCCGGCTCGATAATCTCGATGTCGAGCCCGAGGCAGGCGCCGAGACGCAGCAGCGTGCCCGTGTTGCCGGCGATGTCGGGCTGATAAAGGGCGATCGAAAGGGGCATGGCGGCATCGTCTCATGGAGAAATCGGCGGGAAGTCGGCGCCCGGGCACGTGTCATTGTCATGAAAGCGCGGCGGGACTGCCTATATGAGCGTCGTGATCCTGTTTCGGAACCGCTCAGGCTCCGGCGTGGGCGCGTGCCTTGCTGTATCGGACCGGCCTCATGTTTTCCTATTTCGAACGCCTCGTCGACGCCTTTCCGCAGGAGCGGGCGAGCCCGCCTTCGACCCTCTTCGGCTTCATCTGGCACTATGCGCGTCCGATCTGGCCGCTGCTTCTGCTGTATGCCATCGGCACCGCGCTCGTCTCCGCGATCGAAGTCTCGCTTTTCGGCTTTCTCGGGCAGATCGTCGACTGGCTGTCTTCGACCCCGCGCGAGACCTTCCTGCAGACCGAGGGCTGGCGTCTGGCGCTGATCGGTGGCGTGGTGCTTCTCGCTCTGCCGCTTCTCACCTTCGCCTCATCGCTCATCTCGTTCCAGGCGATCTTCGCCAATTTCCCGATGCGCTTTCGCTGGAGCGTCCACAACTGGCTCCTCAACCAGTCGCTCGGCTTCTTCCAAGACGAGTTCGCCGGACGCATCTCCACCAAGCTGATGCAGACCGCGCTCGCCGTGCGCGAAACGGTGATGAAGTCGATCGGCGTGATGCTCTACGTCTTCGTCTACTTCACCGGCATTCTGGTGATGATCGCCTCGGCGGACTGGCGCCTCGTTCTGCCCTTCGTGGTCTGGCTCGGCTTCTATATCCTGCTCCTGCGCTTCTTCATTCCGCGTCTGATGCGCGTCGCCTCCGAACAGGCTGGCGCGCGCGCGGCGATGACGGGCCGGGTGGTCGACGCCTATTCCAACATCGGCACCGTGAAGCTCTTCGCCCATACCGAGCGCGAGGCGGTGCATGCCCGCCGCTCCATGGAAGGGTTCTTGGTCACGGTGCGGGGGCAGGCGCGGCTCATCAATCTCTTCTTCTCGACACTCTATTTCTTGAACTCGGTTCTGCTCTTCTCGGTCGGCACGGTCGGCATCGCGCTTTGGGTGAACGAGCTTCTCAGCGTCGGCGCCATTGCGGTCGGCCTCGGCCTCGTTCTGCGCCTCAACGGCATGAGCCAGTGGATCATGTGGGAGGTGTCCGAACTCTTCGAGAATATCGGTACGATCCGCGACGGCATCTCGACCTTCACACAGCCCGTCGCGCTGCTCGATGCGCCAGGCGCGAAGGCTCTGGCCGTGCGCGAGGGCGAGGTGCGGTTCGAGAAGGTCGGCTTCTCCTACCGCTCCGCCGTGTCGCATCGCGCCGCCGGCCCGGTTCTGCAGGATTTCACCCTGACGATCCGTCCAGGCGAGAAGATCGGCCTCGTCGGCCGGTCGGGCGCGGGCAAATCGACGCTGCTCAATCTTCTCCTGCGCTTCTATGACGTGGAGAGCGGGCGCATCCTGATCGACGGTCAGGATATTTCGAAGGTCACGCAGAACTCGCTGCGTTCGCAGATCGGCGTGGTCACGCAGGACACCTCGCTCCTCCACCGCACGATCGGCGACAATATTCTCTATGGGCGGCCGGACGCGACGCCGGACGATCTCGCCCGCGCCATCGAGCGCGCGGAGGCAGGTGAGTTCATCGCGGCTCTTTCCGACAATGACGGCCGAAAGGGGCTCGACGCGGAAGTGGGCGAGCGCGGCGTCAAGCTCTCGGGCGGTCAGCGCCAGCGGATCGCGATCGCCCGCGTCATGCTGAAGGACGCGCCGATCCTGCTTCTGGACGAGGCCACCTCGGCGCTCGATTCGGAGGTCGAGGCGGCGATCGCGGAAAACCTCTACCGTCTGATGGAAGGCAAGACCGTCATCGCCGTCGCCCATCGCCTGTCCACCATCGCCGCGCTCGACCGACTCGTCGTGCTCGACAAGGGGCGCATCGTGGAACAGGGGACCCATGCCGAGCTTCTGGAGCGCGGCGGCCTTTACGCTTCGCTCTGGCGCCGCCAAGTCGGCGGATTCCTGGATGCGGACGACGAAGGAGAAGACCTCGATCGGACGCGAGCCGCCGAATGATGGAACGGGTTCTCAAGCGTTTCGAGCGCGTCATCGACCCTTATGGCGAAGGTGGCGCGGAAGGGGCGGGCGCGCGCCGCGTCGGCGCCCTGCCGCCGCTGCCGAGCGAGACCAACCGCTTCATCTGGCACTTCGCGCGCGAGGCGAAAGGGCCGTTCCTGGCGCTTCTCGTTACAGGTGGGCTCACCGGCGGCGTCGATGCGCTGCTTTATGCCGCCGTCGGCTGGGTGGTGGACGCGCTGGGCTCCTCGTCTCCGGCCACGCTGATCGTCGACCATTTCGGCCTGCTCGTCGGTCTGGCGCTGCTGACGCTGGTGTTTCGCACGGTGATCCTGTTCGCAGCTTCGGTGCTCGAGCAGCAGATCGTGGTGCCCTCGCTCTACAATCGCATTCGCTGGCAGGCCTATCGCCGGCTGATGGACCAGTCCTACACGTTCTATCAGAACGACTTCGCCGGCCGCATCGCGCAGAAGGTGCAGCAGGTCGGCGAAGCGACGGGCGATTTCATCGTCACCACGCTCCAGACCTTCTGGAGCTTCATCACCTTCGCGGTGCTCGCTGTCGCCATCCTGGGCGCCATGGACTGGCGCATGGGCGTCGTGCTCCTGGTCTGGGCGGTGGGCTATGGCTGGATCGTGCGCCATCTTCTGCCGCGCATCCGCCGCTCCGGGCGCGAAACGGCCGACGCGCGCTCCGTCATGTCCGGCCGGATCGTCGACAGTTTCACCAATATCCTCGCCGTGAAGCTCTTCGACACGTCGCGCCGGCAGGACGCCTTCGTGCTCGACGGGTTCCGCCGCTTCGTCGATTCGGTGCGCTCCATGACGCGCGCCATCACTGCCGTTCGAACGGCGGTGGCGCTGCTCAACGGCGCGATGATGACGGCGATCGGGGCGCTGGCGATCCAGTCCTGGACGGCGGGCGGCGCCAGCACAGGCGATGTCGCCGCCGCGCTCGGCCTCGTGCTGCGCCTCAACCAGATGAGCGGCTGGATGATGTTCAACATCAACGGCCTCGTGCGCAACTACGGCACGATTCAGGACGCGGTCGGCACGGTGACCCTCGCGCCGACGCTTCTGGATCGACCGGACGCCCCGGACCTCCAGCCCTCCGGCGGCGCCGTGGAGTTCCGCAATGTCACCTTCCATTATGGCAAGGGCGGCGGCATCATCGAAAACTTCAATCTGCGCGTGCGAGCCGGTGAGAAGATCGGTCTCGTCGGACGTTCGGGCGCCGGCAAGACGACGTTCGTCAATCTGCTCCTACGTCTCTACGACGTCGAGAAGGGGCAGATCCTCGTAGACGGGCAGGACATCGCGGACGTCGCTCAGGCTTCGCTGCGCGGCGCGGTCGGCGTGGTCACGCAGGACACCTCGCTCTTCCACCGATCGATTCGCGACAACATCGCCTACGGCCGGCCGGAGGCCTCGGAAGCCGAGGTGGAGACCGCCGCGCGCCAGGCCGACGCGCTGGACTTCATCCAGCGCGTGCGCGACCCGAACGGGCGCTCGGGCATGGAGGCCTATGTCGGCGAGCGCGGCGTCAAGCTCTCGGGGGGGCAGCGCCAGCGTATCGCCATCGCGCGCGTGTTTCTGAAGGACGCGCCGATCCTCGTTCTGGACGAGGCGACCTCGGCGCTCGATTCGGAGGTCGAGGCTGCCATCCAGGATAATTTGAGCGCGATGATGGAGGGAAAGACCGTGATCGCCATCGCGCATCGCCTTTCCACCATCGCCAGTCTCGACCGGCTCGTGGTGATCGACGGCGGGCGGATCGTGGAGGAGGGGAGCCATGCCGAGCTTGTTCGGCGCGGCGGCCTCTATGCCTCGCTCTGGCGGCGCCAGTCCGGCGGCTTCCTGGCCGAGGACGCGGCCGAATAGGCCGGCCGGACCTGCTCAAAGGTGTTTCCTGCCAAAACCTGTTGCCAGGCGCGCAAAGCTTTCGCGAGGGCAGCGACAGAGTGGCTTCTGTTGCCGTCTCAGTCTGGACAAGTTCCAATGCGCCGCATAGAAAAATGGCCGAAAACAGGGCTTCGCGCCCCGTTGGCCGGTTTGTCTTTTGGGGGGCTTGCCGGCAGTGACGATCGGATCGGGGCGCTCACGCCCTTGGTTCTCGAACTAGGGGGAGGGACCCGTGAGCGTCGACCACAGCAGTGAACCCACTCGACGGGATTTTCTCTTCATCGCCACGGGCGCGGCCGGTGTCGTGGGCGTTGCGTCCGCCGTCTGGCCTTTCATCGACCAAATGAATCCGGACGCCGCCGCCCTCGCGCTCGCGCAGGTCGATGTCGATGTGTCCCAGGTGGCCGAAGGGCAGTCCATCACCGCCAAATGGCGCGGCAAGCCGATCTTCATTCGCCAGCGCACGGCGAAGGAAGTCGAGGAGGCGCGCGCCGTCTCGCTTGGCGAGTTGAAGGACCCGATCGCCCGCAACGCCAACATCCCGGCCGATTCGCCGGCGACGGACGTGAACCGCACCGTGGTGGGCCGTGAAAACTGGCTCGTCATGGTGGGCGTGTGCACGCATCTCGGTTGCGTGCCCAATGGCAAGTCGGGCGACTACGACGGCTGGTTCTGCCCTTGCCACGGATCGCACTATGACACCGCCGGCCGCGTCCGTAAGGGACCGGCACCGGAGAACATGGCGATTCCGCTCTACCAGTTCACGACACCCACCACCATTCGCATCGGCTAAGGGAGAGGCAACCGATCATGAGCGGTCATTCGTCCTACGTGCCGTCGAGCGGCGTGATGCGCTGGCTTGATGCGCGCCTCCCGCTGCCGCGGCTTCTCTACGATTCCTTCGTGGCCTTTCCGGTGCCGCGAAACCTGAACTACGCCTATACGTTCGGCGGCATCTTGGCGCTGTTCCTGGGAATCCAGATCCTGACCGGCGTCGTCCTGGCGATGCATTACGCTGCCAATTCCGGCATCGCCTTCCAGTCCGTCGAAAGCATCATGCGCGACGTGAACTGGGGCTGGCTCCTGCGTTATCTCCACGCCAACGGCGCGTCCTTCTTCTTCATCGCCGTCTATCTCCACATCTTCCGTGGCCTCTACTACGGCTCCTACAAGGCGCCGCGCGAGGTACTCTGGATTCTCGGCGTCATCATCTTCCTTCTCATGATGGCAACCGCATTCATGGGCTACGTCCTGCCCTGGGGCCAGATGTCCTTCTGGGGCGCGACGGTCATCACCGGCTTCTTCACCGCCTTCCCGGGCGTCGGCCATGCGATCCAGACGCTTCTGCTTGGCGGCTTCGCCGTCGACAACGCGACGCTGAACCGCTTCTTCGCCCTGCATTATCTCCTGCCCTTCATGATCGCGGGTCTCGTTATCCTGCACATCTGGGCGCTGCACGTGACGGGCCAGACCAATCCGACCGGCGTCGACATCAAGTCGTCCAAGGACACGGTGCCCTTCACGCCGCATGCGACGATCAAGGACGGCCTCGCCATGGTCGTGTTCCTGGCCGTCTTCTCCTATTTCGTCTTCTACATCCCGAACTATCTCGGCCATCCCGACAATTACATCCCGGCCAACCCGCTGCAGACGCCGGCGCATATCGTGCCAGAATGGTACTTCCTGCCGTTCTACGCCATGCTGCGCGCCATCACCTTCAACGTCGGGCCGATCGATTCCAAGCTTGGCGGCGTGCTCGTGATGTTCGCCTCGATCATCATCCTGCTCTTCCTGCCTTGGCTGGATACGAGCCGGGTGCGCTCGACCAACTACCGGCCGATCTACAAGATCTTCTTCTGGATCTTCGCGGTGAACGCCGTGATCCTGGGCTGGCTCGGCTCGCGTCCCGCCGAGGGCATCTATCCCATCCTCGCGCTGATCGGCACGATCTACTATTTCGGCCACTTCCTGATCGTGCTGCCCGTGCTCGGCCTGATCGAAAAGCCGTACAAACTGCCGAACTCGATCACCGAAGCCGTGCTCGCCAAGAATGGCGGCAGCCGCTCCGTGCCCGCGGGCGCGACGGCGACGCCGGAAACCAAAGGCTGATGGCGCGGGGGGAAAGCACTGCCATGAAGAGACATCTTGCAGCCGCTCTCGCGGCCTGTCTCCTGGGCGTGGCCATGCCGGCCATGGCGCAGGACGCCGCAACTCCGCCGGCCAGTGCGCCGGAGGTCGGCCAGCCGCCGGGTGCGGCGCCCGAAGCCGGGAGCGGCACGGAAGCGGCCCACGCCGAGGGCGGTGCGGCCGAGCACGGTACGCCGCACTACCCTCTCAAGAAGCCTCAGCTGCTCAGCTGGAGCTTCGCGGGCCCGTTCGGCCATTGGGATATCGGGCAGCTCCAACGTGGCCTTAAGGTCTACAAGGAGGTCTGCTCGGCCTGCCACTCGATGAATCTGGTGTCGTTCCGCAACTTCACCGCCCTCGGCTATTCCGAAGCGCAGGTGCGGGCGCTGGCGGCGCAGTATCAGATCACCGACCCGGCGCCGAACGCCCAGGGCGAGATGTTCCAGCGGCCCGGCATCCCGGCCGACCGGTTGCCCGCGCCCTTCCCGAACCCAGAAGCCGCAGCGGCGGCGCTGGGCGGGGCCCATCCGCCGGATCTCTCGCTTATCGCCAAGGCTCGCGCGGTGGAGCGCGGCTTCCCGACCTTCGTGTTCGACATCTTCACGCAATATGCGGAAGGCGGCCCGAACTACGTCCATTCGCTGCTGACGGGTTATGGCGAGACGCCGCCCGAAGGCACGGTGGTTCAGCCGGGCACCTACTACAACCCGCACTTCATCTCCGGTCCGGCGCTCGCCATGGCCCCGCCCTTGAGCGACGGTCAGGTCGTCTATGACGATGGCGCTCCGCAGACCCTGGATCAGTATGCGCGGGACGTTTCGGCCTTCCTCATGTGGACGGCCGAGCCCCATCTCGTGGAGCGCAAGGCGACCGGTCTCGTGGTGATGATCTTCCTCATCGGCTTCGCGATCATGCTGCGGCTGGTCAAGAAGCGGGTTTGGGCCGGCACGGCCCACTGACGCATCGTCGCCTCCGCCACGGAAACTGCGATAAGGGGGCTTCGGTCCCCTTATTTATTGGTATACGCGACTAAATCGTTTCGTATTTGCACGCTTCCTTCAGACTTGGTGGCCATCCTCGCTTCGTTCGTTCGGAGGACTGAATGCGCCGTCCTAATGCCCTGGAGGTGTTTCAAGCCGGCATGATCGTGCTGTTGATGGCGTCCGCCGTCCTCGGCATCATGACGCTGTCCTCCGCGATGGCGATGAAGTCCCGTGCCAGCGCCAGCCTGGAAGAGTTGCAGACCTTCGAACTCGCCTTTCATGCGGCCAATGCGATCGTAGAGGAACGTGCTCCGCTGGAAGCGGATCTGGCCTATACCGAAAGCGAGGATCGCGGACGCCGCGAGCTTTTGGTGCAATTGCGGCGACACACGGATGAAGCGCTGGACCGCTTCGAGCAGCGGGCCGAACAGACTGGTCTTGGCTCCACCTTGAACTTCGCCTTCCTCAAGGCCCAGTTGAAGAGCACGCGGGCGCGGGGCGACGGTCTCCTGGATATTGCGTCGACCTCCTACGCCGTCGGCGTTCGGACCTCGGTCATCCGCGACATGATCTCCTCTTCGGAGACGATCGCGCCGATGCTCGCCATCGTCTGCCGTCGCATCGAGACGGCCGATCCCGGGCTCGGCGGAAAGGTCGGGATGGTTCGCCTCCTCGCCTCGCTGCATGAGTCCGCCCTGCGGTTGCCCTCCGTGATGCTGCCCTACGTCGCCGCCGGAACGGCGCTGCCGCGTGACGCACAGATGGAAGCGCTGCGGATCACCCAGCGCATTCATGCCCTCTGGGATGTCGGTGCGTCCCAGCTCGTGTTCGGCGAGGACGCAGGCGAACTCCCTGCGGCTCTGGAGCGCTTACGCTCCGACTATCTCGGCAAGGGCTTGCCGTTCCTTAGCCGGCAGATCGAGCGCGCCGCGATCGGCAATTTTCGCACGATGCCCTCGGCCGATCGCATCCTCGAAGTCTATCGACCCACGACGGAGCCGATCGCCCAGTTGCGCGATCTCTATCTCGGCCGCATGACCATGGAGGCCAAGGACTTCTCCGCGCTGGCGACCATCCGCATGGTGGCCAGCCTCGTGCTGACGAGCGTCATCCTGTCGATCCTGCCGCTTCTGGCCTGGAACACATACCGTCAGGTGCTGCGCCCCCTTTTGGATTTCCGAGACCAGATCCTTTCGATCAGCGAACGGCGAACGATCACGACCTTGCCCTATACTGGCTCCGTGCCGCAGGTGCGCAGCCTGTTTGGCGCGCTCCAGACGCTGCAGGATCGCGAGCGCGAGCGGATCGCGCTCGATAGCGAGCGCGCGGCGCTGGCGGAGCGGCTGCGACTTCTGTCGGTGACCGACGAACTGACAGGTCTTCTCAATCGTCGCGGCTTCGATGCGACGCGCCATAGCGGGCCGCCGCCGAGCCTTTCGCTGTCCGGCGACATCGCGCTCCTGACGTTGGATATCGATCACTTCAAGGCGGTGAACGACACCTATGGCCACAAGGCAGGGGACATCGTGCTGCAGGCCATCTCCCGTGTGCTCGACACGGAAGTGGGGCTGACGGGCGTCGTCGGGCGTTATGGCGGGGAGGAGTTCGCCATCCTTCTATGGGACGGGGATCTCGTCCAGACGCAGATGCTGGCGGAACGGCTGCGGGCGCGGATCGAGGCGACGGCCGTTCCCATCGGCGAAGGGCTGAAGCCGCTGCGTGTGACCGCCAGCTTCGGCATCGCTTTCGGTGCGCATCAGGGCGCGGACTGGACCGCCCTGCACGAATACGCCGACGAGGCGCTCTATGCCGCTAAGATGGCGGGGCGGAACCGCGTGCGCATCACCAACCGGATCGTCGCCAACTGGGCCGACGTCAAGTTCGGGCCCCCTGCCGCCCCATCCAAAGGGATGAAGGCCGTCAGTCGGTCCTGACCAGAACACGGCCCGTCATCGAGAAGACGAGATCGCCAGTTTCGTCATGCGCCTCGATATGGGTCGTCAGCAGCCCCCAACCGGCAAGCCGGGCCGTGCGACGCTTGCCCGTCACGGTCTGCGTGTAGCGAAGCGTCTCACCCGCCAGAACTGCCCGATGCCAGACGAGATCGGACACGCCGGGGGAGGGGCCGAAGGCGAACTCCGCGCCCTTGCGATGGAATTCGACATTGAGCCGCATGAAGGCCGCCGCGACATGCCATGGAGAGACATGGCCGCCCGGTGGCTCGCGCGCGGCGAGCGGATCGAAATGCCGGAGGAAAGCCTCCACCTCGCTCGGCTCGAAGCAATAGGTGCCGAGATCGTCACGGCGCCCGATCTCGATCCGCTCGTAGGCGCTCATGGCGAGTCGGCAGGACGACTTTGGAGAAAGACGGCATAGTCGCACAGGAGCAGAGTCTCGCCCGAGCCCTGCTCGCGCAGCGCGTTGCGCATCTGACAGATGCCGAAGCCGGGGCGAGACTGCGAGAGGCGGCCTTCCAGCACCTCCGCCTCGCCGATCAGGACATAGCCCGGACGAACGGGGCGTAGCCACTTGATCTCCGACACGCCGGGCGAGCCATGCGAGGCGCAGTCGAGCAGGAAACTGTCGCACATCATGCGCATCATCATCGCCGTCGTGTGCCAGCCCGAGGCCGAGAGGCCGCCCAACAGCGATCGGTTCGCCGCGTCCTCGTCGAGATGGAAGGGCTGAGGATCGAAGGATCGGGCGAAGTCCAGAACCGCCTCGCGCTCGACCGTATAGGGGCCGAGCGAGAATTGCGTGCCCGGTGTGAAGTCTTCGAAATAACGCAACAAGGCCTCCCCAAACGCTGCTCGGGGGCAGGATAAGGGAAGCCGGGAACGGGCGCCAGACGGGCCGGACTTGCATCCGGCCCGGCGCCTTCACTCGGATCAGACGTTGAACTTGAACATCATGATGTCGCCGTCCTGAACGACATATTCCTTGCCTTCGTCGCGCGCCTTGCCGGCTTCCTTGGCCGCGACTTCGCCGCCCAGCGTGACGAAATCGTCGTAGCCGATGGTCTGGGCGCGGATGAAGCCTTTCTCGAAATCGGTGTGGATCACGCCGGCGGCCTGCGGCGCCTTCGCGCCCCGCTTCACCGTCCAGGCACGCGTCTCCTTCGGGCCCACCGTGAAATAGGTGATGAGGTCGAGAAGCCCGTAGCCCTCGGCGATCAGCCGGTCGAGGCCGGGCTCGGCAAGACCCATCGCGTCGAGATATTCGCCGACCTCCTCTTCGCCGAGCTGAGCGATCTCGGCCTCGATCGCGGCGGAGATGACGACCGAGCGCGCGCCCTGGCGCTGGGCCATCTCGTCTACGACGCGGCTGTGCTCGTTGCCGGTGGCCGCATCGCCTTCGGCGACGTTGCAGACATAGAGAACCGGCTTGGAGGTCAGGAGATTGAGATTGCGCAGCTCGCGCCGGTCGTCGGCGTCGAAGCCGGCCAGAAGCACGCGCGCGGGCTCGCCGTTCTGGAGGCGGGCGAGCGTCGCTTCCATAACGGGAAGCTGCGCCATGGCCTCCTTGTCCTTGCCCTGCGCCTTCTTGCGGGTGCCGGTGATGCGGCGCTCCAGGCTTTCGAGGTCGGAGAGCATGAGCTCGGTCTCGACCGTCTCGGCGTCCGCCACCGGGTTGATGCGGCCCTCGACATGCGTGATGTCGTCGTCCTCGAAGCAGCGCAGCACATGGACGATGGCGTCCACTTCGCGGATATTGGCGAGGAACTGATTGCCGAGACCTTCGCCCTTCGAGGCGCCGCGCACCAGGCCGGCAATGTCCACGAAGGTGATGCGGGTGGGAATGATCTGTGCCGACTTGCCGATCTTGGCGATGGCGCCCATGCGCTTGTCCGGCACGCCGACGTCGCCCGTGTTCGGCTCGATCGTGCAGAACGGATAGTTCGCGGCCTGCGCCGCCGCCGTCTTGGTCAGCGCGTTGAAGAGGGTCGACTTGCCGACGTTCGGAAGCCCCACGATACCGCAGCGAAAGCCCATGCTCGTTCCTCGATCTCAAGGGCGCGTCAGACGCCCGGCGCCGCGCCGCGAGGGCGGGCGATGGTGAAGTGAAACTCAGTCGCCGCCGAACAGCTTCTTGAGCATTCCGGCCATCGGGCCGGTGGCGGGAAGGGCAGGCTTGCCGCCCGCGCGGGCCTGCCGGATATGGCTCTGGCCTTTCGGCGGAGCGGCGGCGGATTTGGGCGCCGCGCCCTTGGCGCCCGCCGGTTCCTGCGAGCCGCCGGTGGCAAGCGAAAGTCGGTTCATGAAGACCGCGTCCTCGCCCTTGACCAGCGCGCCGGCATGGCGGGCGATCTCGCCGAGCAGCATCTCCAGCCATTCGCGATCCACTTTCGCGAAGTCGCCCAGCACATGCGGGTTGACCCGCTCCTTAGAGCCGGGATGGCCGATGCCGAGCCGCACGCGGCGATAGTCCTTGCCCAAATGGGCGTCGATCGAGCGCAGTCCGTTGTGGCCGCCATGGCCGCCGCCGGTCTTCACCCGCACCTTGCCGGGCGGCAGGTCCAACTCGTCATGGAAGACGACGAGGTCGGCAAGCGCGATCTTGTAGAAGCTGACGGCGGCCTGCACCGAGCGCCCGCTGTCGTTCATGAAGGTGAGCGGCTTCAGGAGAAGAACCTTCTCGCCCTCGATCGAACCTTCCGCGATCTCGCCTTGAAACTTGCGGGTCCAGGGGCCGAACCGGAAGGCGCGGGCGATCTCGTCCACCGCCATGAAACCGATATTGTGCCGGTTGCCCTCGTATTGCGGGCCAGGATTGCCCAATCCGACCATCAGCAGCATGTCGCGGGATCCTTCGTGCCGTCTCTCGCGCATTGAAGAGGGCGCGGGCGAGGAAGCCTCGCCCGCGCCAGCAGGAGCAGCCGCGTGCGGCTTACTTGTCTTCGGCCTCGCCGGCGACGGCGGTCTCGGCGCCTTCGACTTCGTCCGCCTCTTCGCCCATCGGCGGAACGACGGTGGCGATCACGAAGTCTTCCTCGGTCGACAGCGAAACGCCCTTCGGCAGCTTCAGGTCGGAGGCGTGGAGCGCGTCACCGATGTCGAGCTGGCCCGCGTCGAGCGTGAAGCCCTCGGGGATCGACTCGGCCGAGCAATGCACTTCGATGTCGTGGTGGACGACGTTGAGCGTGCCGTTCTTGCCCTTGATGCCGGGCGCCGCGTCTTCGTTCTCGAAGTGCACGGGGATGCGGACGGTCACGACCGTGCGCGCCGACACGCGGAGATAGTCGACATGGGTCAAGGTGTCCTTGACGACGTCGAGCTGGTAGTCCTTCGGCAGGACGCGGATCGACTGGCCGCCAACCTCGATCGTCGCGACGGTGGTCAGGAAGCCGCCGGCGTGAAGCTTGAGGAAGGTTTCCTTATAGGGGACGGCGATCGGCAGGGCGTCCTGCTTGTCGCCATAGATGACGGCCGGAACCATGTTGTTGCGGCGCAGATACCTGGCGGCCCCCTTGCCGACCTTCTCGCGCAGCTCGGCCTTGACCGTGTAGCTCTCGCTCATGATGAATTCCTTTTGGGTTCGTTCAGAGGTTGTCGAGGCGGTATCCGCCAGCGGCGGACCGGAACGACGAAAAGCGGCCATGGCAGGCCGCTTTTCGTCCGCGCTGCCTCCAAGGGTGTCCGCGCGGACGGGGTGCCTATAGCGCGGGGGCGCGTTTTCCGCAAGAAGAGCGCGCCGATTGCGGCCCCGGGGCGTCGGGGCTAGGATTCTCGCGGCTTAGGAAAGCAGGCGCATGTCCACCCTCACCACGATCGGCTTCGATGCCGACGACACGCTCTGGCAGAACGAAACCTTCTTTCGGTTGACGGAGCAGCGCTTCGTAGACCTTCTCGCCGAACATGGCGACGCGGCGGTGATCGGCCGACGCCTTCTCGACACGGAAAAGCGCAATCTCGAATTCTACGGGTTCGGCATCAAGGGCTTCACCCTGTCGATGATCGAGACCGCGATCCAGCTGACCGAGGGGAGGGCCCCGGCGCGCCTCGTCGAGGAGATCCTCGGATACGGCCGCGAGATGCTGCGCCATCCCGTCGAGACGCTGCCCGATGCGCGTGAGACGCTGAAGAGCCTGTCGGGCGAGTACCGCCTCGTGCTCATCACCAAGGGCGATCTGTTCGACCAGGAGCGCAAGCTCGCGGCCTCGAGGCTCGGCGATCTCTTCCATGCCGTGGAGATCGTCTCGGACAAGACCGAGGCGACCTACGCCCGGATCTTCGCCCGGCATGGCGACGGGCCGGAGCGGGCCATGATGGTGGGCAACTCGCTGCGCTCGGACGTTCTACCCGCGCTCGCCGCCGGAAGCTGGGGCGTCCACATGCCCCATGAACTGACCTGGGAATACGAACACGCCGAGGCACCGCTGGAAGCGCCGCGTTTTCGGCGCATCGATGGGCTGGCAGACCTTCCCGCCCTGATCCGGTCGATCGGCGGATAAGAGGAGGATCAGTCGAAGAGCGAGGAGACCGACTGCTCGGTCGTGGTGCGCGAGATGGCTTCGCCCAGCAGCGTCGCGGTGGTGACGACCCGGATGTTGCGGGCTTCGCGGATCGCCTTGGTGGGCTCGATCGAATCGGTGATGACCAGCTCTTCGATGCTGGAGGCGGCGATGCGCGCCACCGCCCCGCCGGACAGCACGCCGTGCGTGATATAGGCGCGGACGCCCTTGGCGCCGGCTGCCATCAGCGCGTCCGCCGCGTTGCAGAGCGTGCCGCCGGAATCGATGATGTCGTCGATCAGGATGCAGTGTCGCCCCTTCACGTCGCCGATGATGTTCATCACCTCCGACTCGCCCGGCTTTTCGCGGCGCTTGTCGACGATGGCCAACGGCGCGTCGAGACGCTTGGCGAGCGAGCGGGCGCGCACCACGCCGCCGACATCGGGCGAGACGACCATGACATGGTCGGTCTCCAGATGTTCCTTGATGTCGCGCGCCAGGAGGGGAACCGCGAAGAGATTGTCGGTCGGAATGTCGAAGAAGCCCTGGATCTGCCCGGCATGGAGATCCATCGTCATCACGCGGTCGGCCCCGGCCTCGGTGATGATGTTGGCCACGAGCTTGGCCGAGATCGGGGTGCGGCCGCCAGCCTTCCGATCCTGCCGCGCATAGCCGAAATAGGGCAGGACGGCGGTGATGCGCCGCGCCGAGGCGCGCCGCAGCGCGTCGATCATGATGAGCAGTTCCATCAGATGATCGTTGGCGGGATAGGAGGTGGACTGGATGACGAAACAGTCCTCGCCGCGCACGTTCTCCTGGATTTCGACGAAGATTTCCTGGTCCGCGAAACGCTTTACCGATGCGAGGCCGAGAGGCAGCTCCAGATACTTGCCGATGGCTTCGGCGAGGCTGCGATTGGAGTTGCCGACAAAGAGTTTCATCGTGTCCCGCACCAGTGCATGAGGATTCGCGTCGCGCCGCTGAGCGAATTTGGAGAGGCCGTCAAGCCGTCCGCCGTTGCGGCGCTCATAACAAGATCATGGAAAGATTCAAGCTTGCCGCCCATAAATCCGGTGGGAATGGCAAACGCCGCGTGGCATGGCGCCGACACCCTCATCCGACGAAGGGAAGGTCGAGCGGCAGGCGCGAGAGCGATTCCGGCGCCCCGTCCGTCGTGAGGTAGGTCTGGCCAAGCGACATGGCTGTCTCGCTGTCGGAATCCATCAGGATCATATGCGCGAACAGCGTCATGCCCGGCCGGATCGGCTCGGCATTGCCCGACACGAACATCTGCGGCTCGATCCAGGACGGGGCGAAGCGGGCGCCGACCGAGTAGCCGCAGGCCGACAGGCGATGGCGCACCATGTCATGCTCCTCAACCACGCGGGCATGAGCGTCGAACACGTCGCCAAACGTATGGCCCGGGCGCATCACGGCCTCGATCGCCGCCATTCCCTGCCGGGCCGCCTCGAACAGTTCCCCGTGCCGCATCAGGGGGCGCCCGACGATCACGGTGCGCATCGCGGGCGCGTGGTAATTGGCCCGCACGCCGGCCCATTCCACGGTCAGCTGGTCCTGCGCCGCCAGCGCGCGGCGACCCGAGCGGTAGCGGCAGAGCAGCGCGTCCGCGCCCGAGCCGAGGATGAAGGGATTGGCGGGATAGTCGCCGCCGGCGCGAAGGATCGAGCCCTGCAGCGCATGGAGCAGTTCGGACTCGTCCGCGCCCTCGCGCACCAGCGGCATCATGGCTTCGAAGGCGTCGTCGCCCATCCGGGCGGCGTCCCGGACATAGGCGATCTCCGCTTCGCTCTTCACCAGCCGCAGCGTCGGCATGAGGTCGGAGGCGTCGAGCAGCGTGGCGAAGGAGCCTAGCTTCTCCTCGACCAAGCGGCCGTTGGCGGCGGTCAGCCCCTGCGTCGCCCATTCCACGCCGACCCGAGCGCCGAGCAGGCCCATGTCGTCCATCACGTCGCGCAACTCGATGGCGGGGTTCGCGCCGCCCCGATCGCGCCAGAGAACGATCGTCTCGATATTGGACGTGTGGCGCGCCTGCCGGAGGTCGGCGGAGCGCGTCACGAGGCGCATCTCGCCGTCGGCCTTGACCACCAGACACTGGAAGAAGTGGAAGCCGAACGTGTCGTAACCGGTCAGCCAGTACATGGAGTCCTGGGCGAAGACGAGCAGCGCGTCCAACTTGCGCTCGCTCATCTCGGCCTGGAGGCGGGCGCGACGGGTCGCGAATTCGTCCGATGAAAAATGCAGCATGGGTCTCGCTCCGGCTGGAGGCGGCGGTCAGAGCAGAACGATGGCCGAAAGCTGACGGCCATAGTCCGGCTCGCCGCGATGGGTCGTGCGGCGAAACGAGTAGAAGCGCGCTTCGTCGGCATAGGTGCAGGTGTCGACGAAGGAGGCGTCTGTGCCGAGCCGCGCGAGCTTGGCGACGATATAGGCCGGCAGATCGAACTGTCGCTTCCCCTCGCTTCGGCCGGGCGCGAAGAAGCGGGCGTTGTCGCCATCCTCGGCCAGGAAGGGCTCCATCATCCCCGCGTCCACCTCGTAGTTCGGCTGGGTGATGGTGGGGCCGAGAACGGCCGTGATGCGCTCGCGCCGCGCGCCGAGGCCTTCCATCGCCTCCACCGTCCGGTCGAGAACCCCGCCGAGCGCCCCGCGCCAGCCGGCATGGGCGGTGCCGATCACGCCGGCCTCCGCGTCGTTGAACAGGACCGGTCCGCAATCGGCTGTCACCACCCCGATAGGCAAGCCGCGCACTCGCGTCACCACGCCATCGGCCTTGGGTCGTTCCGCGCCGAAGGGCGCGTCCACCACAGCGACATCAGGCGAATGAATTTGCCAAGGCGTGGCAAGTGCGCCGTCCGCCCGGCCGAGAAAGCGCGCCGCGCGCGCCCGGTTCTCCGCAACGTCCGCCGCCACGTCGCTGGACCCGGCGCCGACATTGAGGCTGCGATAAAGCCCTGCGGACACGCCGCCGGAGCGCGTGAAGAAGGCGTGTTCCACTCGGCCGGTGCGCCGCAGCGCCTCGACCTGCAGGACGTCGTCGGGCCGCAGGTCGGGGGAGGAAGCCGGGTTTCGATCGGGCATGAGCGGGATGGTGGGGGACGCGGCGTCGGGAGTCAACGAAACTCTCCTTCGGACAAGAAAGGCGGCAGCTCGAGCGGAAGGGTAGAGAGCGCGGCGACCTTGAACAGCTCGCCCATGTCGCTCGGCCCGTTTCCGGCGAGGCGATGCACGGCCTGCGTCACGGCCGCGCGCCCGGCCTCGTCCAGCGGCGCGCCCAGCGCGCCGGCCCGCTCCAACAGGCCTAGCGCCAGGAGAAAGGCGCCCTGCGTCGATGCGGCGGTGTGCGGCACGCCGGTGCCGCGCGCGACCTCCAGCACCCGCGCGAAATCCACATGGCTGGTGATATCGGCTTCCCCGACCCACTCCAGAACGGAAGCGACGCGATGGCGGCGCAGGGCCTGGAGCGTGTCGCCGAAGCCGGTCGCGGCATGACCATAGTCGATCAGAACAGCGGCTCCGCCATGCGCCACGAGATGCCGCGACAGGTCCGCCACCAAACGATCGCGCTCCGGCGAAAATTCGAAGACCGCGCCTTCAGATGGAGCCCCGAGCCGCGCCAGCGCCGCCGGGACGGCAGGCAGCGGGGGACCCTCTCTAAGTTCGAGCGCGCCCTCATCGTTCAACGCAACCTCCCTCTCGCGCAAGGCACCGCCGGAAAAACGGATCTGACGGATGGCGATCGCGTCGAGAAGCTCGTTGCCGACGAGAAGAAGCGGCAGCGGCTCCAGTTCGCCAAGGCGCCGATGGCGCCCTATGGGCAGGTCGAAGCGCGACAGGCGCTCGATCTGCCGGGCGGCCAGCCGGTCGCTGGTTTCCACGAGGCGCACGCGCGCGGCGCGCAACATGTCGCGGTCGAGTTGCCCCACACTGCGCAGGATGTCGGCCATCAGCGTGCCGCGACCAGGGCCGATCTCGCACAGGAGAAAAGGCGAGGGTCGGCCCATTCCGCGCCACGCCGCCACCAACCAAGCGCCGAGGAGTTCGCCGAACATCTGGCTGATCTCGGGCGCGGTGGTGAAGTCGCCCACCTCCCCGAACGGATCGCGGCTGGTGTAGTAGCCGTGGTCGCGGTCGAACAGGGCGATGTTCCAGAAGCGGTCGAGCCGCATCGGGCCCTCCGCCCTGATCGTCTCGCGCAAGCGCCGGTCGAGCGGCGTCGGCTCTCCGGCGCTCAAGCTTGGCTGGGCTCCGCCGGGGCGGGAGCGGGATAGGCACGTGGCTTGGCGGTGAGGACGGCCCAGACGCCGACGAGCAGCATGGGCACCGAAAGGATCATGCCCATCGTCACCCAGCCGGTGCCGAGGAGATAGCCGAGCTGCGCGTCCGGCATTCGGAAGAACTCCACGAAGATGCGGGCGCAGCCGTAGAGGAAGATGAAGACGCCAGCCGTCAGGCGCGGGCGGCCCAGGGCCTTCAGCCCATGCGTCATGAAGCGAAGCGCCAGAAACAGGACGATGCCTTCCAGCGCCGCCTCGTAGAGCTGGCTGGGATGGCGCGGTTCCGGCCCGCCGTGCGGGAAGACCATGGCCCAGGCGACGTTGCTCGGCGCGCCCCAAAGCTCGCCATTGATGAAATTGGCGATACGCCCGAAGAACAGGCCGAACGGTACTGAGGCAGCCACGACGTCCACCAGCGAGAAGAAGGGCACTTTCTGCGTCCGGCAGAACAGGAGCATGGCGATCGTCACGCCGATCAGTCCGCCATGGAAGGACATGCCGCCTTCCCAGATGCGAAACGCCGAAAGCGGGTCGGCGGCGATCCGGTCGAAATCGTAGAAGAAGATCGAACCGAGCCGCCCGCCCGCCACGATGCCGATCGTGATCCAGACGATGAAATCGTCGATCTGCGTCTTCGTGATGGGCGAAACGCCGTTCGGCCAAAGGCGGGGGGTGGAGACGAGATGGCGCCCGTACATCCAGCCGCAGAGAATGCCCGCGACATAGGCGAGGCCATACCAGCGCAGCGCGATCGGGCCGATCTGGAGAAACACGGGATCGATCTGGGGATAGGTGAGGATGCCCAGGGCGGCTTGCGTCAGCATAGGCTCGAGATCTCTCTGGCTTCGGGGCGTGGCGCCGGCCCGGACCGTTTGCGACGGGTCGGCCTCGCGGTCAAGCCGCGCGGCGCTCCATTGCCAAGCGCCGCGCGACCGCCTACCTCCAGGGAACGTTGAAGCCATCGGAGCCCAGCCATGACCAACCGAGGACCGAACCGCATGTTGGACGAGTTCGCCCGCATGATGACCGACGCGGCCGGCGCGGCTCAGGGCGTGCGCCGCGAGATGGAAACCGTCTTCCGCACCCAGGGCGAGCGCTTCATCAACCAGATGGACCTCGTCCAGCGCGAGGAGTTTGAGGTCGTCCGCGAGATGGCGACCAAGGCGCGTCTGGAAAACGAGGCGCTGAAGAAGCGCATCGCCGAGCTGGAAGCGCGCCTGGGCGGCGAGACCAAGCCGGCCGACGTGCCCGAGGCGATGTAGTCGACTTCTCCCCCGCGAGAGGGAGCGCGGCGGTTCGGAGCCATCCGGGCCGCCTTTTTCGTGACCCGAAACGGGACGGTGCGACAGTCGGAATCCGGCCTGCAAAG
Organism: Aureimonas sp. AU40; assembly: GCF_001463785.1. Classification (NCBI taxonomy): domain Bacteria; kingdom Pseudomonadati; phylum Pseudomonadota; class Alphaproteobacteria; order Hyphomicrobiales; family Aurantimonadaceae; genus Aureimonas; species Aureimonas sp. AU40. Next base: position 150,742 of record NZ_BBWL01000010.1, read on the forward strand.
CGGCCTGAATCTTATCCACAGCCTATGCACAGATTTGTGCGGGACTCGCCGGAATGCTTGCGAATCGGAAAAGCCTTTTCGGGGAGTCGCTTATCCCCGAAGGCTGGTTTCAACCCCAGCCGAAAACCCTTTGAAAACGATTAAAATCCCCGCTGCGCTCTGGCATCCGGAGTCCCGCTCTATACACTGATTCATAAGGTTGATTCGCCACGGCGGCGGTCGGCCCGGAGTGCGGAAGCGGGGCGTGCGAGGCACGCGCTCTGCGGACGGTGGGCAGCGTGCGGCGCCCGCTGGTCCCGTCTCAGGTGCGGCATGGGGATTGAGATGCAACTGGCAGAATGGGAACCGAGGCGTCACACCAATCCGGTGGACGTGATCGAGCGCGTCGCGTCGCGTCGCGAATGGGCCTTCGAGCGGTGCTGCGAGAACGAGATCGAAGTCGCCGTGGCGGGCGTCTGGTCGGACTATTCCGTCTCCTTCTGCTGGATGGAGGATGCGGAAGTCCTACACCTCGGATGTGCTTTTTCGATGAAGGTGCCGGCCCGGCGCGAGGGCGAGGTGCTGCGCCTTCTCGCCAAGATCAACGAGCAGCAGCTGCTCGGCCATTTCGACCTGTGGCCTTCGGAAGGGGCGGTGATGTTCCGGCACACGATGCTCCTGCCGGGCGGCCAGCAGCCTTCGGGCCAGCAGGCGGAGCGCCTGCTGGCGGCGGCCCTGGAGGCCTGCGAGCGCTATTATCAGGCCTTCCAGTTCGTGCTCTGGGCCGACCGGGATGCCGAAGGCGCCCTGGCCTGCGCGGTGTTCGACACGGTGGGGAACGCCTGACATGTCGGATGCATCGGGTTTTTCGGCGGGCAAGCTGACGCTTCTCGGCGGCGGCAACATGGGCGGGGCAATGCTGCGCGGCTGGATCGCCGCCGGGCTCGACCCATCGAGCGTCACTGTGGTCGATCCGCGCCCGTCCGATGCCATCGCGCCCTTGTTCGAACAGGGCGTGCGCCACGGCACCACGGCACCGGCCGAGCCGCAGGACGTGGTGGTCCTGGCCGTGAAGCCGCAGCTTCTGGACGAGGCGGCGGCGCCTCTGGCCTCTTCGCTCGTGGCCGGCACGCTGGTGATCTCGGTCGCGGCCGGGCGCACGATCGCATCGATCGAGCAGCTGCTCGGCGAGCATCCCGTCGTGCGGGCCATGCCGAACACGCCGGCCCTGATCGGGCGGGGCATCACCGGGGCTTTCGCCAATGCGCGGGTGGACGCGCATGCACGCGCCGTCGCCGACCGGCTCCTGTCGGCCAGCGGCCCGGTGGAATGGGTGAGGTCGGAAGCCGAGATCGACATGGTGACGGCCGTCTCAGGCAGCGGGCCGGCCTATGTCTTTTTTCTGGCCGAGGCGCTGGCCGAGGCGGGCGCGGCGGCCGGGCTCGACCCGGCGCTCGCCATGCGCCTTGCCCGGCACACGGTGGCCGGCGCCGGCGAATTGATGATCCGCGCCGAGGAGGAGCCGGCGCAGCTGCGCCGCAACGTCACCTCACCCAAGGGTACGACCGAGGCCGCGCTCAAGGTCCTGATGGCGGAGGAGGACGGGTTCGGCCCGCTTCTGCGCCGTGCCGTCTCGGCCGCCAAGACCCGAGCCGAGGAGCTGTCGAAGGGATGAGCGAAGTCAGCAGCCCCAGCGCCCAGATCGGTATCGAGGATTTCCTGAAGGTGGATGTGCGCATCGGCACGATCGTCGCGGCCGAACCGTTTCCTGAGGCGCGTAAGCCCGCCTTCAAGCTCGTGATCGATTTCGGACCCGAGATCGGCCAGAAGAAGTCGTCCGCGCAGATCACCGTGCGCCATGGTCTCGACGATCTCGTCGGGCGTCAGGTCATGGCCGTGGTGAACTTCCCGCCGCGCCAGATCGGCCCGATGCGCTCGGAAGTGCTGACGCTCGGCTTTCCCGACGAGGACGGCAACGTGGTTCTCGCAGCGCCGAGCCAGCGCGTTCCCGACGGCGGACGCCTCTTCTGAGGACATTCCGGCCCCTCGTTCAGACGGGGAGCCGCACCATCGCCTTCAGGCCGCCGAGCTTGGAGTCCGACAGGAGAATGTCGCCGCCATGGCTGCGCGCGATGTCGCGGGCGATGGCAAGGCCGAGCCCGGTGCCTCCGGCATCGATATTGCGTGCCTCGTCCAACCGCACGAAGGGTTTGAACACCTCCTCGCGCATATCGGCCGCGATGCCCGGCCCGTCGTCTTCCACCGAGATCGTCAGCCAGCGGTCGTCGTGCCGCGCGGAAATGCGGATCTGCGTTCCGTGGCGCAGCGCGTTGGCGACGAGATTGCCGACAAGGCGGGTGAAGGAGTCCGGCCGCACGGTGATCAGCGGGTCGCCCAGAATGTCGGTCGTGATCGCCCGGTCCTTAAGCGCGGCTTCGTTCTCGAAACGCGCGAACAGGCGGTCGAGATCGAGCTCGCCGACATCCTCCCCGGCCTCGCCCTTGGCGAAGGCGAGATAGCCCTCCAGCATCCGGCCCATCTCGTCGACGTCCTGCTCCAGCTCCTGCCGGTCCTCGTTGTCGTCCAACAGCGCGAGCTGAAGGCGAAAGCGGGTGAGCACGGTGCGCAGATCATGACTGACGCCGTTCAGCATCTGCGTGCGCTGCTCGATCTGCCGCTCGATGCGATCGCGCATCTGGATGAAGGCGACGGAAGCCCGGCGCACTTCCGACGCACCGCGCACGCGAAAATCCGGCGGCATGGGAAGCCCGCGTCCGAAGCCCTCCGCGGCTTGCGCCAGCTTCTGGATCGGGCGGATCTGGTTGCGAAGGAACGCGATGGCGATCAGCAGCAGCACCGCCGAGGTGCCGAACATCCAGACCAGGAAGATATGCGTGTTCGAGGCGTAGGCCGAGTTGCGCGGGGCGAAGACGCGCAGCAGGTGATGGGGCAGCTGGACGCGGATTTCCACGATGCGCGACTCGCCCACCGTGTCGATCCAGAAGGGCCGCCCGATCTGGCGCGTCAGCTCCTCCGACAGGATCCCGTCGAGAATGTTGAAGAAGGGCTTGGGCGCCGGCGGGGGCAGAGGCTCGGGGGGCAGCACCAGTACGTTGAGCCCCAGCCTCTCCCGGGCGATCCGGTTGATCGTCAGGAATTCGGGGTCCTGCGGATATTGGTCGATGATGTCGATCACCGCCGCGATGTCCTGCACCACGGCAGTCGAGAGACGCTGCGTCACGGTCTGCCAGTGCCGCTCCATGAACACGAAGGCGAGCACGGATTGCAGCAGCACCATCGGCGCGATGATGATGATGAGCGAGCGGGCATAAAGGCCCTTTGGCGTGCGGCGCGAGACGAAGCGCGGCACGTGTCGGAACGGCCCGCGCCAAAAACGCGGCTTCTTGACCGGGGGAAGACCGGGCAGGGAGGGGAAGCGGTCCGTCCGCCAGCGCTCGAACAGCGTCATCGCGCCGGGGCTCCTTCTGGTCCTGTCAATCGACGTTCAAGCGATAGCCGATGCCGCGCACCGTCTGCAGCCAGAGCGGGTTGGCCGGGTCGCTTTCGATCTTGCGGCGCAGACGGTTGATCTGCACGTCCACGGTCCGCTCGCCCACATCCGCCTCGCCGCCGAGCAGGTCCTGCCGGTGGATCGTGTCGCCGGCTTTCTGGGCGAACTGGACCATGATGTCCTGTTCGCGCTCCGTCAGGCGGATGATCTCGGTGCCGCGCTTCAGCTCGCGCCGCGACAAAGAGAAGGTGAAGGGCCCGAAGCGGACATGCTCGACCTTCTGGATCGGCGAGGTGTTGCCGCGCTTCAGGATGTTGTTGACGCGCAGAAGCAACTCGCGCGGGTCGAAGGGCTTGGAAAGATAGTCCTCCGCCCCGGCCTCGAGGCCCAGGATGCGATCGTCGGTTTCCGAGCGCGCCGTCAGCATGAGGATCGGGATGTCGCGGATGGCCGAGAGCGAGCGCGTGAGATCGAGCCCGCTTTCGCCCGGCATCATGACGTCCACGATCATCAGGTCGAAATCGAGCCCCACGAGAATGCGCCGCGCCTCGGCGGCGTCGGCCGCGACGGACACGCGAAAACCGCGTTCGCTGAGGAAGCGCGAGAGAAGGCTGCGGATGCGGCGATCGTCGTCGACGACGAGCAGATGCGGCGCGTCGTCGTCCAGCGCCTCCTGGCGCCCCAGGCCCTCGGACAATGTCACAGGCTCACGTCTCCCTTCCGATCCCTTGCCGGGCGAACCAGTCCCGCGCCGCCTTGCGGTCGATCCCCATTTCCAGAAGGAAATCGTTCACGGGGGCCGGATCGTCCAGCGCCGCCGCGCGGAAAGCGGCGTCGATGCGCCGAACCTGCGCGCGCGACAGTTCGAGCGTCAGAGTGCGGCCTTTTTCCGTCGGGAAGAGCCGGCGCTGGCGGCGATCATCGCTGCCGGGCACCTGCACCACGAATTCCTCGTCGATCAGCTGGCGCAGGACGCGCGACAGAGACTGCTTGGTGATCTGCAGGAGTTCCAGGAGATCGGCCACCGTCATGCCGGGCGCGCGGTTGACGAAATGCAGGATGCGGTGATGCGCGCGGCCGAACCCGTATTGCGTCAGAAGCGAGTCGGCGTCCGCCGTGAACTCGCGATAGGCGAAGAAGAACAGCTCGATCAGGCGAAAGTCGAGCTCGCCTCGCGTGGGCAGCGGGTCTTCCACGATGCGGGGGCCTGCGGGCCGGGCAGTCTCGGGCAATGCGGCATCCATCAAAATAGGTCAGCAATGTTGACGTATATTCCATCCATTGTTACACCCTTGCGCATGGGTTGGAACAGTCCGTCGCCCGCTGCCGATTTGCCTCGGCACCTTCGGTTATAGGGCGTCGTCTGTTCCGACCGTCGCCGATCCGCCGCATCCGGCTGCTTTCTCTTGAAGGTGCCAGCCGCCCGTGGCTGATTGCGAAGGGGAAGGGCGTGCGGCCAGAGGGCGGCGCGGCCGAACGATCAGGAAAGGGCGCCCGCGACCGGGCGTGACAATCATCATGAGCACCGTGGCATTCGATGCGCTCGACGGCGAAATCTGGTTCAACGGCGAATTCGTGCCTTGGCGGGATGCCAAGGTTCATGTTCTCACCCACGGTCTGCATTATGCCAGTTCCGTCTTCGAGGGCGAGCGCGCCTATGCCGGCGAGATCTTCAAGCTGCGCGAGCACACCGAGCGGCTGATCGAGTCCAGCCGCATCCTGGGCTTCACCGTGCCCTACTCGGCCGAGGAGATTGACGCGGCCTGCAGCGAGCTTCTGCGGCGGCAGGGCTTCCAGGACGCCTATGTTCGGCCGATCGCCTGGCGCGGTTCAGAGAGCATGGGCGTGTCGGCCCAGAAGAACCGCATCAATGTCGCGGTCGCGATCTGGCAATGGCCGAGCTATTTCGACCCCGAGCAGCGCATGAAGGGCATTCGCCTCGACATCGCGGAATATTGCCGGCCCGACCCGCGCACCGCGCCCTCGCGCGCCAAGGCCGCCGGCCTCTACATGATCTGTACCCTTTCGAAACATGCCGCCGAGGCCAAGGGCTATGCCGACGCCCTGATGCTGGACTGGCGCGGTCTGGTGGCCGAGGCCACCGGCGCCAACGTCTTCTTCGTTCAGGACGGCAAGATCCACACGCCGAACCCGGACTGTTTCCTCGACGGCATCACCCGCCGCACGGTGATCGATCTGGCGCGTCGTCGCGGCATCGAGGTCGTGGTGCGGGCCATCCGGCCGGAGGAAATGGAAGGCTTCACCGAATGCTTCCTCTGCGGCACGGCGGCGGAGGTGACGCCGGTCTCCGAGGTCGGCCCCTATCGCTTCCAGCCCGGCGAGATCACCCGCCACCTGGTCGAGGACTACATGGCCGAAGTCCAGCCCAAGCGTCTCGCGGCCGAATAGTCGTCAGGCCTCCTTCGATGCGAAGCCGGCTCCCGTTTTGGGGCCGGCTTTTTCGTCGGCGCAATGCGGTTCGAGCCCGCCCGGCGCCCTATCATAGGCCATGCCCCGTCGCGGATGTCGCAAGGATGACCATGAGCCGCCTGTCCATCGAGATCGTTCCCGTCACCCCGTTCCGGCAGAACTGCTGCATTCTCTTCGATACGGAGGAGAGGCGCGCCGTCGTGGTGGATCCCGGCGGCGACGTGCCGGCGATCTTGGAGGCGATCGACCGGCTCGGCGTCACCGTCGAGGCCATCTGGCTGACCCATGGCCATATCGACCATGCCGGCGGCGCGATGGACCTGAAGGACGCGACCGGCGCGGAGATCATCGGGCCGCATAAGGCGGACCAGTCGCTCCTGTCGCGTCTGGAAGACCAGGCCCGCATGTTCGGCCTTTCGGGCGGGGTGCGCAACGCCGCGCCCGACCGCTGGCTGGAGGAGGGCGAGACGCTGGAACTCGGGCCCCATCGCTTCGAGGTTCTGCACACGCCCGGCCATTCGCCCGGCCATGTCGTGTTCTTCGAGCGGGAATCGCGCTTTCTTCACGCGGGCGACGTGCTCTTCGCCGGCTCGATCGGCCGAACCGATCTTCCGGGCGGCGACCACGCGACGCTCCTGCGCTCGATCCACGAGAAGGTCCTGCCGCTGGGAGACGATGTCGGCTTCCTCTGCGGTCACGGGCCGGGAAGCCGCCTCGGCGTGGAACGACGCAGCAATCCGTTCCTGATCTGATACAGCGCGCCTGTTCCATAATGGAACGGCGAGCCGGTCAGCGAGCGGCGTCGCCCGTGCAGAAGCGCCGACGGCCGCCCTCGTCCGTATAGGTCCCGAGCGAGGCGTCGAAACTGGGGTAGCGGGACACGCAGTCGCGCAGCCAGTCTTCCGTCCACGGTTCGAAGCCGGCGGGAGCGGCTGCCGCCGGCGGGCTTGTCGGCGCCGGGGCTGCGGGCGCGACGACGGGAGTCTGCGCGGCAAGGCGCGCATCTTCCGGGGCCGGCATGGGCACGGGAATGCGCGCGACATCGGGCAGTGCGGCGGCCGGGGCGTGGGGCGCGGGCCCGTCCACCGGCTCGTCAGGGTCGGGATATACGGTCACCGCGCGTTCGGCCGGGCTGAGCTTGGCGAACTCGACCGCGCCTTCCGCCCGCCCGAGCTGGACATCGTCCTTGGTATCGGCCCGGCCCCGCTGAAAATCCGGGCTGATGCGAATGATCTTGGTGGTGCCGGCATAGACGATGTCCAGCCCGTTCGGGCCATAGGGACGCCGATCGAGGCGCGCGCTCTCGACATCGATGATCTTGGGACCTGTGGCCCCCGGCAGAACCTTGAAGCTCGCGGCACGCGACCCCGCGTCCACCGCGCGGTTGATCTGGATCACCGCGACGCTGTTGGCGCCGGTGCCGTAGGTTCCGTAGGGCGCGCCTTCCGAGCCCGGCCAGAGCGGCGCCGCATGGGAAACCGAGTGGCCCCGCGATCCCTCGTATCGGCCATAGCCCGAAGCGAGCCTCGTTCCGGAGAGCCCGTCGAAGTGGTGCGTGGAAGAGGCCACATCCTCGATGAGGCCGAAATCGCCGGCTCTCGCCGAACCGCTCGCAACGGCCAGCAGGGTCAGGGACAGGAGAAGGCTTCCAGCACGCATCTCGATGCTCTCGTTAACAACTCGTTAACAAGTCTATAGCAAGGTCCGTGCCAGGCCATCCGTTCCGAAATGAAACCGATCATCCTCAAGCAGGTGGGGGAGGGTTGCTGGCGCTGGGCGTCGGTCGATCGGGATGAGTACGACGGACCGAGTTATCCGCCTGGGTACCGCTGGCTCCAGTAAAAGATAGGCGGCCAAGTTGTCAGCCACCCAGCTGACGATACGTCAACCCAATACAAATGCGGCTCGTCCGACACCGCCGGACGAACCGCTGAAAAACGAGGGCACCCCAATGGGTGATTGGCCTGAAGACTTACGCCATCTCGAGATTGACGGCCTTCGGGCCCTTGCCGCGCTTGTCCGGCTCGGTGTCGTAGGAAACCTTCTGGTTCTCCACGAGGCCCGGAAGCCCGGAAGCCTGGACAGCCGAGATATGGACGAAGATGTCAGCGCCGCCATTGTCGGGCTTGATGAAACCGAAACCCTTTTCGGTATTGAAGAATTTGACAGTACCAGTCTGCGCCATGATCGAACCTTTTTCCTTAGTCTGTTCAGGTTTCCCTGAGGGCATTGCAGGCAAGTCTTGATGCGAGGAAAAGGAAACGATACATCGCGACCCGCTTTCGCGGACCACCCGGAGGATGCGCCTCCGATACGCAATTCGTCCATCACCCGAGTTCGCGAATTTGCCCGAACGTCAAACTTGTGAAGGCACTTTCTTGACTTTGCAAGCAAAAGTTTTTTGTCACCTCTTTCCTTTTGCTCAAAGCGAACAACGCGAGAATTTAGACCAGGCGGTTAGATTCGGTGTCATTTGTCCGATTTATGACACCAAGCCGAATTGTTGCCTGTGTTCTGCTGAAATTCAAGTAACTTGAATAGAAATCCGCCAACATGAGTTCCGAGATTGGATCGCCGCAATTTCCGTCGCGCGGATGTGATGGGAGACTGCATCGCAAGGGGAACTTATCGATTGGCGCAGGCTTCTACTTCTCGAAGTCTCGCACGGCGAGGCCAATTCGTTTGGAAGGTTTCTTTCCCATGAAGACCATTCTCGCAGCCGCCGCCATGATCGGCTTCGCCGCATTCCCCGCTCTCGCTCAGTCCACCGATGGCGCGTCCACGGCGGGAGCCCCGGTCGTCCCGCCCGCGACGCAGGCCTCGCCTGACAAGATGGGCAAAGCCGCAACCACGGGCGACACGAACGCGGCGCCGTCGACCGGGATGGGCACCGGCACCATGGCCCCGATGGGTGAAGATCGCACCAGCACTGGTTCCATCCAGCGTTCCGGCGAGCCGGATGGCACCAGCGTCCAGACCGAAGGCATGGACCCGAGTGCCGCGTCGGCCGCTCAGGACAACACCCCGTCGAACGGCATCGTCCCGGGCCAAAGCTCGAACTGAACCATACCGACGTCTCTAAGCGGGCCGCCTCATCGGGGCGGCCTTTTTCGTTCCGTCGCCCTCCGGCCTGCGGAACGCGGGCGAGCCCAGCCTCGTTGGGCTTCAAAGGTTTTGAAAGGCCATCCTCATGATCCGCACGCTCTTTGCCGCCACTCTCGGCCTCTCGGCCATGACCGCCTCAATTCCCGTTATGGCGCAGGACTCCGCTCCGATCCCACGCGGCGGGCGCGTGGTTCAGGTCGAGTCCGGGCGACCGCTTCAAACGCAGGCGACCGGTCTTCCCGGTGTCGGTCTCGACACGAGTTCATCCAGCCGGAACGACTCTCCGCGCGGGCCCGGCGGCCTGTCGAACGGGGTCGGCGCCTATGGGGTAATGGCGCCGGACGCGTCCGGCACGGCCGGCAACACGCTGACGCGCGTGCCCGGCGCCATTCCCGACACCAATGGCGGGATCGGCATCCCGCTCGGCTCTCCCGGCGCTCCGGTTCGCTGATCGTCGGCGATGAGGAAAAATCGAAGACGCTTCGCCGGACCTGTCATTCGTGGCGCTCTGCTGGCAGCCCTCGTGGTTTCGGCAGGGTGCACCACGGGGCGGCTGACCGACGCTGGAACGGACCGGACCCCGTCGGGCGGCCTCGTTCCCGGGCAGACCCCGCGATGATCGCGTCAGAGAGGGCGTCCGGCGAAAGCTTCACAAGCGTCGGAAACGGCGCACAGGAGATGAGACGATGAGTGGAAAGCGCTTTTGGATCGTTGGACTGGCCGTGCTCGGTGCGGTCATGGTGGTGGACAGCGCGATCGCTTCGGAAAACGAGGTGCTGCAATTGTCGCCGCGCGAGCGGGAACAGGTGGTCGGGCACTATGTGAGACCCGACGGACGAACCGTCCCACTGGTTGAAAATCAGGGCATCCCATTTCTCTACGGGCTGGGCGATGCTCGCGGAAAGGCCTCCAGCGTCCCGCTGGTGAACGGCCGGACTTCGACCATCGAAGCCTCGACCCCTTCCAACGGCATCGTCCCCGGTCAGGAACCGGAATAGGCGCAGCGACCCAAGCCGGTCGGTGACGCCGATGCATCCCTCGAATTGAACGACCAGCGGGTTCGCGATGAGCCCGGTGGTCGGATTTTGCGTCTGTCACGCAAAATTTGGCCATCCATTGTTGGAAAAGCGCAGGCGCATGGTTTCTTTTGAGGCAGCGCCGGTGTCAAAGCCGGAACCGCTGGTTCTCAACTCGATGCAATGGAATTCCTCATGCGTTCGCCTTCCACACCCTCTCTTTTCGGCGTGACCCGCCGCAACGCCCTCGGTCTGGTCGCGGCCTCCATGGCGTTGATGGCGATGGGTGGCGGCCATGCCTTCGCGGCCGAGAGCGTCAAGGTCGGCATCATGGCGGGCGAGGACGAGGAAGTCTGGAAGGTTGTCGCCGCCGAGGCGGCCAAGAACGGGCTCGAGGTCGAGCGCGTGGTCTTCTCCGACTACGTTCAGCCGAACGAAGCGCTGGCCAATGGCGAGATCCAGGCCAACGCTTTCCAGCATCAGCCCTATCTCGATGCGCAGGTTCAGCAGCACGGGTACAAGATCGTGCCTGTCGGATACACGCTGATCCAGCCGATCGGCCTCTACTCGCGCAAGCACAAGAGCGTTGCGGAAATCCCGGACGGTGGTTCGATCGGCATTCCGAACGATCCGTCGAACGCCGGCCGGGCGCTGAACCTTCTTCAAGCGCAGGGCCTGCTGAAGCTGCGGGACGGCGCCGGCATTCTCGCGACCGCCATCGATGTCGAGAGCAATCCGAAGAACATCCAGATCCGCGAACTCGATGCCGGCATCGTCGGCCGCTCGATCGACGATCTCGACGCGGGCGTCGTCAACACCGACTGGGCGCTGAAGAGCGGCATCGACCCGCAGAAGGAGCGGATCGCGCAGGAGCCGCTGGAGAACAATCCCTATCGCAACTTCATCGCCGTCAACGAGGGCGACAAGGATGCGCCCTGGGTCAAGACGCTCGTCGCCGCCTATCAGACCGACGCGGTGAAGGACGCTTTGGCGAAATGGTATAAGGGCACGACGCTCGCGGCCTGGTAAGAACCGAACCGATCTCTCGTCCGTTTTGAGAACGGGCGGCGGATGCTCCATCAGGAGCCCGCCGCCCGCTTCTCGTTTTGAAAGCTGAAAATACCCGCTATCATGAACCAGTCTCCCCATCCGACCGGAGCGCCGCCAAGCCCGGACGCTCCCATCCTGCGCCTGTCCGGCGTTTCCAAGCGCTTCGGTGCCCATCAGGCTCTTCGGTCCATCGACCTGTCCGTCCAGCGAGGCGAGATCGTCGGCGTCATCGGGCGCTCGGGTGCCGGCAAGTCGACGCTCATTCGCTGCATCAACGGGCTGGAACAGCCGGACGAGGGGCGTGTCGAGGTCGAAGGGCGTTCCATCGAGCGACTGGGCGAACGGGAGCTGCAGCCGCTGCGCCGCCGCGTCGGCATGGTGTTCCAGCATTTCAATCTTCTGGCCAATCGAACGGCGGCCGAAAACATCGCGCTTCCGCTGAAGATCGCCGGGATGGCCCGGGCGGAACGCGCCAAACGCGTCGCCGAACTCCTCGATCTCGTCGGCCTCGGCGGCCGGGGAGAGCGCTTCCCCGCGCAGATGTCGGGCGGGCAGAAGCAGCGCGTTGGCATCGCCCGCGCGCTCGCCGCCGACCCCGCGCTTCTCCTGTCGGACGAAGCGACCTCCGCCCTCGATCCCGAGACCACCGAACAGATCCTGGCGCTGCTGGCCGACATCAACCAGCGGCTAGGACTGACGATCGTTCTCATTACGCATGAGATGGAGGTCGTTCGCCGCATCGCGAACCGCGTCGTCGTGCTGGAAGGCGGCGTCGTCGCGGAGGAGGGGCCGACCTGGCGTGTCTTCGCCGAGCCGACGTCGCCGGTCACGCGCACGCTTCTCCAGACCATCACCGCCGAACTGCCGCAGCGCATTCTCGACGCCTTGTCGCCCGAGCCCTTGGGCGAAGCCGTGCTTCGTCTCGACTTCGGTGGCGAGAGGGCCGACGATCCCGTGATCTCGGATTTCACGCGCGCCTTCGGCCGCCCGGCGCGCATCGTCGGCGGTCATGTCGACGAGATCCAGGGCCGCCCTGTCGGGCGCCTCTTCATCGGCGTCGAACAAAGCGGCCCGGACGACCTGAAGGCCGTCATCGACTTCCTCGCCGCGCGAACCCTCAAGACGGAGTGCCTGGGCTATGTCCGCCGCGCTGTATGATCTTCTCTGGCGGTCCACCTGGGAAACGCTCCTGATGACGGGCGCCTCGGGCCTCGCCTCGCTCGTCTTCGGCCTGCCGATCGGCCTTCTCCTGGTGCTGACCGACCGGGGCGCGATCCTCCAGAACCTGTGGATCAACCGGGTGCTGGGCGGCGTCGTCAACGCCTTCCGCTCGGTGCCCTTCATCATCCTTCTCGTGGCGCTGATCCCCTTCACGCGCCTTGTCGTCGGCACCTCGATCGGCACGTTCGCGGCCATCGTGCCGCTCTCGGTCGCGGCCATTCCCTATTATGCGCGGATCGCCGAGGTCTCGCTGCGCGAGGTCGATCCCAATCTGGTGGAGGCGGCGCGCTCCATGGGCGCGGGGCGCTGGACGATCATCCGCGAGGTCCTGATCCCCGAGGCGCTGCCCGGCCTTGTCGCCGGCTTCGTCGTCACGCTGGTGACGCTGGTCGGTGCCACGGCGGTGGCGGGAGCCATCGGCGCCGGGGGCTTGGGGGATCTGGCGATCCGCTACGGCTACCAGCGCTTCGAGACCAGCGTCATGGTGGCGGTGGTGGCGATCCTGATCGTCATGGTCTGCCTTCTGCAATGGGGCGGAGACCGGCTGGTGGCGCGGCTCGACCATCGCAAATGAGACACGAAAAGGCCGCCGCGAGAGGATCGCGGCGGCCTTTTTCTTTGGCGTGACGAGGGGGAGAAGGGTTACTCGCGCTCGCCCGTAAAGTTCAGCAGCAGCTGGAAGATGTTGACGAAGTTGAGGTAGAGCGACAGCGCGCCGAACACGGCCATCTTCTGTTGCGACTCCGCCGAGAAATTCTCGGCATACTGCTCCTTGATCGACTGCGTGTCCCAGGCGGTGAGACCGACGAAGACGATGATGCCGATCACCGAAACGGCGAACTGCAGCGCCGTCGAGCCGATGAAGATGTTGGCGATCGAGGCGATCACCACGCCGATCAGGCCCATCATCAGGAGCGAGCCCATCTTGGTCAGGTCGCGCTTGGTGGTGTAGCCGTAGAGGCTCGTCGCGCCGAACATGGCGGCGGCGATGAAGAACGTGTTGGCGATGCTGGCGCCGGTGAAGACCAGGAAGACCGACGAGAGCGAGAGGCCCATGAGCGCGCAGAACGCCCAGAAGGACAGCTGCGCGGCGCCGGCCGACATGGCCTGCATGCGGAACGAGAAGAACAAGACGAAGGCGAGCGGCGCGAACATCACCACCCATTTCAGCGGGCTGGAGAAGATCGGCACGTAGAGTGCCGGCGTGTTGCCGACCGCGAAGGCGACGAGGCCGGTGACCACGAGGCCGAGACCCATATAGTTGAAGACGCGCAGCATGTGCTGGCGCAGGCCCTCGTCGAACAGGGCGTGGGAGGTGGCGGGCGCGGCGCGGGCGCCCCAGCCGGTGTGCGGTGTGTTCATCGGTCGAACTCCATGAAACGCGGGGGAAAGGGCTGAGCCGGCAGGGCGGCTCAGTAGAGGCTGCGGGCGAGCCGCTCGGCGGCATCGCCCAAGGCGTCGCGCTCGGCGGCGGGGCCGACCAGCGCGTAGGCGACCGGGCCCTGCTGCCAGAAGGCGGCGGCGAGCGGACCGGAAACGGTGGTCTGCGGCTTCGTCACCTCGAAACCGCCGGGGCGGATGCCGAAAAGCGAGTGCGAGGCGCCGGCCCGGTCCGCCAGCGCGATCTCGACGCTGGGGCCGAAGGGCGAGGGGAAGACCTGCACGTCGCGCACCCGCCAGCCGCGCGGCGCCTCGGGCATGGTGATGGCGGTGGCGGCGCGGATCTCGGCCGGGTCGTAGCGTGGGGTCTCCACCTGCGACTCCATGGTGGAGCGCACGAGGCTGGTCTGGTGCGCGGCCAGCGCGTCTCCGACAAAAGCCGGGGGGGCCGAGGAGGCGATGCTTTGGCGCACGGCGAGCGGCCCGGTGCCCTCATGCGCCAGCCAGCCCAGCGCCACGAAGACGCCGACCGCCGCGCAGCGGCGCAGGACGGCGAGCCGGCGACGACGGCCGAGGCCGCTCTGGAGGCGGCGCGCGAGCGTGGCGAGTTCGCGGCTGCCCGGCGCCTCGGACGCGACCAGGGCCAGGCGCAGCTCGTCGCGAAGGCGCAGGTCCGCCATAATGCGGGCGGCTTCGTCGGGGCGCGTGGCGAGATGCGCCTCGACCTCGATGCGGCGGAGCGGAGCGAGGCGATCGTCGACATAGGAGACGAGATCGGCTTCCAGGACGGGATCAACGGCCATCCGAACCTCCTGCTGACTTGAAGGGGACGACATTGCCCGGCGTCTGCGACCGGGCCGGACCGTTCTCGATCTCGCGCAGCCGAGCCCGGGCGCGGGACACGCGCGACACCAGCGTGCCGACGGGAATGCCGAGCGAGCAGGCGGCCTCCTCGTAGGAGAGACCCTCGATCGAGACGAGGTGCAGGGCGGCGCGCTGCTCTTCCGGCAGGGTGAGAAAGGCGCGGCGCACGTCGGCGAGGCGCAGGGCGTGATCCTGCGAAGGGCCGAGCTCGCTCGTGTCGGCAAAGCCGATCTCGGCATTGCGGCGGGCCTCGGCGCGGCGGGCACGCAGGCGGTCCACGAACCCGTTGTGCAGGATCGAGAGCAGCCAGGGCCGCAGCTTGAGGCCGGGCCGAAACTGGTGCTGCCGCTCGATGGCGCGCACCAGCGTGTCGTGAACGAGATCCTCGGCGTCGTCGCGGTCACGCGTCAGCGTGAGCGCGTAGCGCCTGAGGGCGCCGAGCTGGCCGAGAACATCCGGGGGCGAAGCTTTGTCTGTCATTCAACCCCGTGTACGGAGCCCGGCGGATTTCCATCCCGCCGGCGCCCCGAATTTTGCGTCACGCTTTCGTGAGGCCGGCGAGGTCGATGTCGCCCTTCTGGCTGGTGAAGCGGAGATTGCCGGGTGAGCCGCCGCTCTGGCTCTGCGAGACGCCCGAAATCTGATGGTCGCCCGTGTCGTAGAGCGTGACCTTGCCGTCCTGCTCGATCGCGAGGCGGCGCGAACTGGGGAAGGCGGCGTAGCGCACGCCGTTCTGCGCGCCGGAGGAAGAGGGCTGGCCGAGATCGCCGGGCCACCAGTTGCCCGAGCCGTTGGAATTGGCCGAGGCCGACGCGCCGCCAGGCCCTCCGCTCGACCCGCCGCCGGCCGGCTTGTTGTCGTTGAGATCGCCGCCGCCGGGCTGCGCCCAGGGGCTGTTGGAGGCCGGGCGCTCCGCCTCGCTCGGTCGGCCGCCCCCGCCGCCGCTCTGGCCCGACGCCGCGCCGCCGGACGCGAGGTCTTCCGCCAGCCGGCCGACCCGCGCCTTGAGGTCGTGGTCGTTCATCGACCCGATCATCAACATGCCGCCGCGCGACCACTGACCCATGCCGCCGAGTTCGGGATGCGAGAACTGGGCCATGGAGCCGCCGCCCGAGCGGATGGCGTCCGCCATGGCGCGCGCCGCGCCTTCCGAAAACCCGTTGCGCTGGGCAATCTCCCGCAGCGTCTTGTCCTGGTCGCTCATGGCGCACTCGCTCCGTCTCGTCCTCGATGCCCTCCAATGTTCGGGAGCGCGCCGAGTTTCCCTCGTTCCCTGGAGAGGTGGGGCAGCGTGGCCCGAGTGCAACGGCGCGGCTGGGGTTCAAGGCCCGGTTCCATCCGCGCAAGCGCAGGCGGCCCGCGCCCCGAGGGGCCGGACGTCGAGCGAGTGGCCCTTCTGGAGAAGGGCGGGCGGGACGCCGGAGGCGAACCTCCGATAGTGTGTAGTATGTGGTCCGCATCCGGCGTCCCGCGCGGTGTTGTCGGTCCACGGGATGGTGCGAGCACCCCGATCGCGTCCCGGGCCGCGCTTGCGCTGGCTCTCGGCCTCCCCAGCGGTTTCCCGCCGGGTCGACTGTCACCGAGCCAGGGCGCCGACGGATTGCGAGCCCCTTCGTTTTGAGAGGCCGCCCGGCTTGCCAGAACCGTCCGAGCCGCACCGCCTCCGGAAGGCGACGCGCCGCGGACACCGCCCCGCCGCTCCCGAACGATCCCGGTGATCATTCGCGCTCCTTCGCGAGCGGCAGGTGAGGGGAGAATGCGGGGGATTGCGCGAGCGGGGATAGATTGCGGAGTGATTCGCCTTATCGAGGCCGCAAGAGGCCGGCATGGCCGGGCCGTTCTCACCGATGGAGCCCCGATTTGTCCCTCATCAAACCCGTCTGCGCCGTGCTCGCCCTCGTGCTTCTGGGAGGCTGCGCGGAGATCAACAAGCCGATCAAGCCCGGCGACACCTGGCGCGAGAAGGCGACCCGTGACTCCAACGGCCTGCCGCGCTGAACCCTTCCCGGCCCCTGCCCGACGCGGCGGGGGCCGCACCACGCGAGGCGCCGGGGCACCGCGCCGCTTGGCTGGAAAGGGAAAAGTAAGCCTGACGAACGGGTTCAGGAACCATTCAGGCGAGGGGGTCTTTCATGAGGCCAGTTCAAAGGAGGAACGAACTCGTGAAAAAGTCCCTGCTCATCGCCCTTGCCGGCCTGCTCGTCGCGACCGCCGTGCCGGCCAGCGCCCAGACCTATCGCTCCGACGAGCGCCAGTATCGCCAGCACGAGCGCATCGACCGCGCCTATCGCCACGGCCGCCTGAGCCCGCGCGAGGCCGCGCGCCTGGAACGCCAGCAGCGCCGCATCCACCGCATGGAGCGCCGCGCCCGCTACTACAACAACGGCCATATCGACCCACGCTCGGCGCGTCAGATCGAGCGGATGCAGGACCGGGCGCATCATAGCATTCGGCGGGCGAATAGAGGATATTAGAACGGGATCTATATAGACCGCGCATGAGCGCGGTCTATTTCTTTTTTAAGACATAATGTGCATTCGGATCGCGGTCCTTAGAGGTGAGAAACTCTAAAATTCCCCTATCTGTTAAATTTTTGAGTTTATTTTTTGCTGTATGCCAGTTCGTAGTTGTTAGTATGCGGAGGGCATCGCTAACATTGATTCTCTTGTTTTCTACGACATAATTCACGATTCTTCTTTCGTCTCCACTCAAGGAAAACGAAATGGCATCCCCCAGTATTTGATAGGCCTCACTATCGAGAGAATTTGTTCTGTTGGCGATGTCATTTCGAATTGTAGCAATGACGCCGTAAGATTTTTCCGTATATTCGATAGGCGGAAGCCGAGCGTCGTGAAGCTCCTTCTTAATTCTGCGCGTGCCCTCACTTATGCATTTAACTTCACCAAATTCGCGTAGGGCAAACATCAAAAATCGATTTCTAGGTTTATGGAAAAAATGATCAGGCGTAACCGATGGCATAAAGCTACCGGGATTCTCTATAATAAGATGATCGTCAAATATTTTGATAAAGATAGGTTGGGTGCGTGCGTGATAAGAGCGATGTACGCAAGCGTTGACAAGAAGCTCATACCAAGCATCTCTCGGGTATTCGGGTACTGTCGTAAATTTACCAGCTTTAAATTCGGTAAAATCTCGCAAACTCGCATCAATTGTTGTGGCGGCTTGCTTGATGATGTCTAGTATGGTTCCTTCAATCATTCTATCTTTTATGACATTATAGTCTCTACCGCTTTTTTCGTCATTTCCTTCGTACTGAAGTAAGCGGATATATGATCCTGGAAAAAGCCTTTGAGGATCTTTGGCGAACATCAATGCGCATACATTGTTCGGGTGAAACGTGTTCTGCCGAATGCGGCCGAGCCTCATGCTTTCCAGAATCTCCTCATCCGATATTTCAGTAGAGGACTCGCGATTCGAGCGTATGCGACCTGCAAATTGCGCTATCAGTTTTGTTCTGAAATCGTCGGGATAATCTAATTGGCAGGGTTCTAATTCAAACGATCGTTCACCCTTGTCTATGCGTATCTCGTCTTTCTCGTTGACGGTCAATTTTCGTGACTTGTCGGACTCTCGGCAATAAGCTTCGCCATTCGTAAGAGCAACAAGTCGTTCTTCAACGTAATCGACTTTGGCGACGATAATGAAATCATCCTCGCCCCTAAAATTTTGCACGCCCAAACGCTTTGTTTGAAATCGCCCACTTGGGCAGCTATCGCGCCCCATGAATTCGAGTTGCTGTATCTTGTCCGTAGACTGAGAAAGACAGCCCGTAACCCGACCATCGTTCTCAACGCCAATCAGTATCACCCCACCGTGCACTGATGGTCCGTTGCCAAAAGCCGATAGGCATATAGCCAGTTGATCTGGCTGAATACGAGCCGATTTTCGATCAAAACAGTTGCTTTCAGTCTGCCTAAGAAGCAACGAAACGTCATTTGATTTGTATAAATCGTCCGCGCTTGCGAGATTGTCCAAACTCTGCTTTTCGAGAAGTTCGAGCAAATCTAGCTGGGTCATTGAAAAAAACTCATCACTCGATAGCCGTCGAGAAGAAAATTCATCCTACTCGACGGCTATCGAGTAGCTCGATTTTTCCTGCGAGCCGCTACACACGCACAAAGACAGACGCATAATAGAAGTTTCTGCTGGAAATTCTACCGCCCCGGCCGACCCGTCTTCCCCGGCCGGCGCTTCCTGCGCTTCTCCTGGCCCGCATCCTCATAGCTCCCCAACCCTACCTTCTCCCGTCGCACCGGCTTGGCGTCCTCGCCTGCCACCGGGCGCGCGGGGAGGGGGCCTTCGTGCTTGGGCTTTTCGGTGCGGCCGACCGTCATCTCGTCCAGCGAGTTCTTGCGGAAGAGAGAGCGGTTGGGGGTGGGCGTGTCGGTGCCGGGGCCCATGTCGTCGAGGCTGGGGCGCTGGAAATAGGAATGGGTCTCGTCGGCGGTCGGGACCGCCTCGCCCTTGGGGCGCAGGGCCTTGACGCTTTCGTGGTCGCTCTGGATGCGGGCGGCCAGCGGCTCGCCGTTCGGCCCGAAGCGCGGGTTCTGATGGTTGCCGCCCTTGCCGCGCGGCCGCTTGGCGCGCGGGTTGCCCTCGGCGCCGGCGCCGAACATGGAGATGTCCACCTCGCGGGCCATGGGATCGTCGGCCACGGCCAGCTCGGTCGCCTGAAGGCGCTTGATCTCGTCGCGCAGGCGCGCGGCGGTCTCGAAGTCGAGATCGGCGGCGGCGTGGCGCATCTCCTTTTCCAGATGCTCCAGATGCGACTTGAGATTGTTGCCGACGAGCGCGCCTTCCTTGGCAGTCGCCCCGGTCGGCACGCGGACATGGTCCTTCTCGTAGTAGCTGTCGAGAATGTCGGCGATCTTGGCCTTGACCGATTCCGGCGTGATGCCGTTCTCGCGGTTGAACGTCTCCTGCTTCTCGCGGCGGCGGTTGGTTTCCGCGATGGCGCGTTCCATCGAGCCGGTGGTGCGGTCGGCATAGAGGATGACGCGGCCGTCCACATTGCGCGCGGCGCGGCCGATCGTCTGGATCAGCGAGGTCTCCGAGCGCAGGAAGCCTTCCTTGTCCGCATCCAGAATGGCGACGAGGCCGCATTCGGGAATGTCGAGGCCCTCGCGCAAGAGGTTGATGCCGACCAAGACGTCGAACGTGCCGAGGCGCAGGTCGCGGATGATCTCGATGCGCTCCAGCGTGTCGATGTCGGAGTGCATGTAGCGCACGCGCACGCCCTGCTCGTGCAGATATTCGGTGAGGTCCTCGGCCATGCGCTTGGTGAGCACGGTGCAGAGCACGCGGTAGCCCTTGGCCACCGTCTCGCGGATCTCACCCAGGAGATCGTCCACCTGCGAGCGGGCGGGGCGGATGTCGATCGGGGGATCGGTGAGGCCGGTCGGGCGGATGACCTGCTCGGCGAAGACGCCGCCGGCCTCCTCCATCTCCCAGGAGCCGGGCGTCGCCGAAACGGCGACGGTGGGCGGGCGCATGGCGTTCCACTCCTCGAAGCGAAGCGGGCGGTTGTCCATGCAGGAGGGCAGGCGGAAGCCGTATTCGGCCAGCGTCGCCTTGCGGCGAAAGTCGCCCCGGTACATCGCGCCGATCTGCGGAATGGTGACATGGCTTTCGTCGATGAAGACGAGCGCGTTGTCAGGCAGGTATTCGAACAGGGTCGGCGGCGGGTGGCCGGGCTGGCGGCCGGTGAGATAGCGCGAATAGTTCTCGATGCCGTTGCAGGCGCCGGTCGCCTCGATCATCTCGATGTCGAAGGTGACGCGCTGCTCCAACCGCTGCGCCTCCAGAAGGCGGCCGGCCTTGTTCAGCTCCACAAGGCGAAGGCGAAGCTCCTCCTTGATCGACTTCACCGCCTGCTGCAGCGTCGGGCGCGGCGTCACATAGTGCGAATTGGCGTAGATCTTCACCGACTTGAGATCGTCGGTCTTCGAGCCCGTCAGCGGGTCGAACTCGTGGATCGCCTCGATCTCGTCCCCGAAGAGCGAGATGCGCCAGGCGCGATCCTCCAGGTGGGCGGGGAAGATCTCGATCGTGTCGCCCCTGACCCTGAAGCTTCCGCGCGTAAAGTCCATGTCGCGGCGCTTGTACTGCTGGGCGACGAGGTCGGCGAGGAGCTGGCGTTGGTCCAGCCTGTCCCCCACGCTCATCTGGAAGGTCATGGCGGTGTAGGTCTCGACCGAGCCGATACCGTAGATGCAGGAGACCGAGGCGACGATGATGACGTCGTCGCGCTCCAGAAGCGCGCGGGTGGCCGCGTGGCGCATCCGGTCGATCTGCTCGTTGATCGAGCTCTCCTTCTCGATGAACGTGTCGGAGCGCGGGACGTAGGCCTCCGGCTGGTAATAGTCGTAGTAGGAAACGAAATACTCGACCGCGTTGTCCGGGAAGAAGTTCTTGAACTCGCCATAGAGCTGGGCGGCGAGCGTCTTGTTGGGCGCAAGGATCAGCGCCGGGCGCTGCGTGCGCTCGATGATGTTGGCGACCGTGAAGGTCTTGCCCGAGCCGGTGACGCCGAGCAGGACCTGCGTCATGTCGCCGTCCCCGATGCCGGAGACGAGATCCGCGATGGCGGTCGGCTGGTCGCCGGCCGGCGTGTAGTCCGACGCGATGCGGAAGGCGTGGCCGCCCTCCGACTTGTTCGGCCGGGCCGGGCGGTGCGGCACCCAGATCTCGCCGTTCTTCAGAAGCGGGTTGCCCTCCGAGATCAGCTTGGTCAGCGCCTCGACGGTCGCCGTGACGCCGCCCTCGGGCAGCGCGGCGGCGTCCTCCAGCGACACGTCCATGCCGGCCACGGGGTTGAGGCCCGCGCGGGCGCGCGCTGTCGGGTCCGTCGCGATGCCCATGGAGGTGCCGCGCGCGGTTTTGGAGGCTTTCGCGGGCTTGGACTTCGGCGCATCGGCGGGGGCGGAGGGCTTCTTCGCCTTGGCCGGCTTCTGCGCCGCCTTGCGCTCGGCCTCCTCTTCCAGCCCTTGCGCGATCTCGTCGGCCCAGCCCGAGAGCGGGCCGGTCAGCGGCGTGCCGGTCAGGTCCGGCTGCGGGCTTTCGCCGAAGCCGGGATGCAGGCGCTCGGAGGCGTCGGCATAATCGAGAATGGGCGAGCGGCGGGGCTTCTTGGGATCGGGCATGGCGCGAATATGGACTTGGGCGTCGGCGGAATAAAGGGGGAACGAAGCCTCACGACGAAAGGTCTCGCGCAAGCTCGTGGGAGGGTGCGACCAAATGGGTGATTCGATTTCTTCGCATTCGAGGCGCGACGTTCATCTTTCGCTTACCAAATTCACCCATCCTTCCCTTTGTCCGCTCGAGTTTCGCGGAGGATGCAAAGGCCGCCCCGATGGTTTTGCGTAAGACGGGTTGGCGCATCGTCACGCTCGCCGTCGCCGTGTATGCGGCGGCGAGCGCCGACGAGGTGGCCGAGGCTTTGGATTCCGGCTTTCCCATGCCGCCCATGTCGATCCCCGAAACCGCCGACCTGCCCGTGGCGCGCGACCCGCGCACCGGCGGCCGCCTCGTCTGGGGCGGCGCCGCGCCGGCCGGCCGGCCCGACGCCTACGTACCGAGCCCGGCAATGGGCGACCCGGTGCCAGAACCACGACGCCCCAAACCGACCGCGCGCCGCAGCAAGCCGCCGCCCGCTGCCGCCGCGCCCGAGCCGCCCTTGCCGGAGGCCGAGCGAGGACCGGGTGATTACGGCCGCACCTATCGCGTGCAGGACGCCAGCCCGTCCGCCTCCACCGCTCCGAGCAGCGACCCGATCGCCCGGATGATCGAGGAGGCCTCGCTCGCCGATCCGCTGCCGCCGGTCGCGGGCGCTTATGGCGCGCGGCCCGAAGCGGAGTTCGACGCCTGGGAAGGGCTGACCGACGCGGAGGAGCCCGAACCCGAGATCGCCCCGCCCGCGCCCAAACGCCGCGCCCGGCCCGAACGCACGCCGCTGCCGTCCTATGCCTCACTCTCCTCCCGCGTGCCGCCGAGTTCGCTCAACCCCGCGCCTCAGGGCGCGCTGGAGCGCGAAACGCCCTCGGGCTACCGGCCGCTGGCCGCGTCGGAGGCCATGTGCCGGCGTGAGCTGCAAAAGCTCGGCGTGCGCTTCACCGACATTTCTCCGATCGACACGAGCCGGTCCTGCGGCATTCCCAACCCAGTGCGCGTGAGCGAGGCGGTGCAGGGCGTCGCCATGACACCGGCCGCCACGATGAACTGCCAGGCCGCGCTTCGCGTGGCGCGCTGGCTGCAGGCCGACGTGAAGCCCGCCGCGCGCTGGAAGCTCTGGAAGCGCCCGACCGCTGTGATCAATATGTCCTCCTATCGCTGCTCGCGCATCGCCGGCTCGCGCACGATCTCGGAACATGCCAGCGGCAACGCGCTGGATGTCGGCGGCTTCCGCTTCAGCGACGGCTCCACCATGCGCATCAGCCCCAAGGGCGCCTTCTCCTTCCGCGAGCGAGCGTTCCAGACCGCGATCCGCAAGGGAAGCTGCCGCTATTTCGGCACGGTCCTGGGTCCCGGCTACAACCGCGCCCATGCCGACCATCTCCATCTCGACGTGAAGTCCCGGCTCCGCCCGATCTGCAAGTGACACCGGAGGCCCTGCCGGGAAAACCGGCAGGGGGACGCGAAAAGCGGCAACGCTTGGGAGGGATCGCGCGTTGAGGCCGCGCGGAACCCGGTCCGCATGGAGAGAAGGAACCAGCCATGCTGAAGCCCCTGACACTCGCCGCCGTGCTTCTGGCGGCGGTTGCGCCGATGGCGCACGCCCAGGAAGACGGCCCCGATCGCGGCGATCGATACGAGCGGGACGCGCGCCCCGACGACGACATGCCGCCCTATCGCGAACGCGCCGACCGCGCCGGCGAGGACAGCTCTCGCGACATGCGCCATGGTGACCGCTGGGCCCGCATGAGCGACGAGGATGGCGACCGCGACGCGGACCGCGATCGTGATCGGCATGAACGCGACAAGCGCGAAAAGCGGGAAAAGCGCGATCGCGATCGCGACGAGGGACCGCGCGCCGAGCGTCGCGGACCGGACGGCCATCGCGGCCCGCCGCCGCCGCCGCGTGCCGGTTTCGAGATCAACATGGGTCCGGGACAGACGCTGCGCGTGACCTGCGGCGACGAATCCCTGTCGGACTGCATGGAAGCCGCCAAGCCCATTCTGGACGCCTTCGCGGACAAGGCCGGAGCTGCCGCGAGCCGCGTTCCCCCGCCGCCCTCGAACCTCGTAAACGGCGACACGCCGACCCCGCCCGCGCCGCCGGCCGGCGGCCCTGCGGCGGGCGGCACCACCCCGCCGACGCCGCCGGCCAACTGATCGGCTGACCCTAAGAGTTCAAAAAGGCGCGGTCCCCGGATCGCGCCTTTCTCGTTGCCCGTATCAGACCGGCTCGGAGGAGGGCGGGACGGGTGTCGGGTTGCCCTCGTCGTCCAGCGCCACCATGACGAAGACGCCCTCGGTGACCTTGACGCGGGCCGTGGTGAGATAGCGCCGCGCCCAGGCCTCGACCTTCAGCCGGACGGAGGTGCGGCCGACCTTCTCCACGACGGAATAGACGCAGAGCGTGTCGCCCACTTTGACCGGCCGCCGGAACACCAATGTCTCCACCGCGACGGTGGCGACCCGGCCGCCGGCCCGCTCGGCGCCGCGAATGCCCGCGGCCAGATCCATCTGCGACATGACCCACCCGCCGAAAATGTCGCCCGCCGCGTTTCGATCGCTCGGCATGGCCTGCACGCGAACGGTCAGTTCGCCCCTCGGCTGCTCTTCGTCCTCGATCATTCGCTCGCCCCGAAAGCCTGGAAACCGACCTTCCCTTTGGGCGAGGCCGGAAGTTCGCGCAAGGGCATGGCAGATCTTCGCAAGAGCGCCGCCGCCGCCGGTCGATCGCCTTGGACGATCATCCGACCGGGGAGGGGATGATGGCCTTCACGCTCGCGCGAGATGGGAGGAGGAGCGGAACGCCCGGTCGGGCGCGACGTTCGGCAGGGATCGCGGGCTCGCCTGGGAGGCCGTCGTTCTGACTGGAGAGAAGCCGATGAAATCCGTTCTTCTGACCGTTGCCGCCCTGATGATCGCAGCCCCACTGCCCGCACTGGCGCAGAGCGCAGCGCCCGCCACGGCTGAGCCGGTCGGCGTCACCCTGCGCTCGCCCGACGGCACGTCGCACGGCACGATCCGCATTACCGAAACGCCGAACGGCGTCTTGCTCGACGGCGACCTGACCGGGCTCGCGGACGGCGAATACGGGTTCCACTTCCATGAGAAAGGGCTTTGCGAAGGCAATTTCGATTCGGCCGGCGGCCATCATAACCCGACCGGCAAAAAGCATGGCTTCGAGACCGAGGGCGGGCCGCATCCCGGCGACATGGCCAATATCTACGTGAAGGACGGCGTGGCGCGCTTCCAGCAATTCAACCCGATGGTTCGGCTTGCCAGTGGCGAAGCGCCCCTGAACGACGCGGACGGAACATCGATCATGGTTCATGGCTCACCGGACGATCATCACTCGCAGCCGAGCGGCAATGCCGGCGCGCGCATGGCCTGCGGCGTGGTCTTCGCCGCTCCCTGAATGACGGCGGTTCCTCGCAGGCGATGGGCACGCGAGGAACCTTCCATCGCGGCTGGCGGGCCCCGATCGGCTCCCCATCCCGGCGATTTCGCCAATCCCTCGAGGCGTCATTCGGCCCGTATTTGGTCGGAACCAATGGTTGGCCGCGACATTCTGACTGCATGATCTCGGCCGGCAGCGCCGGTCCGAGGCCACATTCGAACAAGGAAATTTGCGTATGAAGTCTCTCGTCCTCGCCGCTGGTCTCGCCACGCTTCTGGGTTCCGCCGCCTTCGCCCAGACGGCGACGACGGCCGCCCCGGTCGTCACGGGAACCGCCTCGAACGACGTCATCGTGATCTTGCCCGAGTCCGCAGCCGGCTCGGCGCCCGCGCGCTTCCTGGCGGACGATCTGGAAGGCGAAGACATCTACGGCGCGAACAACGAGAAGATCGGCGATATCGAAGACTTCGTCCTGCGCCCGGACGGCTCGATCGAGGCCGTCGTGGTCGAAGTCGGCGGCTTCCTCGGCATTGGCGAGAAGGACGTGCTGGTCAGCTGGTCGGCGCTGCAGATCGGCGTGCAGGACAACGACCTGCGCATCACCGCGCCCGGCCTGACCCGCGACATCCTGCAGAACGCCCAGGGCGTCGACGTCGACACGCTGGTTCTCGGCCGCGACTGATCCACGACCTTTATCTGAATGGAAAGGCCCGCGCCGTCCTGGCGCGGGCCTTTTCGTGTCGACTTCTCAGGCGGCCTCAGTCGGCGCCCATCCGACTGGCTGGAAGCCGGGCAGGGCCTCCAGATCCGCCAGCCAGCGACGCACCGAAGGGAAGCCTTCCAGCGAGAAGCCACCATCTCCAGCGGTGGCGGTATAGGGATAGAGCGCGATGTCGGCGACGCTCGGCCGGCCGGGGCCGAACCAGGCATGATCCGCCAAGCGCCGCTCCAACACGCCGAGCGCGTTCAAACCGTTCTGCAAGGTCAGCGCCATGCGCTCGGGCGTCGCGACCCCGGCGCGCTCGGGATACACGCTGAGCGAGCGGCGCACGGCGACGCTGACCTCGTGCGCGTTCTGCTCGAAGAACATCCAGCGCAGCGTCTGGGCGCGCTCGAACGGATCGTCGGGCAGGAAGGGCGTTCCCGTCGCGAGATAAACGAGGATGGCGTTGGATTCGGCTAGAAGCCGCCCGTCGTCCAGTTCGAGCAGCGGGCATTGGCCGGCCGGATTGCGCCGGAGAAACTCGGCGGTGCGCGTCGAGCCGTCCCGCGTAGAAACCTCGACATGACGGAAGGGGCGATCGAGCAGCGAGAGCAGGAGACGCGGCTTGTAGCAATTGCCACTGTCGCTCATGCCATAGACGGTCAGCATCGGAAGCCTCCTTGGGATCGATGCCGGTTTGTGCGGGACTCTGCCGCCGCTTTGCCAATTCCTTT
The DNA here is from genome assembly GCF_001463785.1 of Aureimonas sp. AU40. NCBI lineage: Bacteria > Pseudomonadati > Pseudomonadota > Alphaproteobacteria > Hyphomicrobiales > Aurantimonadaceae > Aureimonas > Aureimonas sp. AU40. The sequence goes on from NZ_BBWL01000010.1 coordinate 177,323, forward strand.
TTCGCGTCGAACCCATCAGCGATCTTGATGGGTCCTCGCCTTGCGCTCGCACGGAGGCGGGACTAGGGTCCGCCGATTTTTGCTGACGGCGCGCTCGCGGCGAAGATCGCCAGACAATTCTCTGCTGTTTCCCGGAGCCTCCCTATGGCCTTTCTCGCCGCTTCCCTGGACCGCGTGAAGCCGTCCGCCACCATCGCCGTCTCGCAGAAGGCGCGCGAGCTGAAAGCGCAGGGGCGGGACGTGATCGGCCTCGGTGCCGGCGAGCCGGACTTCGACACGCCCGACAACATCAAGCAGGCGGCCGTCGAGGCCATCGCGCGCGGCGAGACCAAGTACACGCCGATCTCCGGCATCCCGCAGCTGCGCGAGGCGATCTCCAAGAAGTTCAAGCGCGAGAACGGGCTGGACTACAAGCCGGAGCAGACGATCGTCTCGACCGGCGGCAAGCATGTCCTGTTCAACGCCTTCATGGCGACGCTGAACCCGGGCGACGAGGTCGTCATCCCCGCGCCCTACTGGGTCAGCTATCCCGAGATGGTGGCGCTGTGCGGCGGGACGCCGGTCGTGGTAGAGACCCGGCAGGAGGACAATTTCAAGCTGACGGCCGAGGCGCTGGAGCGCGCCATCACGCCGAAGACGAAGTGGTTCCTGTTCAACTCGCCGTCCAACCCGACGGGCGCGGCCTATACGCATGCCGAGCTCAAGGCGCTGACCGACGTGCTGATGCGCCATGAGCATGTCTGGGTCATGACCGACGACATGTACGAGCACCTCGTCTATGGCGACTTCACCTTCGCCACGCCGGCCCAGGTCGAGCCGGCGCTCTACGAGCGCACGATCACGATCAACGGCGTGTCCAAGGCCTATGCCATGACCGGCTGGCGCATCGGCTATGCCGGCGGGCCGCTGAAGCTCATCAAGGCGATGGACATGATCCAGGGCCAGCAGACCTCGGGCGCCTGCTCCATCGCGCAATGGGCGGCGGTGGAAGCGCTGAACGGGACGCAGGACTTCATTCCGAAGAACCGCGCCATGTTCGAGAAGCGCCGCGATCTCGTGGTCTCCATGCTGAACCAGGCGAGCGGCATCGAATGCCCGTCGCCGGAAGGCGCCTTCTACGTCTACCCCTCGGTGAAGGGCCTGATCGGCACCTCGACGGAAGGCGGCAAGCGCATCGAGACGGACGAGGATTTCGTCACCGCGCTTCTGGAGCAGGAAGGCGTCGCGGTGGTTCACGGCACGGCCTTCGGCCTCGGCCCGAACTTCCGCCTGAGCTACGCCACGTCCGACGCGCTTCTGGAAGAAGCCTGCACGCGCATTCAGCGCTTCTGCGGTTCGCTGAAGCGCTGATCGGTTTCGACGGAACGAGACCAGGGGTTGCCGAGCGATCGGCGGCCCTTTTTGTTTGAAGGAAAGCTGCCAGGGAGCCGGTTCGCTTGACGCGGACGCCTGAAAAGAAAAAAGCCGAGCTCCAAGAGCCCGGCCCAAAAATTTGAGATGCCCAAAGCACCTCTGGGAGGAAACGGCCGGTGCAGGGAGTTTGGGAGGAGGTAAACTCGCTACGGCCCGACTAAGATTAAAGCTAAATCCGATTTGCCGAATTGGCCAGCAGCAAAAGCACATGCCTGCCATGCAGGCAGCGCATGAGATGTGTCAGATTGGCGAAAGCCATTCGTGCGTCATAAAAATGACGCCGGCGGTTGGAGGTCGCCCTTCGCAGACCCGTTGGAATACCCAGGTCTCAGTAAGACCAAGTGCGCGCCTTGCCGATCAGGAAGTCGCGGAACACCTTGAGTTTCGCTGCATCGCGCAGCTGTTCGGGATAGCAGAAATACGTGTCGAAGGAGGCGAGGTCCAGATCGGGCAGGACCTGCACGAGCTTGGTGTCCTTGTCGATCATGTAGTCCGGCAGGAGGGCGAGGCCGATGCCGCGCTCGATGGCGGACTTCATCGCCATGAGATTGTTGATCTGCAGGATCGCCGGGCGCATCTGCCCCTCCGGCAGGCCGGCGGTCTCCAGCGCGTTGAGGTTGCGCAAGTAGTTGGGGGCCGGCTCGCCGAAGGTGATGATGCGATGACGGTCGAGATCCTCGGTCGTCTCCGGCGTGCCGTAGCGCGAGAGATAGGCCGGCGCGGCATAGACGTGCATGTGCACGGTGAAAAGGCGGCGCTGGATGAGATCGGGCTGTTGCGGCTGGCGCAGGCGGATCGCCGCGTCCGCCTTGCGCATGGTGAGATCGATCTCCTCGTTGTCGAAGACGAGTTGCAATTCGACATCGGGGTAGAGCTCGAGGAATTCCTGGGCGCGCTGCGTAAGCCAGCCGGAGCCCAGGCCCACCGTCGTGGTCACGCGCAGCTTGCCGGTGGGCTTCTCGCGCGTTTCGGTCAGCTGCATGCGCACGTTCTCGAGCCGTTTGAGAACGTCGCTGGCGGTCTGGTAGAGAAGCTCGCCCGGCTCCGACAGGACGAGCCCGCGCGCATGCCGGTGGAAGAGCGGCGAGCCGATCTCCTGCTCTAGCGCCGCCACCTGCCGCGAGATGGCGGATTGGCTGAGGTTCAGCGCATTGGCCGCATGGGTGAAGGACCCGGCTTCGGCGGCTGCGTGGAATATGCGCAGCTTGTCCCAGTCCAGCGCCATGATCGGTCTCTTCCCCCCGGTTTTTTCGTCTTATTCTGCGGCTTGTCGCTGGGCCTGCGCGTCCAGCGCCTGGCCCGCCAGCCAGCGCTCGGCCTCCAGCGCGGCCATGCAGCCGAGGCCCGCCGCCGTCACGGCCTGCCGATAGATGTCGTCGGCGACATCCCCCGCCGCGAACACGCCTTCGACCGAGGTCTTGGTGGTGCCCGGCTCGACCCAGAGATAATTGCCGTCCTTCTTGCGCAGTTGATCGCCGAAGACCTCGGTCGCCGGCGCGTGGCCGATGGCGACGAACACGCCATCGGTCGCGATCGCCTGCGTCTCGCCGGTCTCGCGGTTGCGCAGCGTGACGCCCGTCACCGACTTCATCGGCTTGGTCTGGCCCGTAATCTCGGCCACTTCGCTGTTCCAGATCACGCGGACATTGTCCTTGGCGAAAAGGCGGTTCTGCATGATGCGCTCGGCGCGGAACTCGGCGCGGCGGTGGACCACCGTCACGGATTTCGCGATATGCGAAAGATAGAGCGCTTCCTCGACCGCCGTGTTGCCGCCGCCCACCACGACCACGTCCTTGCCGCGATAGAAGAACCCGTCGCAGGTGGCGCAGGCCGAAACGCCGAAGCCCTGGAACGCGGCTTCCGATTCCAGGCCGAGCCAGCGGGCCTGCGCGCCGGTCGCGATGATGACGGCATTGGCGGTGTAGGTCGTGCCGCTGTCGCCACGGAAGCGGAAGGGGCGAACGGACAGATCGGCCTCGACGATGAGGTCGGAGGCCATCTCGGCGCCGACATTAAGCGCCTGCGCCTTCATCTCTTCCATCAGGAACGGGCCGGCGATCGGATCGCGATAGCCGGGATAGTTCTCGACATCGGAGGTGATCGTCAGCTGGCCGCCTTCCTGCAGGCCGGCGACGAGCAGCGGCTTCATCATGGCGCGGGCGGCGTAGATCGCGGCCGTGTAGCCGGCCGGGCCGGAGCCGATCACGAGGACTTCGGCAAAACGCTCAGACATGACATCACCCGCGACATGGGACCCGCGACCTTCCCGCGAAACCCGTAAGACCTGACACTGCCGGACATGGCCCCTCGGACATGGCACCGGCCGTTCCTTGTTTCAATACGGGAGCAAGACGGGTCCGACAACCGTCGGAGTTGCCGATGTGCCACAGTTTCCCCGGTTTCAATGCATGGGGTGGACGGCGGCAAAAGGTCTCGATACGTTTTGCGGGCTTTCAACATTGGAAAGGGGAGGCTTCATGATCGATTGCATGTTCGTTTCCCCAGCCGGGGCCCGTCGTCATCCTTCGACGCTTCGCCCGGCTTCTGCCACGCCTCGGGTCTGATTCCCGCCGCAGGCAGCTTCTCCGTGTTGTGTCCGTTGCGGACCCGACGCTCCCCCTGATCCGATCCGCGCCTCGTCGCGGCTTTCCAGGAGACGGCGCAGCTTTGTCGCGCCGGACCATCATGACCGTTTTACCTCAACGTGATCGCGGCGACGCGATCCGCACCGTTCTTCGTTTCACCTTTCACAAGTGGGCCTCCGAGCGCCGGCTGGCCTGGACCATCGCCCTGTCGATCACGCTGGCCACGCTGGCGGACGTGTTCGTGCCCTTCTTCGCTGGGCGGCTGGTGGATGCCGTCGCGCGCGGCGAGATCGCGCGCGAGGCGGCGCTGACGGAAGGCCTTTGGGCGCTCGCCTCGATGGCGGCGCTCGGCCTCGTTTTCCTCGTCTGCCGGCATTTCGCCTGGACCGCCGTCGTGCCGATGACGCTGCGCATCATGCGTCGCGTGGCCGAGGGCGCCTTCGGCCGCGTCCAGCGCTTCTCCACGGACTGGCACGCCAACAGCTTCTCGGGCTCGGTGGTGCGCCAGATCACGCGCGGCATGTGGGCGCTCGACCTCCTGCACGACACGCTTCTGTTGGCGCTGTTGCCCTCCATGGTCGTGCTGCTCGGCACTGTGACGCTGCTCGCCGTGCAATGGCCGATCATGGGCCTCGTGATGGCTATCGGTGCGATCGCCTATGTCGGCATGACGGTCATGCTGTCCATGCGCTACATCGCGCCAGCCTCGCGCGTGTCGAACCGGATGGACACCCGCGTCGGCGGCGTGTTGGCCGACGCGCTCGCCTGCAATGCCGTGGTCAAGGCCTTCGGCGCCGAGCGGCGCGAGGACGCGCGTCTGTCCGGGGCGCTGGGCGACTGGACCCGCGAGACCCATCGCACGTGGATGCGGCACACATGGTCGGGCAGCGCCCAGATCCTGGTGCTCTGGATCGTGCGCGTGTCGATCGCGGGCGTCGCCCTCGCCCTCTGGTGGCAGGGGCAGGCCAGCGCGGGCGATCTCACCTATGTGCTCACGACCTATTTCGTGATGCACGGGTATCTGCGCGAAGTCGGCATGCATGTGAACAACCTGCAGAAGGCCGTCAACGAGATGGAGGAACTGGTGGATCTCCACGACGTCGGCGCGCAGATCGCCGACGCGCCGGGCGCGCCGCCGCTTCGCGTGACGGGAGGCGAAATTCGGTTCGATCGGGTGAGCTTCCACTACGCCGGGCACGGCACGCCGCTCTACGACGGGCTGGACGTGACGATCCGCGCCGGCGAGCGGGTAGGCCTGGTCGGCCATTCCGGCTCGGGCAAGTCGACCTTCGTCAAGCTCGTGCAGCGCCTGCACGACGTGTCGGGCGGCGAAATCCGCATCGACGGGCAGACCGTGGCCGATGTCACGCAGGAGTCGCTGCGTCGGCAGATCGCCATCGTTCCGCAGGAGTCGATCCTCTTCCACCGGTCCTTGCGCGACAACATCGCCTATGGCCGGCCGGAAGCGACAAGGGACGAGATCGAGCGCGCGGCGGCGCTGGCCCATGCGGCGGAGTTCGTCGAACGCCTGCCGCAGGGCTATGACACTATGGTGGGCGAGCGGGGCGTGAAGCTCTCGGGCGGCGAGCGCCAGCGCGTCGCGCTGGCCCGGGCCTTCCTGGCCGACGCGCCGATCCTGATCCTCGACGAGGCGACCTCGGCGCTGGATTCCGAATCGGAGCGGCTGATTCAGGAGGCGATGGAGCGGCTGATGGTCGGGCGCACCGCGCTCGTCATCGCGCACCGTCTGTCCACCGTGCGTGCGCTCGACCGCATCCTCGTCTTCGAGCGGGGGCGGATCGTGGAGGAGGGACCGCATGACGCCCTGATGCGCCGTTCCGGCGGCGTCTATCGCCGGCTGGCGGAGCGCCAGGGCGAACCCTCGCTCCTGCGGGACGCGGGCTAAAGGGGGCGGCTGGAAGCGCTCCGGGCTTTGTTGCCCGGGGCCGCCCCAGCCGCTAGAGGCTGTTATGAACATGGGCATGTCTTGTGTCGGATCAGCGAAGATCAGCCCGGGAGGAGGGAAGATCGGTCAAGACTGGCCGTCTTGGCCGATCTTGCCGACGCTGCGGATGACTTCGCCGATCCGACCCTTCGGGCCGCCCGCCCCGAACCGCCGGAGAGCGTCGCCGGTTTTGCCGGTAGCACCGCTACCGGCTTCACCCGGCTTCTACCCGGCGGATCGGGGCGGGCGGCACAAGACGTGCCCATGCTCATAACAGCCTCTAGAGCCTCTGCGATGAATTCGAATCCACCGCAGAGGCTCATGGCCTCCGATCTTGCCGCATTGTCCGACGGCAAAGCCTATCCGCTTTGCCTGGAAATGCTCTAGAAGCCCAACCAACGGACGGCCGGCGAGGGGATGCGTCGGCCGTCTTTCAGCCTTCGGGGGTCGCGCTATCGTCAGGACCATTGCCCATGTCGCCGCGATCTTCGGCCTGGTCCTGGCCGGCGCCATGCTGCTGCCGGCCTTCGTGGACGCGCTCGACGGAAACCGGGACTGGATCGTCTTCATCGTCTCGGGTGTGGTGATCGCGGCGATCTGCACGCTGATCGCCGTCGCGACGCGCGGCGAGCCCTTCCGGCCGAGCCCGCGTCTCGGCTTTCTCCTCGTCACCACGATCTGGGCGGCGGGCAGCGCGATCGGCGCGGTGCCGATCTATTTCGCTCTGCCAAAACTCGGCCTCGCGGCAGCCGTCTTCGAATCCGTCTCCGGCCTCACCACCACCGGCGCCACGACGATCTCAGGGCTCGACGCGCTGCCGCGCGGCCTCCTCCTCTGGCGCTCGCTGCTCAACTTCATGGGCGGCATCGGCATCATCGGCATGGCCCTCCTGATCTTTCCCTCGCTGCGGGTGGGGGGCATGGCGCTGTTCCATCTGGAAAGCTCGGACCGCTCGGGCCGGCTTCTGCCGCGCGTCAGCCAGCTTTCGGCGGGCATCGTCGCGGTCTATCTCTCGCTGACTCTCCTTTGCACGATCCTTTACTACGCCTTCGGCATGTCGCTGTTCGACGCGGTGAACCATGCCATGTCGACGCTGGCGACGGGCGGCTTCTCCACCCATGACGAATCGCTCGGCTTCTTCCAGTCCGACGCCATCCTTCTCGTCTCCACCGTCTTCATGCTCTTCGGGGCGTTGCCCTTCGTTCTCTATATCCGGTTGTTCCTGCCGCGCCGCTTTCAGCGCTGGCGCGATCCGCAGATCGGGCTGTTTCTCGCCATCTGCCTCGTGCTGACGCTGATTCTGGCGGCCACGCGGCTTTGGATCAACGGCGTGTCGGTGAAGGAGGCCCTGATCTCGTCCGCCTTCAACCTCGTCTCGGTCATCACCACGACCGGCTTCGTGTCGGAGGATTTCACGCTCTGGTCGAACGCGGCGATCGGCGTCTTCTTTCTCGCCATGTTCATCGGCGGCTGCTCCGGCTCGACGGCGGGTGGCATCAAGGTGAACCGCATCATCATTCTCTACGCTCTGGTGCGGGCCAACTTCCGGCGCGTGATCCGGCCCCATTCGGTGCAGCGGCTGAAATACGGCCATGACGACATCTCGCTGGAAACGCTGCAGAGCGTGACCATCTTCATCTTCCTGTTCTTTCTCTCGCTGCTGGTCGGAACCACGGTTCTGGCGATCTGTGGCCTCGACCTTCTCACCGCCTTCTCCGCCTCGCTGACGGCGGTCGGCAATGTCGGCCCGGGCTTTGGGCAGCTGATCGGCCCCGCCGGAAACTTCTCCTTCCTGTCGGCCCCGGCGCTTTGGATCCTGTCCTTCCTGATGCTGATCGGTCGCCTCGAACTCGTGACCGTGCTGGTGCTCCTATCCCCGAGCTTCTGGAGAGATTAGGAATGTCTTTCGGCGCTCCCCGGGGTCGACTGGCCGGTCTTTCCTGTCGGCCACTTCGTCGCGAATGCTTGGCCGTGCCGCCGGCATCGACTGCGCTTCGCTTCTCGTGATCCAACAAGAAGTCCTCGCCCATCCTCCGCCCGGAGAACGCCGAAAGACATTCCGATGCGCATTGTCTTCATAAATCTCGACCGCGCCACCGAGCGCCGCGCCTTCATGGAGCGGCAGGGCGAGCGGCTGGGACTCGCGTTCGCGCGGGTTCGCGCGGTGGACGCGGGGGAGATCGGGGAGGCTGTTGCCGCTGGGCTGAACGGGCGGTGGGAGCGGCCGCTAACACGGGCCGAACTCGGCTGCTTCCTGTCCCATCACGGGCTCTGGCGGGAGATCGCCTCGGGCGGCGAGCCGGTGCTGGTGCTGGAGGACGATGCGATCCTCTCGCGCCGCCTGCCCGAAACGCTGCCGCGTCTCCTCGCCTTCGAGCGGGCCGAGTTCCTCAATCTGGAGAGCTTCGAGCGCCGCCGCTTCGTGGCGCGGCGCGCGCTCGATCTTGGAGAAGGCGTCGCGGTGCGCCGGGTGTTTCGCGATAAGTCGGGCTCGGCGGCGTATCTCCTTTGGCCGGCCGGCGCGCGAAAACTTTTGGCGCGGGCCGAGCGGGGCGCGGCGCCGGTGGACGCCTTCCTGCACGGCTTGAGCTCGCTTGTCTCTTGGCAGGCCGAGCCGGCGCTGGCGATCCAGGCGCATCTTTGGGAGCGGCGCAGCGGCTGCGCCGAGATCAGCGGCGCGACCTCGATCCAGGCGCCGCGCGGGCGGCTGTCTCTGACCCCGGCCAACTGGCCGTTTCACGGGCGGCGGGTGATGACGCAAATACGGCTGGCCGGGCAGCACCTGAGACGCCTCGGCCCGGCCACCTACCAGCGCACAACACTGCGCGACGAAGACTTCAGCTGGGACCCCACAGCCTGTCGTAGACGGCGTTGATCGCCTCCGCCTCGCGGGCTAGGGGAAACTCGGCGCGGGCCTTGGCAAGCGCCGCCGTGGAGCCCGCAGCGCGAAGCGCGTCGTCCGCCATCCAGCGCTCGATGGCCGCGATCATCGCCGAGAGATCGCCCGGGGGAACGATCGTGCCGGTCTCCTCTGTCACGACATCGGAGAACACGCCGACATCGGCGGCGATGACCGGCACGCCGGTGGACATGGCCTCCAGCGGCGTCAGGCCGAAGCCCTCCCAGCGCTGCGGCGCGACGAAGAGATCGAGCGCCTGATACAAATGTTCGATGTCGCGATGCTCGCCGACGAAGAGGATGCGATCGGCAAGCCCCGCCGTCTCGACGCGTTGCTTGAGATCGGCCTCGAACGATTGGTGCTCCCCCGTCGCGCGGCCGGCGATCACGGCCTGCCAGCCGGGATGATGCGGCAAAAGCGCGATCATCGCCTCCACGAAAAGGTCCGTGCCCTTCTGCCGGCGCACGCGGCCGAAGCAGCCGAGCGTGCGCGAGGAGGGGGCAAGGCCGAGGGCTTCGCGCGCCGCCTCGCGGCTGGCGGCGGGGCGAAACCGGGTCTGGTCGATGCCGTGGGTGACGACAGTATGGGGAACCGAGAGATAGGCGCCGGTGCGCGTGCTGGTCGCGATCACCGCGTCCATGCGCGAGATGAGCCAGCGTGTGTAGCCGGTGTGGCGGCGCTGCGAGGCGGAGGTGAAGACGAGGCGCAGCGGCATGCGCAACACGTCCCGCAACAGGATGCCGGGCAGCATCTCGACATTGCGCCTGGCGTGCCAGATGCGGAAGGGTCGGCCTTCGGGCCTGCGCCAAAGGCCGGGCAGGTCGCGCCACCGGAGCTTGGGCAGATGCGCGGGCAGGCCGGGGCCAAGGGCCCGGATGTCGAGCGCCTTGGCCTGTTCGGGAACGAGCTGGATGATCGTGGAGGTGACGCCCGACAGGCGGCGCTTGAAATTGGGCGCGATCACCAGGGCCCGGCGGACCGGGCCGCCGGGCTGACCCGCTTTGCTCACGCCGCCGCCTGGATGGCGGCGTCGAGTTCGCGCAGCTCCGCCTCGTAGCGGGCGATGCGCTCTTCGGCCTCCGGGCCGGACATGAACTGCCGGGCGCTTTCCAGATTGTCCTTCAGGTCCGCGCGCTTGACCGAGCGGGCGAGCGGCAGCGCGACGGCGCGGGCGACGAAGGCCTGATCGCTTTCGCCTTCGCGCCGCGTCAGCGCATCGACGGCCGCGACGATCTCGGGCGAAAAGCCCTTGGCGGCGAGCGCACTCAGCGTCCAGCCGGGGCCTTTCTCGACCACGTCGTGGAGGAGGGCGACGATGCGCTCGTCCTCGCCGCAGACGCAGCCGGCGACGCGGCGTAAGTGAGCCAGGAAAGGACGCCCGCGCTTGTCGAGCTGGCCTTCATGGGCGACCGAGGCGATGGCCTCGGCCTTTTCAAGGGGAGAAGTCGGCATGTCGGAACGCGCTCAGACCCAGCGCAATTCGATGATCTCGTAGGAGCGGGCGCCGCCCGGCGCGGCCACTTCGACCGTGTCGCCCTCGCTCTTGCCGATCAGCGCGCGCGCGATGGGGGAGGAGATGGAGATGCGGCCCTGCTTCACGTCGGCCTCGGCATCGCCGACGATCTGGTAGACCTTCTCCTCCTCGGTGTCCTCGTCCACGAGCTTCACCGTGGCGCCGAACTTGACGCGATCGCCGGACAGCTTGGAAACGTCGATGACCTCGGCGCGCGCGGTCAGATCCTCCAGCTCGCCGATCCGGCCCTCGTTGAGGCTCTGCGCCTCCTTGGCCGAATGATATTCGGCGTTCTCGGACAGGTCGCCATGGGCGCGCGCTTCCGAAATCGCGGTGATGATCCGGGGGCGTTCTTCCTGCTGGCGGCGGCGAAGCTCTTCCTTGAGCGTCTCGAACCCGCTGACAGTCATCGGCACTTTTTCCATGCCCTCTACCCTTACATTCCCGACGCCCGGCGGGGGCCGGACCGTCTTGCTTTGTCCGGCCCTTGCCGGAAGTAAAAAGCCGGCCGGCTTCCCATGAGGAAACCAGCCGACCGGACATTCATGATAGGACGAGTCTATACAGGCTCGCCCTGAACTCAAGCGGTCTGAAAATAGGACTGAAGCGAGCGCACTTCAAGATTACCCGCCTTCAGCGCCGCGATGGCCTGGGCCGCGGCCTCCATGCCGGCGAGCGTCGTGAAGTAGGGCACCTTGTGCATCAGGGCCGCGCGGCGAAGCGAACGCGAGTCCGATAGTGCCTTGGCACCCTCGGTCGTGTTGAGGACGATCTGGACCTGACGGTTGCGGATCGCGTCCTCGATATGCGGACGCCCTTCCAGCACCTTGTTCACCTTCTCGGCCGCGACGCCGTTCTCGGCCAGGAAGCGATGCGTGCCCTCGGTCGCCGAGATGCGGAAGCCGAGCGCGGCCATGCGCTGGACGGTGCCCAGCATCTTGGGCTTGTCGCCGTCGCGCACCGAGACGAACATCGCCCCCTCGCGCGGCAGGTCCACCGAGGCGCCGAGCTGCGCCTTGGCGAAGGCGAGCGCGAAGTCGGTGTCGAGGCCCATGACCTCGCCGGTGGAGCGCATCTCGGGGCCCAGCAGCGTGTCGACGCCGGGGAAGCGGGCGAAGGGGAACACCGCCTCCTTCACCGCGATGTGCTTGAGGTTCTTCACGTCCGGCTTGCCGCCATAGGCCGCGAAGGCGGCATCCAGCGTCTCGCCCGCCATGATGCGCGCGGCGATCTTGGCGACCGGCGAGCCGATCGTCTTGGCGACGAAGGGCACGGTGCGCGAGGCGCGGGGGTTCACTTCCAGAACGTAGATGTCGTCGCCCTTGATGGCGAACTGCACGTTCATCAACCCGCCGACCTTCAAGGCCAAAGCCATGTCGCGGGTCTGGCGCTCCAACTCGTCGGTGATGGCGCGCGAGAGCGAGTGGACGGGGAGGGAGCAGGCGGAGTCGCCGGAATGGATGCCGGCTTCCTCGATATGTTCCATGATGCCGACCACGAACGTGTCCGTGCCGTCGCTGAGGCAGTCGACGTCGACCTCCGTCGCGTCCGAAAGGTAGCTGTCGATCAGCACCGGCGACTTGCCGGAGACGACCACGGCTTCCTTCATGTAGCGGGCGAACTGCGTGTCGCCGCGCACGATCTCCATCGCGCGCCCGCCCAGCACGTAGGAGGGGCGGATCACCACGGGATAGCCGATGCGATCCACGATCTCGCGCGCTTCCTCGACGGAGCGGGCGATGCCGTTGTTGGGCTGGCGCAGGTTGAGGTCGTGCAGCAGCTTCTGGAAGCGGTCGCGGTCCTCGGCCAGGTCGATCGCGTCCGGCGAGGTGCCGAGGATCGGAATGCCGGCCTCTTCCAGCGCCTCGGCGAGCTTCAGCGGCGTCTGGCCGCCGAACTGGACGATGACGCCGTGCAGCGTGCCGCGCGATTTCTCGACGCGCAGGATTTCGAGCACGTCCTCGGCCGTCAGCGGCTCGAAGTAGAGACGGTCCGACGTGTCGTAGTCGGTCGAGACGGTCTCGGGATTGCAGTTGATCATGATGGCTTCGAGGCCGGCGTCGCGCAGCGCGAACGCGGCGTGGCAGCAGCAATAGTCGAACTCGATGCCCTGGCCGATCCGGTTGGGACCGCCGCCCAGGATCACGACCTTCTTGCGGTCGGATACGCCGGCCTCGGAGCGCACCTCACCGGCGAAGGGCCGCTCGTAGGTCGAGTACATGTAGGGGGTGGGCGAGGCGAACTCGGCGGCGCAGGTGTCGATGCGCTTGAAGACGGGATGAACGTCGAGCCGCTCGCGCAGGGCCTGGACGTCGCTCTCAGCTTTGCCGGCGAGCTTGGCGAGGCGCGCGTCGGAGAAGCCGACCGACTTCAGGAAGCGCAGGTTCTCGGCGTCGTCCGGCAGACCGGCCGTCTTGATCTTGGCTTCCAGGTCGATGATCGCCTTGAAGCGGTCGATGAACCAGGGATCGATCTTGGAGGAGCGGTGAACCTGCTCCTTGCTGGCGCCCTCGCGCAGGGCCTGCGCCACCATGCGCAGGCGATCGGGCGTCGGCGTGCCGAGCGCGGCGCGAATGGCGTTCTTGTCGTCGCCTTCGCCAAGGCCTGGGATCACGATCTCGTCCAGACCGTCGAGGCCGGTCTCGAGGCCGCGAAGCGCCTTCTGCAGCGATTCCTCGAAGGTGCGGCCGATCGCCATGACCTCGCCGACCGACTTCATGGCCGTGGTAAGGACCGGCGAGGCGCCGGGGAACTTCTCGAAGGCGAAACGCGGGATCTTGGTGACGACATAGTCGATCGTCGGCTCGAACGAAGCGGGCGTCGCGCCGCCGGTAATGTCGTTCTTGAGTTCGTCCAGCGTGTAGCCGACCGCCAACTTGGCGGCGATCTTGGCGATCGGGAAGCCGGTGGCCTTGGAAGCCAGAGCCGACGAGCGCGAGACGCGCGGGTTCATCTCGATGACGACGAGACGGCCGTTCTCGGGGTTCACCGCGAACTGCACGTTGGAGCCGCCGGTCTCGACGCCGATCTCGCGCAGCACCGCGATCGAGGCGTTGCGCATCACCTGATATTCTTTGTCGGTCAGCGTCAGCGCGGGGGCCACGGTGATGCTATCGCCGGTGTGGACGCCCATCGGATCGACGTTCTCGATGGAGCAGACGATGATGCAGTTGTCCGCCTTGTCGCGGACGACCTCCATCTCGTACTCTTTCCAACCGAGCACCGACTCTTCGATCAGGACTTCGGTGGTCGGCGAGGCGTCGAGGCCGCCCTCGATGATCTCGAAGAACTCGGAGCGATTGTAGGCGATACCGCCGCCCGTGCCGCCCATGGTGAAGGAGGGGCGGATGATGGCGGGCAGGCCGACATGCTCCAGCGCCTCGGCCGCAGCGCCCATGGCGCGCGCCATGTAGCGTTGCTTGCGCTCGGTCTCGCCGAGGTTCCACTCGTTCTCCAGCACCTGCAGCGCGCCGTCGCGCTCCGGCCCGTCGGAGGTCGCGCGGATCGCCGCCGCGCGGCGCTCTTCATGCGCCAGCCGGTCGGCCTGCTTGGCCTCGGTGGCGTTGGCGAGATAGCTCTTCGGCGTTTCCAGGCCGATCTTGGCCATGGCCTCGCGGAACAGGGCACGGTCCTCGGCCTTGTCGATGGCGGTGGCGTCGGCGCCGATCATCTCGACATTGTACTTGTCGAGGACGCCCATGCGCTTCAGGCTGAGAGCGGTGTTGAGCGCGGTCTGTCCGCCCATGGTCGGCAGGATCGCGTCCGGCCGCTCCTTGGCGATGATCTTGGCGACCACTTCCGGCGTGATCGGCTCGATATAGGTGGCGTCGGCGAGATCGGGGTCGGTCATGATCGTCGCCGGATTGCTATTGACGAGGACGATCCGGTAGCCCTCCTCGCGCAGCGCCTTACACGCCTGCGTGCCGGAATAATCGAACTCGCAGGCCTGGCCGATGATGATGGGGCCGGCGCCGACGATCAGGATGGTTTTGATATCTTGGCGCTTGGGCATGGCTGATCCGTCTGTTCGATCGTGCGCAGACACCCCGCGCCGCAAGCGGCCGGGGTGTCTTTGCGAGGAAATTCAAGGCTAAGGCCGGCTTATAGGGAATCGCGCCGGCCGGCGAAAGGGCGAAACGGCGCTTTTGCCCGGATTCATTCGGCGGCTCGTTCGGCAGCCGGGGCGGGCGGCTTGACGATCTCGCCGGCCGAACGGGGCAGGCGGCGCCCGTCGTAGCGATCGCAGCCCAGCGCCAGGGCAAGGCAGGCGAGCTCCACCGCGCGGGGAATCTCGACGCGTTTTCCGTCTCGGTCCCCCTTTTCGTAATATTGGATGACGCGCTTCTTAAGCCCGAGAAGGTCGGCCGCGTCCTTCTGCTTGAGACCCATCTCGCGCCGCCACTGGCGGAAGCCGTCCGAATCCATCGCACTCGTCATATCCGCACGCTCCACTCTATGGAGCTTGGCGCCGAGTTCAGCTTCGCTCAACCCACCCGGCGCAAGCTCATTCAAGCTCCGCTGCGGCGTCGTAGCAAATCCCGTTTCCAGCGCAACAAAAAATGCACTCCGTGCGCCAGTTCGCTCTTGTCGAGGTGCACTTTGTGCGCATCTATAGATGAGCGAAGGCAAAAAAAGCCGATTTCGCTGAAACCACCAGTCTTTAACCGGGAAGGGAAATGCCATGCTTGCTGACCTGATCGTCAGCCGCTCCACCTGTGGAGCCGATCGCAATCGCGACGACCTGCACCGCCACGCCACGTTCAGCTGTGGGTTCCACAATGTCGTGCGTCGCCTGTTCCGGATGTTCCGCTCCGCATGAGCTGGAACCGATCTGCGAACTGCAGGGGAGACGACCACTAGAAGGCGCCGGGTCGACCGGCGCCTTTTTCGTGTCAGGAGCCGTAGAAGCCGAGGCTGGGCTCGAGCCGCTCGAAGGTTTCGTTCATCGCATAGGCGCGCGACAGGAACGGGACGGCGAAATGGCCGTAGCGGATGGAGAGCTGTTCCTCGGCCGCCAATTCCCCGGCGCCGGCGAATTTCGCCATGTAGAGCGCGACGGCGAGACCGGTTCGATCCGAGCCCGACATGCAGTGGATGAGGATCGGGCCTTCGGCATTCTCGACGGCCTTGTAGAAGGCGGCGACCATGTCGTCGTTAAGCGCCCGGCCGGCGGACCAGGAGAGATCGACGAGATGTGCGCCGCGCCGTTCGGCCACCGCGCGCTCTTCGTCGTACCAAGGCGTGCCGACATGCGGCCCGCGCAGGTTGATGACCGTGCGAATCCCTTCCTTCTGGAGAAGGGATTCGAACTCAGTCGGCCCGAGCGTGCCGGATCGGTAGAGCCGGTGCTCGATCACGGTGTGGATGTTCCCGGTCCATTGCTGAACGCCGAGAAAGCCGAGCCCCGCGAGGAGGGGCGCGGCATAGGCGAGCCTTTTTAGATGCATCGCCAAGCGCATGGGTCTTACGCCGCCTTGCCGGTGCGGTGATCGTCGATCATCGCGAAGAAGCGCTGGAACAGGTAGTGCGAGTCCTGCGGCCCCGGCGAGGCCTCGGGGTGGTGCTGGACGGAGAAGACCGGCTGACCCTTGAGGCGAAGGCCGCAATTGGTACCGTCGAAGAGCGAGATGTGGGTCTGCTCGACCGTCTCGGGCAGCGAGGCGGGGTCCACCGCGAAGCCGTGGTTCATCGACACGATCTCGACCTTGCCGGTGGTGAAGTCTTTCACCGGATGGTTCGCGCCGTGATGGCCCTGGTGCATCTTCTCCGTGCGACCGCCGAGCGCCAGCGCCAGAAGCTGGTGCCCCAGGCAGATGCCGAACATGGGAATGCCGGTCTTCGACAGTTCCTGGATCACCGGCACGGCATATTCGCCGGTCGCGGCCGGGTCGCCCGGGCCGTTGGACAGGAAGATGCCGTCCGGCTTGTGCTTCAGGATTTCGGCGGCGCTGGTGGTGGCCGGCACGATGACGACGCGCGCGCCATGTCCCGACATCAGGCGCAGGATGTTGCGCTTGGCGCCGTAGTCGATGGCGACGATCGTGTAATCCGGATGCGCGGTGCTGCCATAGCCGGCGTTCCAGACCCAGGGGCCTTCGGTCCAGACTTCCTCGCTCGCCGTCGCGGCGTCCTTGGCGAGATCGAGGCCAACGAGACCGCTCCATTCGGCGGCCTTGCGCTTCAGCGCCTCGACGTCGAACACGCCGTCGGCGCGATGCGCGATCACGGCGTTGGGCATGCCCTTCTCGCGGATCAGCGCGGTGAGCGCCCGGGTGTCGATGCCCGACAGGGCGACGACGCCGCGCTTCTTCAGCCAGGCGTCGAGACCGCCGGCCGAACGGTAGTTGGACGGGGCGGAGACTTCGGCGCGGAAGATCGCGCCGACCGCACCGATGCTGTTGTCCGGGACGAGATCCTCGACGTCCTCGTCATTGGCGCCGACATTGCCGATATGGGGAAAGGTGAAGGTGACGATCTGCCGGGCGTAGGACGGATCGGTCAGGATTTCCTGATAGCCTGTGAGGGAGGTGTTGAAGCAGACCTCGCCCAGCGCTTCCCCTTCGGCGCCGATCCCGTCGCCTTCGATCACGGTTCCGTCTGCGAGCACCAACAAGGCAGTCGGTGTCCTCTGCGGCCAGTTTGCGCTCATGGGGTGCGTCTCCGTCGGGGTCCAATCGGGCGTATCGAGGCCGCGCGACGCGGCCGAGCCCTTCCGGAGCGTTTCTATCGCGCCACAGACGCCCGAACGCAACCCTCTTCTCGGTGGAGAACGCCGCCGTCCCCTTGCAAATGCGGTGCACAAAACTTAATGCATTGTGAATGCGAGGGGCGCGTGGACTGGATCCGCACCCTCGAACCGTGTCCGAGAGAGCAGGTCCTCAGGCCCGCGTCCGAACAGTTAAGCAGTGTACGACGACAGGATGATGACGACGCGGCCTGCCGAGGCCGTCTTTCTCTCCGCTTCGCATGCCTTCACCCCCAGGTCAGTTTCCCGAACTAGGATGCTTGCCCATTCGGCATGGGTCCATCCGAGCTTTCGCCCGGGACGCGGCTTTGCCGCGCGGGGCGACACATAGGACAGACGCGTATGCGTGAACAAATCGCAGTCGCCCTCCAAGAGGCCTGCACGTCCGGCGACAAACGGCGCGCCTGCCTCCTGCGGCTCATCAATGCGGCCATTCGCGACCGCGACGCCGCCAGCCGCATGGCCGGGCGCGACAAGGTTCCCGACAGCGACATCGCGGGCATTCTGCAGCTTCTCGCCGAACAGCGCGAGCGCAGCGCCAACGACATGGCCGAGAAGGGCCGCAACGAGGATGCCGCGCGCGAGCGCGCCGACGCCGCCACGATCCGCTTCTTCCTGCCGGCGGCCCTGCCGGTGGTGGAAATGGTGGAAGCCTGCCGGCAGGCGGTCAGCGACACCGGCGCCAAGGGCCTGCGCGATGTCGGCCGCTGCATGAGCGCCATCAAGGAGCGCTATCACGACAAGGTCGACATGGTTCAGGCTTCGGGCGTGGTGCGCTCGCTTCTCAGTTGAAGGCGGGTAGGGCGGTTTTGGCGCCCGAGCCCTTTTCACATTCCCCGACGCATCGGGTCAGGCCGTCCGTTCGGCCAGTTCCCGTGCCGTCGCCTCGTGATAGCGGATCACCTCGCGTACCACGAAGGCCAGATACTTCTCCGCGAAGTCTGGGTCGAGCTTGGCAGCCAGCGCGAGTTCGCGCAGCCGCGCCACCTGGCGTGCTTCCCGCGCCGGATCGGCGGGCGGCAAGGCGTGCTCGGCCTTCAGGACGCCGACGCGTTGCGTGCAGCGGAAGCGCTCGGCCAGCATGTGGATGATCGCCGCGTCGATATTGTCGATGCTGTCGCGCAGCTTCTGAAGTTCCGGCAAGGGAGCCTGCTCTTGCATGTCGGCCGTCCGTGGCTGAATTCGCGCCGAGGCGCCACGCCCGCTGGATAGGCCCATGCGCGCGCTTCGTCAAAGGGCAGGGCCTTCGGGCAAAGGCTTGGCCGAACCTGTGGATTGGGGTGGATAAGGGGGACGCTGGACTGCGCGGCCGAGCGGGGCCATGGTATTTCACGCCTTTGAAGCCGATATCTCCCCCATGCGCTTCTCACCGAGCTTCCTGGACGAGATCCGGGCCCGAATTCCGATCTCCGACGTCGTCGGCCGCCGCGTCACCTGGGACCGGCGAAAGACGCAGCCGTCGCGCGGCGATTATTGGGCCTGCTGCCCGTTCCATGGGGAGAAGTCGCCCTCGTTCCACTGCGAGGATTCCAAGGGCCGTTATCACTGCTTCGGCTGCGGCGTATCGGGCGATCATTTCCGCTTTCTGACCGAACTCGAGGGCCTCAGCTTTCCCGAGGCGGTGGAGCGGCTGGCCGGCGAGGCGGGCGTGCCCATGCCCGCGCGCGACGCCGAGGCCGAGAAGCGCGAGGAAGGGCGCGGCGGGCTGATCGCCGCGATGAAGCTCGCCAGCGACTTCTTCCGCCAGACCCTGCAGGAAAGCGAAGGCGCCAAGGCGCGCGCCTACCTGCGCGATCGCGGCATGAACCCGGTGACGCAGAAGCTCTTCGGCGTCGGCTACGCGCCGGAAGGGCGCAATCGGCTGAAGGAGTTCCTGGCAGCCAAGGGCGTGGCGCGCGACGAGATCGAGGCGGCCGGCCTCGTCGTTTCGGGCGAGGGCATCGCGGTGTCCTACGACCGGTTCCGCGATCGCATCATGTTTCCCATTCTCGACGCGCGCGAGCAGCCCATCGCCTTCGGCGGCCGGGCCATGTCGTCGGATGTCTCGGCGAAATATCTGAACTCGCCGGAAACCGACATCTTTCACAAGGGCAACGTCCTCTACAATTTCGCCCAGGCCCGGCGCGCTTCGAAGGCGGCGGGAACGCTGGTGGTGGCCGAAGGTTATATGGACGTCATCGCGCTCCACCAGGCCGGTTTCGACCATGCCGTCGCCCCGCTCGGCACGGCGCTGACCGAGCGCCAGCTGGAGCTGCTCTGGCGCACGGTCGCCGAGCCCATCCTCTGCTTCGACGGCGACGCGGCGGGCGTGAAGGCCGCCAACCGCGCCGCGCAGATCGCCCTGCCGCTCTTGAAGCCCGGCCGCTCGCTGCGCTTCGCTCTCCTGCCCGAGGGCAAGGACCCCGACGATCTCCTGAAGGCGGACGGGGCGGATGCGATGCGCGCGGTGCTCGGTCGGGCCCGGCCGCTGGCCGACCTCCTTTGGATGCGCGAGACCGCCAGCGGCACGTTCGACACGCCCGAACGCCGCGCCGAGCTGGAGCAGAGGCTGAAGGGCCTCGTGCGCGGCATCGAGGACGAGAGTGTGCGCCGCCACTATCTCAGCGACATGGACGGCCGCCTGCGCTCCTTCTTCGGGCCGCCCGCCGGCAACGGCTACAATCGCGGCGGCGGCGACTGGCAGGGGCGTAAGGGCGGGCAGGACCGGGGCGGCCGCTCGGGCATGGGAGGCGGGGGCGGCAACAATGGTCGCTCCGGCATGGGCGGCAGCGGCGGGCTCGGCGGCCGGCGCTCGGCCGTTTCGGAGCGGCTGAGCCGCAGCACGATGCTGCGCCCGCCCGGCGGGCAAGGCGCGTCGCTCCGCGAGATTTCCATCGTGATCGGCTTCATCAACCACCCGCTGCTGCTGCGCGAGGCCTTCGACTATCTCGCCGATCTGGAACTGCCCCCCGGCGATCTCGAACAGCTGCGCTCGGCGGTGATCGACGTCTATGCGGACGAGCTTCACCATTCGCGCGAGGAGCTTTTGGCCGCGATCGAGCGGCAAGGTCTTCTTCCCGTCTTCGACGCGTTCGAGATGCAGCTGCGGTTGGTGCGGCTCTGGTCGGTCCTGTCCAACGCCGCGCTGGAGGACGCGCGCGAAGCCGTCCGTCAGGCGCTTCACTTGCATCACAAATTTCGATCGCTACATAGGGAACTGAAGGCGGCCGAGCAGACACTCGCCGTAGACGGCGATGAACTCGCTTACGCCCAGGTCGTTGAAATCAAGCGAGAGATCAACAATCTAGCGGGAACCGAGGCGCTGATCGACGGGTTTGGTGTTCTGTCCGGCCGACCCGCCAAGGGAATTTGACGGTTCGTCCGGGTCGGGCGAAACGAGGCTCGTCTATGAAAACGGCCAAAATTTGCCGCGAAAAGGCGGCAAAGCCTTGACTCGGCGGATCGAAAGCACAAACACCGCTCGGATGTGTCGGACGTAGTGCTGCAATGACGGCCGCCCTTTCGGACGGCGGATGCGAAAGAGGTCGGCGATCGCTTCAACCTGCTCATGGTTAAGCGATTCTTTACGGCAGGGCGTTTATGAGCGGGGAGCGCGATTCCCCACTCATCGACCGCGCGAATTGGAGATGAATGCGCATGGCGACGAAGGTCAAGGAAGGCGAGATGGCCGTCGATGAGCGTCAGGAGACGCCTGACAGTCCTCTGCTGGACCTCTCGGACGATGCCGTCAAGAAGATGATCAAGGCCGCCAAGAAGCGCGGCTTCGTCAGCATGGACAAATTGAACTCGGTTCTTTCGGCCGAGGACGTGACGTCGGAACAGATCGAAGATCTGATGGCCATGCTGAGCGACATGGGCATCAACGTCGTCGAGGACGACGAGGGCGAAGAGGCCGAGGAAAAGGAAACCGAGGAGAGCGGCTCGACCGAACTCGCCGAGGTCTCGAACAACGCCGTCGCCACGACCACCCGCAAGGAATCGAACGACCGCACCGACGACCCCGTGCGCATGTATCTGCGCGAGATGGGTTCGGTGGAGCTTCTGTCGCGCGAAGGCGAAATCGCCATCGCCAAGCGCATCGAGGCCGGCCGCGAGACGATGATCGCAGGGCTCTGCGAGAGCCCGCTGACCTTTCAGGCCATCATCATCTGGCGTGAGGAACTGAACGAAGGCAACATCATGTTGCGCGAGATCGTCGATCTCGAGGCGACCTATGCCGGCCCCGAGGCCAAGATGCCCTCCGCCCCGCCGGCGGAAGAGGCCGAAGGCGCTCTGCCCGGCGCCCGGCCGGACGGCGAACTGCGCCCCGGCGAGGAAGAGGACGACGAGGACGATCTCGAGAATTCGCTGTCGCTCGCCGCGATGGAAGCCGAGATCCGTCCGCAGGTCATGGCGATCTTCGACGTCATCGCCGAGAACTACAAGCGCCTGCGGAAGCTGCAGGACCAGCAGGTGGAGAACCGCCTCGCCGCGCAGGGCACCCTGTCGCAGAGCCAGGAGCGCTCCTATCACAAGCTGAAGGAAGACCTGATCGCGGCGGTGAAGTCGCTGTCGCTGAACCAGAACCGCATCGACGCTCTGGTGGCGCAGCTCTACGACATCAACAAGCAGCTCGTCGGCAACGAGGGGAGGCTCTTGCGCCTTGCCGAGTCGCATGGCGTGAAGCGCGAGGAATTCCTCAAGAGCTATCAGGGCACGGAACTCGATCCGAACTGGGTCCAGTCCATCGCCAATCTGTCGGGCAAGGGCTGGCTGAAGTTCGTTCAGGCCGAGCGCGAGCAGATCCGCTCGCTTCGCCAGGAGATCCAGAGCCTTGCCACGATGACGGGTCTCGAGATCATCGAGTTCCGCCGCATCGTCCATATGGTTCAGAAGGGCGAGCGCGAAGCGCGTCAGGCGAAGAAGGAAATGGTCGAGGCCAATCTGCGCCTCGTCATCTCCATCGCGAAGAAATACACGAACCGTGGCCTGCAGTTCCTGGACCTCATTCAGGAAGGCAATATCGGCCTGATGAAGGCCGTGGACAAGTTCGAGTACCGGCGCGGCTACAAGTTCTCGACCTATGCGACTTGGTGGATCCGGCAGGCGATCACGCGTTCGATCGCCGATCAGGCCCGTACGATCCGCATCCCGGTCCATATGATCGAGACGATCAACAAGATCGTACGCACCTCGCGCCAGATGCTGCACGAGATCGGCCGCGAGCCGACCCCGGAAGAGCTGGCCGAAAAGCTGGCTATGCCGCTGGAAAAGGTCCGCAAGGTCCTGAAGATCGCCAAGGAGCCGATCTCGCTCGAAACGCCGGTGGGCGACGAGGAGGATTCGCATCTCGGCGACTTCATCGAGGACAAGAATGCGATCCTGCCGATCGACGCGGCGATCCAGGCGAACCTACGCGAGACCACGACGCGGGTTCTGGCCTCGCTGACGCCGCGCGAAGAGCGTGTCCTGCGTATGCGCTTCGGCATCGGCATGAACACCGACCACACGCTGGAAGAGGTCGGCCAGCAGTTCTCCGTGACGCGCGAGCGCATTCGCCAGATCGAGGCCAAGGCGCTGCGTAAGCTCAAGCACCCCAGCCGGTCGCGCAAGCTGCGCTCGTTCCTCGATAGCTAAGCCGGTCTTATCGCATCGAACAAAGGCGCCTCAGGGCGCCTTTTTCATATCAGATCGTCTTATGAGGAAGAGGCGAGGCGAGACCTTGCGGCTGCGGCCGGCGAGCGCTCGCGCGCCTGGGCGGTGCGATGCGAGAGAATGGCCATGACCATGAGTGCGCCGATTACCGTCACATGCTCGGTCGCGGTATGGAAATGCTCCAGCGCCGGCTCGCCCTCCATGGCCCAGAAGCGATGCACCAGGAGGATCGTCAGGCCGGTATAGGTGGCGAGCGCGCCCGTGCCGAGCCAAGCTGCGCGATCGAGGATCACCAGCGCCGAGCCGACGAGGAGCGTCGCGATGCTGAGGAGCACGAGCGGCGCGGCGGGCTCGACGCCGAAGGCTTGGAACTCCCCGACGGCGGCGCGAAAGCCCAGAAGCTGCCCCAACCCGGCGCCCCAGAAGACGAAGGTCAGGACGACGCGCGAGACGAGAAGGAAGCGCCTCGATTCCAGAAGGCGCGCGAGAAAAGATGGCATAGCGGTTCTCCCGAACGGATGCCGCCATCAGGCCGCTCTCTTTATTCTCTGTCCAGCCGCGTTTTTCCCCACAATCCCGTGCCTGCGTTGAGCGAATCGGCGCGTCGATGAACCGGAGATGAACGAGGTCTTCCTCCCGCGTTCAGGCGCGGGGCTGCAACCTGGGGATCAAGGCCCTCTCGGTGGCCTCCCGATTCTCAGGAGATTTACATGACGTTTCGTCCCGTTCGATCCCTGCTTCTCGGCCTGGCGCTTGCCGGCGGTCTCTGGGCCCCCTCGCAGGCCGCGCCGTTCGAAGCGCCGGCCACGGTGCAGACGATCCAGTATCGCAGCGACGGCCCCTATGGCTGGCACGAGCGGCGGGGCCGCGACGAGCGCTGGCATGATCGTCGCGGCTGGCGCGAAGATCGCCACGGCCGGCGCGACGGCATCTGCCGCCCGGGTCTGGCGCTCGAAAAGGCCGCCCGAATGGGCGTGCGGCGCGGCGACATCGTGCGCGTCACCCCGCGCAGCGTGACGGTCGCCGGGTTCCGGCGCGGCCATCCGATCGCGGTGCGCTTCGCGCAGGTGCGCGGTTGCCCCGTGATCGGATAAGCGAAGCCTAAGACGATCCGTCAAGCATAGGCTGAAAGAGAAAAGGGGAAAGCCGAAATCCGGCTTTCCCCTTTTTCGTGCTTGGAACATGGGACGATTGCCTGCGGGTGGAGGACGGCCGGGAGATTGTCTCCCCTCGCGACGAAGCGAGCGGGAAGAAAGCCCGGCCAGCCGACCCCTGCAGATTTTGCGTTGGGCTTCTTAGTCCGCCAGTTCGTAGACGATCCGCACCTCGGCGCGCACCGCGTTTTCACCGGTTTCCACGGCCATGCTGTCGCTTCTCGCGGATGCGGCCATCTTCATTTCCATGAGCGGGACGGGGGGCATGGGCTCGGCCCGCGCGGCGCCGTCCTGGATCACCAAGACCCGGCCGAGCTTCTGGCCGGAGGCGTCCGCCAGCGTTTCCGCCCGCGCCCGCGCGTCGGCCACGGCGAGGCGGCGCGCTTCCTTCGACACGTCGGCCGGGTCGGCGATCTCGAAGCGGATCGAGCCACCCTCGTTGACGCCGAGCTTCACGGCGCGATCCATGATCTCGCCGAGCTTGGAAAGGTCGCGCACCTTCACCGACAGCGTGTTGCGCACCTCGTATCCGACGATCTTGGGCGGGGACTGCTGGCCGTCCTGCCGGTTGTCAGTCTGATACTGCGGCGAGATCTGGAAGCCGGCGGTCTGGAGATCGCGCTTTTCCACCCCGAACTCCGCCATGGCTTTGGCCACGGCTCCGACCGCTTCGCTGGCCTGTTTCGTTGCCTCGGCGGCGGTGGGCGCGTCGCGTAGGACGGTGAGCTGCGTCACGGCCAGATCAGGCGCGCGAAACGCCGTGCCCTCGCCGCCGACTTCGATCCGGGCGGGTGGGCGGGGCGGGG
>NZ_BBWL01000011.1:0-42533 GCF_001463785.1 Aureimonas sp. AU40
GGGGCGGGGCGCCGGCCGGCTCCTGCGCGAGGGCCGGCGCGGAGGCCGAGACGGCAAGGGCCAGAGCGAGGGGAGCGAGCGAAAGACGGATCGGAACCAAGGCGACATCTCCATGCGAATCGGAGCCCAAACCCTTTCACGCGAATGCGGCGCAAAACCGTTGGATGGGGTTTAGCCTGCCGGAGGCGCCGCCGAGGAGAGGGGAGGCAAACCGGGCGACGCCGGAATTAAGGCGCGCGCATTCTCCAAAACCGCTTGGGATGGGGAGATTATTCCCTGAATTCCGGCGCTCGTCGGCCTATCTCGGGAACGAACGGTCGAGGCGCGGGCTTCGATGTGACGGATGATAGGAAGCTTCTCATGAAACGCATGCTCATTCTCGCGGCGCTCGCCGTCTCGCTCGCCAGCGGCGCCTCGGCCGGAAGCCTGAAGCAGATCGAGGCGGCGAAGACGCTGCGGATCGGCACCGAAGGCACCTACGCGCCCTTCACCTTCCACAACGCGTCCGGCGCGCTGGTCGGCTTCGATGTCGAGATCGGCCGCGAAGTCGCCAAGCGTCTCGGCGTCGAGCCGGTCTTCGTGGAAGGCAAGTGGGACGGGCTGATCGCGGGCCTTGCCGCCGACCGCTATGACGCGGTCATCAATCAGGTCGGCATCACGGAGGAGCGCAAGGCACGCTTCGATTTCTCCGACCCCTATATCGTTTCCAAGGCCGTGCTGATCGTCAAGCAGGATGACGACGCGATCAAGGGCTTCGCCGATCTCAAGGGCAAGCGGGCGGCGCAGTCCCTGACCTCGAACTACGGCAAGCTGGCGGAAGGCGCGGGCGCCACGCTGGTCGGCACGGACGGGTTCGACCAGTCCATCCAGCTCGTGCTGACCGGCCGTGCGGACGCCACGATCAACGACAATCTCTCCTTCCTCGACTTCAAGAAGCAGAAGCCCGACGCGCCGGTGAAGATCACTGCCACGCAGGACGAGGCCGCAGCGTCCGGCATCATCGTGCAGAAGAACAATCCCGAGCTCGTCGCGGCGGTGAACAAGGCGCTGGCCGGGATGAAGTCCGACGGCACCTATGAGAAGATCTCGCAGACCTATTTCGGCGCCGACGTTTCGCGCTGACCGGACGCGTCGGAACCAACGGGGAAGGCGGGTTCGTCCGGCTTCCCCCTCACGGGATTTGAGAGACCTTGCCCCCTTTCCTGCAGCTCATGCTCGACTCGCTCTGGCCGCTTCTCATCGGCGGGCTGCGGTTCACCCTGCCGCTGGCGATCCTGTCCTTCGCCTTCGGCCTTTCGCTCGGGTTCCTGACGGCGGTCGTACGTCTCTTCGCGCCGGCGCCGCTCGCGGCCCTCGCGCGCTTCTATGTCTGGTTCATCCGGGGCACGCCGCTTCTCGTCCAGCTTTTCGTCATCTTCTACGGCCTGCCGAGCGCCGGCATCCTGATCGACGCCTTTCCGGCGGCGCTGATCGGATTCTCCTTGAGCGTCGGTGCCTATACGTCGGAGATCATTCGCGCCGCCCTGTCCTCCATCCCTAAGGGGCAATGGGAGGCGGCCTATGCGATCGGCATGACGCGCGGCCAGGCTCTGCGGCGCACCGTGGTGCCTCAGGCGGTGCGCGTGGCGCTGCCGCCCTTGTCGAACTCCTTCATCTCGCTGGTGAAGGACACTTCGCTTGCCGCCGCGATCACGGTGCCCGAACTCTTCCAGCAGGCGCAGCGCATCGTCGCCGTCACCTACGAACCCCTGATCCTCTATATCGAGGCGGCCTTGATCTATCTCGCGTTCTCCTCGGTCCTCTCCGCCCTGCAAGGCCGCCTGGAGCAGCGCTACGGCCGGCATGGCGGCTTCGGGGAGGGACGGGCATGATACGCCTCAGCGAGATCGAGAAGAACTTTTCCGGCAATCCGGTGCTGAAGAAGGTCAGCCTCGATGTGGCGCCCGGCAAGGTCACGGCGTTGATCGGCCCCTCCGGCAGCGGCAAGAGCACGCTTCTGCGCTGCGTGAACCTTCTCGAAATTCCGGACGCCGGCCGGCTCGACCTAGACGGCCTGTCGTTGACCTTCGGCAAGGCCAAGCTCGGGCGAAAGGATGTGCTCGCCGTGCGCCGCCAAACCGGCATGGTGTTCCAGAGCTTCCAGCTCTTCCCGCACCGGACCGCGCTCGGCAATGTGATGGAAGGCCTGATCGTCGTTCTCAAATGGCCGGCGGAGCGGGCGCGCGCCCGAGCGTTGGAACTTCTCGAAAAGGTCGGTCTCGCCGATAAGGCCGACGCCTATCCCGCGACGCTTTCGGGCGGGCAACAGCAGCGCGTGGCGATCGCTCGCGCACTCGCCGCCTCGCCAAAGCTCCTGCTTTGCGACGAGCCGACCTCGGCGCTCGACCCGGAACTCGCCGCCGAAGTGGTGGATGCGCTGGGTGCCCTGGCACGCGAGGGTACGACCATGCTGATCGCCACGCATGATCTTCGCCTGGCAAACCGCATGGCGCATCACGTCGCCTTTCTGCAGGACGGCGTGGTGGTGGAGGAAGGAAATCCCGACCGCCTGTTCCGTCAGCCGACAGACCCCCGCACGATCCGCTTCGTGCGCACCTTGGCTGGCACCTGAAGCTCGGCGCTTCGCTTTGGCGACGAGATGGGTTAGGGGAGACTTCGCGTTGGGGTGGGTATCTGTTCGATCCCCGCCGACGCCCAGGCTTGAGAAGTTGGAAGACCTCAAGTTAGCTGGTCGGGTTTTCTTCTCGCCGAGCTGAAGGACGGACCCGATCGATTGGACCGTTCGACGTAACCCCAGCGTAATGGCCTTCTGATAGAGAGAGAACCGATGGGATAGCCCCGTCGGGATCTCACCCTTGATGAACTCGCCTCATACGCCCGCGCTGGAAGCCGAGTTCTCTCGGCTCAATCATCTGCGCTTTTCGCCGGCGATCGAGGCGCGCTTCGAGACCGACGAACAGGAACAGCGGTTGCGCTCGTCCAGGCTTACGGTCCTGGTGGCGGTGGCCGTTTACGACGCCTTTCTGGTCGCCGACTGGCAGATCATGTCGGACATGGTCGGATGGCTGGCCTTGATGCGCCTCGGCATCTTCACCCCGCTCGCCCTTCTCGTCTTCTGGATGCTGCCTCGCATGTCCAAAAGCTGGCAGATCGACGCGATGACGATCGGCTGCACCGTCCTCGCCGTTCTTTTTCCAACGACCGCGATGGTGTTCAGCCATTCCCCCTATGTGCTGATCTACCAGTTCGGGAGCATGGTCACGATCACCTACTTCACGCTCGTGCAGAGGGTGCGGTTCCGAATGGCCGTCATCGGCCTCGTTGCGTCGCTGACGGTCCAGTTCTGGTGCGTGGCACTCCGGCCGGAAATCGACGCAGCCTCCTATCAGTTCGTGGTCAGCTTCTACCTGTCCGGGGCGGCTCTCTTGCTGATGGGCTCCTTCGTTCTGGAGCGGACCGAGCGCCACGGGTTTCTGGAGCGCCTGCGCAGCGAATTGCTGATCGAGCATATCGAGCGAACGGCGCGGACGGACATGCTGACGGGCTTGTCGAATCGGCACCATCTCGCCGCCGTGGGGGAGGCGTTCGCGGACGGACACGAGAGCCAGCCCATTGCCGCGCTGATGATCGATATCGACCACTTCAAGCGGTTCAACGACACGCAGGGGCATCTCGCTGGCGACCGATGCATTCGCGCCGTTGCCGATCTGATCCGCCAGGAACTGGAGCGCGCGGGTGAGAGCGAGGCTGATCGGAGCTTCGCCTTCCGCTTCGGTGGCGAGGAGTTTCTAATTCTTCTTCCGGGATCGAATGAGCGACGCGCCGCCGTGCTCGGCGAGGCGATTCGCCGTCGCTTGGAGGCGGCTCGAATTCCCCATCCCGCCATGGGCGTCGGCGCGTGGGTCACGGCCTCGCTGGGCGTCGCCGCCTGCCAACAAGGCGACTTCTCGCTCGACGCCTTGGTCGGCGCGGCCGACGCCGCCCTCTATCACGCCAAGCGCGACGGACGAAACTGCCTCGCCATGACCGCCTGAGCCGATCTTCACGACTCCTGGGTGAGCTAGAGCATTTTCCGGCCGGGTAGAATCTTGGGGTCATTCTTGATTCCTTTCGTCGATCGGAAGGAAGGCAGCGATGGCGAAAGCTTTGTCGATCGATCTTCGGCACCGGGTTCTGAGGGCGATGCGCGAGGGCGCTTCGACCGATGAGGCGGCCGCGCGGTTCGGGATCGCGATCGCAACAGCGGTGCGCCGGCGCTCGAAGGATCGGGCGGGGCGCAGCGATCATCGCCGATGGGTGGGGATCGCTCAGGTCGCATCGAGGCTGAGGCTCAGCTCCTTCAAAGCCTGGTCGATGGAAAGGACGACATCACGCTGCACGAGATGCAGCGCCGCCTAGCCGGCGAGCGCGGGCTGAAGGTCGGAATGCGCACGCTCTGGCGCTTCTTCGACCGGCACGGGCTAATGTGGAAAGAAAGACCGCGCACGCGAGCGAGCAGGAGCGCCCGGACTTGCTGAAGCGTCGGCAGGCTTGGTTCGAAGCACAGCTCGATCTCCATCTCGCCAAGCTCGTCTTCATCGATGGTGAGAGAGACCCGTGGCTCTCGAACGGCTTGTCGACGAAAATGGCGCGACGCCACGGCCGAGCCCCACGAGGTGAGCGGTGCCGGTCCGGCGTGCCGTACGGTCATTGGACGACAACCACCTCCGTAGGCGCTCACGCCTGACGCGCATGACCGCGCCCATGGTGCTCGATGGTCCGATGAACGGCGTCGCGTTCCGGGCTTATGTCAGCCAAGTGCTGGTGCCCACACTCTCGCCCGGCGACATCGTCGCGATGGCCATCGCGTCGAGCCGGCGTTCCTTAGCGTCCAGCCGCGACAGCACCTCGGTGAGCATGGCCGACAGCGAGGGGCGCTCGAACTCCTCGATCGCGTCTGCCAGCCGCGCGGCGAAACCGGCCCGATCTCGCGGCACCCATGGCACTTCCAACAACGTGTCCGGCACCTCGCCGAACACTTTGACCATGATGCTTTCGAACGGAATGAGGGCCGCGGGCTTTCCGAGGTCGGCGCGTGCAAGCCTCGATGTTGCCGTCTCGGCGGCGCTGAACGGGGCGGCGGCGGGATCGGCGCACGACGACTACATGGACGAGCGAAGCGCTCCGATCGAGACCCCGGGATATCGACGTAACGGACTTGTCCACGACGAACTTGGGTGGAAAGCTTCCGGTCGCCTTTTGGGTCGATCGCGTAGGGAAACAGACGTTCGACGGACGATCTCTAGGGAGGTGGCAGACCCTGCGACGGACCAGCAAGCGCTGCGAGGATCGGTGGTCGACATGATGGGTCGCGCGCGATATTCATCCTGCAACCCGCGCGCGCCGGTTGATATCGGAGGCGTCAAGGCTCTACAGCACCTCAACGCCGGTTCCCCCAGCGAACCCAATGACCACGAACGAGACCGAATCCCATGGGCATCGGACCTGAGAGTATGTCCGCCTCGGATACCGATAGCACTGCCCCGCTGCCGATCCTCGTCGATCCGGCGCGACTTGCCGCGCTTGACGGACTGTCGATCCTCGACACGGCGCCCGAACAGGGCTTCGACGACGTGGTGCGCCTCGCCACCCGGCTCTGCGCGGCTCCCGTCGCGCTTGTCAGCCTCGTTGCCGTCGACAGGCAATGGTTCAAGGCACGTGTCGGCTTTCCCCATTGCGAGACCGACCTGAACTCCTCGGTCTGCCGGTTCGTGCTCGACGAGCCCGACGTGATCGTCATCGAGGACCTCGCCAATGATGCCCGCACCTCCGCCAACCCGCTGGTGACGGGCGAACCGCACATCCGCTTCTACGCGGGCGCGCCGCTGCGCCTGGCGAGCGGGGATGTCGTCGGCTCACTCTGCGTGATCGACACGGCACCGCGTCCCGGCGGGCTCGATGCGGACCAGGCCGACGACCTTCGCGCACTCGCACGCCAGGTATCCGGCCTCCTCGATATGAGACGGGCCGTAGCGCTGCGCGACGACGCCCTAGACAGCCAGCGCGTCGAGGTGCAGCAGGCACGACGCATCGACGTTCTTTCCAAGGCTTCGGAGGCCCTGCTCGTCGGCTTAAATCCGGCGGCGGTGCTCGACCCCATCCTGTCCGCCAATGCCGAGACGCTCGGCTTTGATCGCAGCTACATCTACGATGTCTGGCCCGAGGGCGGCCATCTGCGCCTGACGCATTCGTTGAACGCCTCGGCGCCGGTGAAGGAGTTCCTGCATAAACTACCCTTCGGAGCGCCTGTCTGCGGCATCGTCGCCGAGCGGCTCGAACCGCTGTTGTTGACCGGGATGCAGGCGGATGTCGATCCAGCCTTCGCTACTGCACGCAGCATTGGTCTCAACGCCTACGCCGGCTTCCCCGTGGTGAGCCGCGGCGCATTGCGCGGCGTCATTTCCTTTGGATCGACGCAAGTGACGGCCTTCGACCACGAAGCCCTCAACTTCTTCGAGACCCTGGCTCGGATGATGTCGGCCGTCTACGAGCGGGTCGATGGCGAACGCGCGCTGCGCGAGAGCCACGAGCGGTTCCGGCTCGCCCAGGACGCCGGATCGATTGGCACGTTTGAGATCGACATCGTGAACGACCGGGCTCGAGTGTCGACCGAAGGCTGCCGCATCTTCGGGCTACCGGAGATGGAAAGCCGCTCGCCGAAGGACTTCACTGATCTGGTCGTCCCGGACGATCGCTCGTTGCCCGCGAACGAGATGACCATGCGAGATGGCACGGCCGATACCGAAGCCGAGTACCGCATTCGGCGCGCCGACGACAACGCCCTGCGCTGGATCGCCCGCAACAGCCGCTTTATCCGAGACGAGGCCGGCAAGCCGGTGCGCATGATCGGCACGCTTCAGGACGTGACCGAGCGCCGGGCGACGCAGGAAGCGCTGCGCATCAGCGAGGAGCGCTTCCGCACCATCGTCGAAACCATCGAGGCGGCGTTCGCCATCGTCGAGGTCAAGTTCGACGCCGACGATCGCCCGGTGAACTATCGGTTCGTCGAGGCAAACCCCGCCTTCGAGCGGCAGGCCGGGGTGAACCTCCACGGCAAGTGGGTCACCGAGTTCGCTCCGGACCTCGAGCAGTTCTGGTTCGAGACCTATGGGCACGTGGCGAAAACGGGTGAGCCGGCGAGCTTCGAGAACTACGCCGAGGCATTCGAACGCTGGTTCGACGTCAAGGCCGTGCGCGTCGGGAACCCCAGTGAGCGGAGGATCGCGATCTTCTTCAGCGATGTCACGGCGCGCAAGAAGGCCGAAGCGGACCTGCGCGCCAGCGAGGCCGTGGCCCGCGATAACGTCGACCGCGTGCGGCTCGCCCTGGCGGCGGGTGCCATCATCGGCACATGGCACTGGGACATCGTTGCCGATCGCTTCAAGATCGACGAGGCCTTCGCCGCCGCCTTCGGCCTCGATCCCACCTTGGGCCGCTCAGGGATCCCGCTTGCTCAGATCGTCGCCACCGTCCATCCCGACGATCAGGAGGGGCTCGCGGACGCGATCAACGAAGCCGTCGTTCGCGGTGGTGCCTACGCCCACGAGTACCGAGTGCGGCGCGCCGACGGGAAGTACTACTGGCTGGAAGCGAACGGGCGCGTCGACCATGCGGCCGACGGCACGCCAACGAGCTTCCCGGGCGTCCTGATCGACATCGAAGAGCGGCGCGCCGTCGCCGCCGAGCGCGACCAGGTAACGGCCCGGCTGCGCGAGCGCGAGGCGTTCCTGAGCAGCGTGCTGGCCTCGTCCAGCGACTGCATCAAGGTTCTCGACCTCGATGCCAACCTCGTCTTCATGAGCGAGGGCGGGCAGAAGGTCATGGAGGTGTCGGACTTCAACGACATCGCCGGCTGTCCGTGGCCGGACTTCTGGCAGGACGAAGGCAACATCGCCGCCAAGGAGGCCATCGCCTCTGCGCAGGCCGGGGTGCCCGCGGGCTTCCAGGGGTACGCCGAAACAATGAAGGGCCGGCGGCGGTACTGGGACGTCCAAGTGTCGCCGATCCTTGGAGCCGACGGGAAGCCGGAGCGCATCCTGTCCGTATCCCGCGACATCACCCCGTTGAAGGCGTCCGAGGAGGCGCGGGCGGTCCTGAATCAGGAACTGTCGCACCGAATGAAGAACCTCCTGTCGATGGTCCAGGCAATCACGGCCCAGACCCTTCGGCAGGCTCGGAGCATGGACGAGGCGCAGGACGCGGTTTTCACCCGCATCGCGGCGCTGGCGAGGGCGCAGGATATCCTCGTGCGGACGAGCTTCGAGGAGGCGGACGTCGGCGAGATCGTCGAGGCGGCCGTCACGCCGCACCAGACCGCGGATCATCGGATCGAGGCGAGCGGTCCCGACCTTGGCCTGACCGCGCAACAAGCACTTGGCCTTTCGCTCGCCATCCACGAGCTCGCGACGAACGCCGCCAAGTACGGGGCGCTCTCGAACGAGACGGGCCGCGTGGCGATGAGGTGGGATCGCGTCGACGGCGCGTTCGTCTTCGAATGGATCGAAACGGGCGGTCCTTCCGTTAGCCCGCCTCAACGCCGTGGCTTTGGATCGAAGCTTATCGAGCGCATCGTCGCCTCCTACTTCGATGGCGAGGGGCGTCTCGACTTCGATCCGAGCGGTATCCGCTTCACTCTGACGGGCGCGAACCAGCGCGCCGAGACGACTTCGTAGAGAGCAGGCTGCATCATGGCACAATCGTTCGATCCCGCCCGCTATGCAGTCCTGGTCGTCGAGGACGACGCCCTTGTCCGCGCCGAGGCGGTCGACCTCTGCGAGGATGCCGGGTTCACCGCCTACGAAGCGCGCAACGCGGACGAGGCCATCCGCCTTCTGGAGCGCCATACGGACATCCGCGTGCTGTTCACCGACATCGAGATGCCCGGCACGATGGATGGGTTGAAGCTCGCTCGGGCGGTGCGCGACCGCTGGCCGCCGGTGGCGATCATAGTTACCTCCGGGCGCATCAAGATCAGCGAAGGCGATCTGCCGGAGAACGGCCTGTTCTTCGCCAAGCCCTACCCACCGAAGGGCGTCGTGAAAGCACTCAACGACATTGCCGCGCAAATCCAGGGCTGATCGAAGGGGAAGCAACCCCGAAGCATGAGCGTCCCGTTCTTCGACGATCCCAAGAACCTCTCCGCCATCTCGTTCCGCTGTCGGGAAGCGAGTTTTGATCGGCGCCCGCCGATGCTGCCCTCGGCTCAGGCTTGACGGAGACCGGCAGAGTTTCGTTCGCGGATCATAGCGCGCTCGAATTCGGCCAGGCGCCGATCATGTGCATGAGCATCCGCCCATGGGCGGTTGAGGTGGCGATGGCCTCGGTGAGCGAGCGGAAGGCCGCGCCTGCCTTCTGGACGCGCTCCATGATCGTGGGGGGGCGTGGGGCGCCTCATGCGAGGCGAACGAATCGGCGGACTAAGTCTCGAGGGCAGCCCACCGGCTTGCGCGGTCGAGAGCGCGGAGTTCCGCCGCGAGGCTCTTGTCTAGCGTCGGTAGGGTCATGTCTGGGTCCAGCATCAGGCCATGGCAGAGGTCCGCCAGGATAGCGGCTCTACGTTGCGCTTCTGTTGCCGCGACCGGGCTGAGGCGTGCACGCAGAGGGGGCACGCCAAAGGATTCGCGGCATCCAGAGGGCATTCGAAGCTGGAAGAGGAAGCCGCTTGGCCGCCGCCAGAGGTACATGCGCCGCAGTCCCTTGTGCACGCGGAGGTGTACGGAAGGCGAAGGGCCTTAAGAAGATCGGTGCGAAACAATGCGTTTGACGGCTGGTGGGCCCGGCAGGACTCGAACCTGCAACCAAGCGGTTATGAGCCGCCGGCTCTAACCATTGAGCTACAGGCCCCACCCGAGCGAGCCCTATCGCAATCTCGGCTCGTTCTCAAGCGGTGGTTGGGACAGGATGATGTGGACGCGGGGAAACATATTCGGCTGACGGCGTTTGACTCCCATGGACAGCATGGGAGTCGACATGTCGAATATCGAACCCAACATCATCGACCCGACCAAAGGGCCGCCCCCGCCGCCAGATTCCATTCCGGATCTGGACCCGACCCGGCCGGACGACGACCATGTCGGGTCGGACGAGATCCGCGAGCCGGGCCGGGATCGGCCGCCGATCGAGAAGGACCCGGAGGAGGGCGGGGGACCGGGGGATATCGAGCGCGCCTGATCCTTCACACCTGGAGAGAGAAGAGGCCGGGCGGCGCCGAACCGCCCGGCCTCTTTTCATTCCGGCTTGTCCTTGGCGCGTTCCGCCGCACCGTCGATCGTGGCGCGGTCGGTGCCCTGTTCCGCCACGATGCGCTTGGCCTCGTCGATCGGAATGTTGTGCTTGCCGGCCAATTCCTCGGCCGCGAGATCGGGCTCTGCGCCGGGTTCGATCGGGATATTGCTCATGGATGCCTCTCCTGTTTCCCTTCCAACGCTCAAGGAGGGGATATGGTGTCGCGACCGATCGAAGACAGCGTCACGTTCACGACAGCTCGCACTTTTGAAGACGTGGCAAACGTATGGCTCGCAGGGGCTTAACCCTGATCCTTGAGCCCCTACATAAAGACAAAAGACGAGAGGAGTTCGCCGTGAGCGTCGCGTTCGTGAAGGAACCCAACGAGAATCAAGTCGAGACCCTGCCGGACCGCGAGCTTGGGACGGACCCGAACTTCGTCACGGCGCAGGGGCTGAAGCAGATCGAGGGTCAGGTCTCCGATTTGGAAGCCGCGCTTCTCGCCGCGCGCGCGGCCGACGATAAGATCGCGTATGCCTCGATCCACCGGGACCTTCGCTACTGGCGTGCACGGAAGATGAGCGCCGAACTCGTGCCGACGCCGGAGGATGCGGAGACCGTGCATTTCGGCTCCGAAGTCACGATCGAGCGCGACGACGGGCGTGCCCAGGTGTTCCGCATCGTGGGCATCGACGAGGCGAACCCGGCCGACGGGCGCCTGTCCTATCTCTCCCCGCTCGCCAAGGCGATCGCCGGCAAGAGCGTCGGCGATGTCGTGAAGGTCGGGCCGTCCGAGGCGGAGATCGTCGAGATCAAGCCCATCGGCTGAGGGCTGACCTTAGAGACCGTTTAACAACCCGGCGGCGGAGGGCTGCCGAGTGATTTTGCGATGTTCGCGAGGCGCCTAACGCAGTCGATGCGAGGGCGCGTCGGCGAGAATTGGCAACGAAGTGACGACGGAAAAGCGCCGGCGGACCGACCCGACTGGGTTGTTAAACGGTCTCTTAAGCCGGCTGCAGCGCCCGGATGAAGCGCCGGGTCGTTTCGGCAAAACCATGCTCCAGCGCGTCGGCCGTCAGCGCATGGCCGATCGAAACCTCCTTGAGGCGCGGGATCGCGTGGCAGAGGGCCGGCAGATTGCCGATCGTCAGATCGTGCCCTGCATTCACGTCCAGCCCGACCTCAGCCGCTACCTGACCCGCCTCACGCAGCTTCCCCAACTCGCGCTCGGCCGCGGCGGAGTCGGAATGCGTGGCGCCATAGGGGCCGGTGTAGAATTCCACCCGTTCGGCCCCGAGCCGCTGGGCGATGTCGAGCCCTTGCGGCGAAGGGTCGGCGAAGAGCGAAACGCGAATGCCCCGGCTGCTTAGACGCTGGACGATGCCCGCGAGGCGCTCCGCCTCGGCGGTGAAATTCCAGCCATGGTCGGAGGTCGCCTGCGTCGGGTCGTCCGGCACGAGCGTGACCTGATCGGCACGCGCGGCCTCGCACAATTCAAGGAAATGATCGGTCGGATAGCCCTCGATGTTGAACTCCGCCGCAGGGAATTCCGCGTCGATGAGCTGACGAATCTCCGGCAGGTCGGAAAAGCGGACATGCCGCTCGTCGGGGCGGGGGTGAACCGTCAGGCCGCTGGCGCCGCTCGCCAGCGCGATGCGGCCGAAATGGATCACGTCGGGCCAGGGCAGATCGCGGCGGTTGCGCAGCATCGCGATGGCGTTGAGGTTCACGGACAAGGTGGCGGTCATGGCGGCGGGCCTCGTGCCTTGCGGGATGGCCATCCGCATGAACCCGGCCACTGAACAAGTCAACGCCCCGGCAGCAAGGCGGCCGGGGCGTTGACTTGTCGTCGGAGGGGCGTGCCTTACTCGGCGGGCGCGGGCTTCGCCGTGTTCGGCGTCGTGGCCGCCCGGCCTTGCTTCGTCAGACGCAGCACGAAGACGAAGAAGATCGGCACGAAGAAGATGGCGAGAACCGTCGCCGAGATCATGCCGCCGATGACGGTCGTGCCGATGGCGTTCTGGCTTGCGGCACTGGCGCCCGACGCGATCGCCATGGGCAGAACGCCCATGGTGAAGGCGAGCGAAGTCATCAGGATCGGGCGGAAGCGAAGATGCGCCGCCTCGATCGTCGCCTCGCGCAGACCCATGCCCTCAGCCATCAGGTCCTTGGCCACTTCCACGATCAGGATCGCGTTCTTGGACGAAAGACCGACGATGGTGATGATGCCGACCGTGAAATAGACGTCGTTGGACAGGTTGCGCAGCAGCACCGCCGCGACACAGCCGATGACGCCAAGCGGCACCACGAGCATGACCGAGAAGGGGATTGACCAGCTCTCGTAGAGCGCCGCGAGGCACAGGAACACGAAGAGCACCGCGAGCCCGATCAGGAAGGGCGCCTGGTTGCCCGACTGGATTTCCTGCAGCGACTGGCCCGTCCATTCGAACGAGAAGCCGGCGGGCAGTTGTCCGGCGAGACGCTCCATCTCCGCGATCGCCTCGCCCGATGAATAACCGGGATTGGCGTCGCCGGACAGGCGAACGGAGGGATAGCCGTTGTAGCCGACGAGCTGCGATGAGCCGAGCGTCCAGTCCGCCGTCGCGAAGGCGGAAAGGGGCACCATGCCGCCCTGCGTGTTGCGCACGTTGAGGTTCATGACCTCCTCGATGCGCATGCGCGAGCGCTCCTCGGCCTGCAGCGTGACGCGCTGCATGCGGCCGCCATTGGGGAAGTCGTTGACATAGGACGAGCCCAGCGCCGCCGAGATCGTCTGGTTGATGTCGGCGAAGGTGACGCCGAACGCGTTGGCCTTCTCGCGGTCGATATTGAGCTGGATCTGCGGGCCGGGAGGCAGGCCCTCGAAGTTGATCCGCCCGAGGATCGGGCTCTTGCCCGCTTCCGCGACGAGCTGGTCGCGCGCGGCCAGAAGCGCCGGCGTGCCCTGGTTGGCGCGGTCCTGCAGGCGGAAGGCGAAGCCGCCGGTGTTGCCGAGACCTTGGATGGGAGGCGGCGACAGGGCGAAGGCGATCGCATCCCGGAACTGGATGAGACGGCCGGAAATGATGCCGGCCAGGGTTCCCGCGTCCTCCCCGGGGCCGCGCTCGCTCCAGTCCTTCAGCGTCACGAAGGCGAGGCCCGCATTGGCGCCCTGGCCCGAGAAGGAGAAGCCCTGGATCGTGATCATGCTCTCCACGGCCTTCTGGCCGAGGATGAACTTTTCGGACTCGGACGTGACCTCGCGCAGGCGGTTGCTGGTCGCGCCCGCCGGGCCCTGGAAGTTGGCGATCAGGAAGCCCTGGTCTTCCTGCGGCAGGAAGGCGGAGGGGATCTGCACGTAGAACCAGCCGAGGCCCGCCAGAAGTGCGACATAGATGATCATGAAGCGCTTGGTGCGGCCGATGAGATAGCCGACGCCCTTGGAATAGGAATGGGACGTCTTGTCGAAGCCCCGATTGAAGAGGCCGAACAGGCCGCGCTTGCCATGGTGGTGGCCGGCCTTGACGGGCTTCAGGAAGCTGCCGCACAGCGCCGGGGTCAGCGACAGGGCGAGGAAGGCCGAGAACAGGATGGAGGTCACCATCGTCAGCGAGAACTGGCGGTAGATGACGCCGACCGAGCCGGGGAAGAAGGCGAGCGGCACGAACACGGCGCAGAGCGCTAGCGTGATGCCGATGATGGCGCCGGTGATCTGGCGCATGGCCTTCTTGGCCGCTTCCTTCGGGGGCAGGCCCTCGCTCGCCATGATGCGCTCGACATTCTCGACCACGACGATGGCGTCGTCGACCAGAATGCCGATGGCCAGAACCATGGCGAACATGGTGAGGACGTTGATCGAGAAGCCCGCCGCCAGCATCACCGCCAGCGTGCCGGCCAGCGCGATCGGTACCACCAGCGTCGGGATGACGGTGTAGCGGATGTTCTGGAGGAAGACGAACATCACGACGAACACCAGCGCCACCGCTTCGAGCAGCGTGTGGATGACCTTCTCGATCGAGGCCGAGACGAAGGGCGTCGTGTCGTAGGGGATCTGGTAGCTCACCCCTTGCGGGAAGAGCGGGGCCAGACGCTCCATGACCTGCCGCACGCCTTGCGCGGCGTCGAGCGCGTTGCCTGTCGGCGAAAGCTGGATGCCGATGGCCGCGCTCGGGCGACCGTTCAGGAATGTGTTGAAATTGTAGCTTTCGGCGTCGACCTCGACACGCGCCACGTCGGACATGCGCACCAGCGAGCCGTCGGCATTGGCGCGCAGCACGATGGCGCCGAACTCCTCCGGCGTCTGAAGCTGTCCCTTGACCAGGATCGTCGCCTGCGTCTGCTGGCTCACCGGGTTGGGATTGGCGCCGATCGAGCCGGCCGCGACCTGCGCGTTCTGCTGCTGGATGGCGGTGACGACGTCGGACACGGCCAGATTCAGGCCGACCAGACGATCCGGGTCGATCCAGACGCGCATCGATCGCTCGGAGGCGAAAAGCTGCGCGCGGCCGACGCCGGGCACGCGGCGGATCTCGTTGATGACGTTGCGGGTAATGTAGTCGCCGAGACCCACGGCATCGAGCGTCGACTTTTCGTCGCCCACCAGGGCCACGACCATAAGGAAGCTCGATCCGGCTTCCTCGACGAGGACGCCCTGCTGCGTCACCTGCTGGGGCAGCTTGGACTCGACGCGGCGCAGGCGGTTCTGCGTGTCCACCACGGCCTGGGCGATCTCGGTGCCGGCGCTGAAAGTCACGGTGATCTGCACCGAGCCGGTCGCGTCGCTCGTGCTTTCGAAGTAGATCAGGCCGTCGATGCCGTTTAGCTCCTCCTCGATCGGTCTCGTGACCTGCTGGTAGAGGTCCTCCGGCGAGGCGCCGGGGAAGGCGGTAGAGATGGTGAGCTGCGGCGGTGCGACGTCGGGATACTGGGCGATCGGCAGCGAGGGCAGCGAGATGACGCCCGCCAGGACGATGAAGATCGCGATCACCCAGGCGAAGACCGGGCGATCGATAAAGAACTGAGGCATGTCGATCGGTCCTTAGCGCGCGGTGGTGGATGCGTCGGCCGCCGGCGCCGTCGCCCGCTGCCCGTCCGCATCCTGCGAGGCCGAATTGGCCGTCCCGGCGGCTGCGGCGTCGGAGCCCGGCGCCGGGGTGGCGCGCTGGGCCTCGGGCGAAGCGGCTTGGCCGGCCGGTGTGGAGGCGGGGGCCTGCGCGCCCGCGCCGGTCGCATCCGTCTTGCCCGCGTCCTTGGACAGGCCTTCGGCCGCCGCGCCAACCGGAGTCCAGGGCGTCGGGGCCACCGGCGCGCCGGGGCCGATCTTCTGGAAGCCGTCGGCAATCACCTTGTCGCCGGCCGCCAGCCCCTGCGAGATCACCGAGCGGTTGCCGACGACGCGAACCACCGTGACGGTGCGCTGCTCCACGGTGTTGTTGGCGTTCACGAGATACAGGAAGGCCTGGCCCGACGTGTCGCGCTGCACGGCCTGATTGGGCACGGCCAGCGCCTTGGCGTCGATGCCCTGGTCCACTGCGACGCGGACATAAAGCCCTGGCAGGAGCGTGTCGTCCGGGTTCGGGAACTCGGCGCGCAGCGTTACCTGACCGCTGGTCTCCTCCACCGTGGATTCGGAGAAGAGAAGGCGGCCGGGATAGGGATACTCGCTGCCGTCGTCGAGCTTCAGGCGCACCTGCGCGACGTTTTCCTCCAGCTGCGTCAGCTGGCCGGTGCGCAGCGCCTCGCGCAGACGCAGGAGCTGCGAGACCGGCTGCTGGATGTCGGCATAGACGGGATCGAGCTGCTGGATCGTGGCCAGCGCCTCGGTGCCTGTGGTGCTGACCAGCGCGCCTTCGGTGATCAGGGCGCGGCCGATGCGGCCGGAGATCGGCGCGCGGACCGTCGCATAGTCGAGGTTGATCTGCGCGGCGCGCAGCTGCGCGCGGGCGGAGGCGAGATCGGCCTCGGCCTGGCGCTGCGTGGCGACGGCAGTTTCCAGATTGGCGGTGCCGACCGTGTTGCGGGCGACGAGGGCTTGGGTGCGCTCGGCATCCTGGCGCGCCTGCGTCAGCACGGCGTCGGCCTTGGCGACGCCGGCCTGCGCCGATTCCACCGCGACTTGGAAGGTCGCCGGATCGATCTGGAACAGGGGATCGCCCTCGTCCACGTCGGAGCCTTGCTCGAAGACGCGCTGCACAATGATGCCGCCGACGCGCGGGCGCACCTCGGCGATGCGCGTCGGCGCGATGCGGCCGGGAAGCTCGGACGTGACGGCGATCGGCTCGGGACGCACCTCGACGATGCCGACCGGCGAGGGTGGGGGCGCGCCGCCGGCGCCTTGCTGCGCGTTGGCGGTCTTCGTCTCGCCCTGGCAGCCCGACAAGGCCAAAAGCCCGAGCGCTGTCGCCATGAACAGGGTGGGTGCAGAAACTCTCATAAGACCGCCTTGTTTGCCGGCTGCGCAGAGGCCGGCCGAGACTCATATTGCCGTGCAACATACATGCATGTATGAAACTAAACAAGCGGATTGGAAGGCAGGCGAACGATGAGACGCACCAAGGCGGAGGCAATGGAAACCCGTTGCGCGATCCTCGATGCGGCGGAGGCGATGTTCTTCGAGAAGGGCGTGTCGCGCACCACCCTGGCGATGATCGCCGAGGCCGCGAACGTGACGCGCGGTGCCATCTACTTCCATTTCGCCAACAAGAACGCCCTGTTCGAGGCCATGCTGGAGCGCGGTCGCCTGCCTCAGGAATGCTTCGTCCAGCTGGACGACCTGCTCCGATCCGAGGACGATCCGCTGGAGCGGATCCGATCCAACGCGGTGGACGCGCTCGACTTCATCAGCACGAACGCCCGCGCGCAGAAGGTTCTCACGATCATGCTGCTGCGCTGCGAATACGTGGCGGAGATGGAGGAGATGCTGGTGCGCATGCGCGAGGCGGACGAGGAGATGCTGAGCGTCATCCGCCTGGCGTTCCAGGAGGCCTCGCGGCGCGGGCTGATGCGGGCGGACTGGACCCCCGAGGCCGCAACGACGACGGTTCAGTGCGCCATGAGCGGGCTCATCACCCAATGGCTGCGCTCGGGCTTCGGCTTCGACCTCGTTTCGGTCGGTCGGCGCACGCTGGAGTGCCTGTTCGATTCGTTTCGCAGCGCCCCGGCGGGGGAGGGGAGGCCGGACGGCCAGCCAACTTTGGAGCAGCGGCCGCTTCAAGCCTGAACTCGCCGCGAGTGGCACTTACGAAAAAAGCCGGGGGTGGAGCCCCCGGCTTTGGCTTTGTCCGCGTCTGGCTGCGGCCCGATCAGATCGCGCTGGAAGCCAGGCGACGATTGATGAAGAGTGCCAGAAGCGTGAACACCGCGCCGGACAGGAGATAGGCGCCCGAGAAGACGAGGCCGAGATTGTCGGCGATGGCGAGCGCGGCCAGCGGCGCGAAGCCGGCGCCGAAGAGCCAAGCCAGGTCCGAGGTAAGGGCCGAGCCGGTGTAGCGATAGGCGCGCGGGAAGTTCGCCGCGAGAGCGCCCGAGCACTGGCCGAAGGACACGCCCAGGATCACCGAGCCGATCACCATGTAGATGGTCTCACCCACCGCGCCGCCGTTCAGCAGCAAG
The DNA here is from genome assembly GCF_001463785.1 of Aureimonas sp. AU40. Lineage (NCBI taxonomy): Bacteria > Pseudomonadati > Pseudomonadota > Alphaproteobacteria > Hyphomicrobiales > Aurantimonadaceae > Aureimonas > Aureimonas sp. AU40. Next base: position 17,854 of record NZ_BBWL01000011.1, read on the forward strand.
GGCGCGAGGCCGCTGTAGAAGGCGATGGCGCCGGCGCAGACGCCGAGAACGCGGCGGCGGCCGAAGCGATCGGCCAGCGGGCCGGACGCGATATGCGCGATGGTGCCGAACACGGTCGCGACCAGCTCGATCAGGAGGAAGCGCGCGACGCTTTCACCGGCGAAAAGCGTGACCCAGGACAGCGGAAACACCGTGACCATGTGGAACAGCGCGAAGCTCGCGAGCGGCACGAAGGCGCCGATCACGATGTTGCGACCGTTCTGCGAGATGGTCCTGCGAACCGACGAGGGCTGCAACTCGCCGCGCTCGAACAGCTCGCGATAGTTCTCGGTCAGAACGATACGCAGCCGCGCGAAGAGCGCCACGACGTTGATCGCGAAGGCGACGAAGAACGGATAGCGCCAGCCCCAGCCGAGGAAGTCTTCCTGCGTCAGGTTGGTGATCAGGAAGTAGTAGAGCGCGCTGGCGACGATGAGGCCGAACGGCGCGCCCAGCTGCGGCAGCATGGCGTACCAGCCGCGCTTGTTCTCCGGCACGCTGACCGCGAGCAGCGGGGCGAGACCATCCCAGGTGCCGCCGAGCGCCAGACCCTGACCGAAACGAAGCACGGCGAGCGTGACGACGGAGGCGAAACCGACGCTGGCGTAGCTCGGCAGGAAGCCCATGACGATGGTCGAGCAGCCGAGGAGGAAGAGCGCCGTGGTGAGCTTGGCGGCGTCGCCATAGCGACGGTGCATCCAGGTGAAGAAGATCGTGCCCAGCGGCCGGACTGCGAAGGCCAGTGCCAAGAGCGCGAAGGAGTAGTAGGTTCCCGTCACCGGATCGACGAAGGAAAAGACCACCGCCGGGAACACCAGCACGGAGGCCAGCGCGTAGACGAAAAAGTCGAAGAACTCGGCCGTGCGGCCAATCAGCACTCCGATTGCGATCTCGCTCGGTCTGACTTCTCCGTGATGCGCGTTCGCGACGCGCGCATCCCTCTCAAAAGCGGACGGAGCGGCCGCCGCGGTGTTCGAACTCATTTTTGATCTCGCTCCTCATCTTTAGACATGGTGGAAACATTCGCGTTTCCGTCATCGATGCCACCTTGAATATAGGCCTCGGCGGGCTTAACGAACGCCTCATAAACGATTTGCTGCGATGCAGCTAAGAAAAGCATGCAAGCGACCCCATTTCGCTGATTGGACCGCGACCTTGAGCCGATATCGCTTCCTAGCCCTCGCACCGCTTCTCCTCCTGATCGGCGGCTGCAATGCCGTGCTGCTGAACCCGGCAGGCGACGTCGCCGTCCAGAAGCGCGACCTTCTCTATATCTCAACCGGGCTGATGCTCCTCATCATCATTCCGGTCATCGCTGCGACGGTGATCTTCGCCTGGCGCTACCGCCGCGGCAACAAGGATGCGACCTACGATCCCGAATGGAACCATTCGACGCACCTGGAACTGGCGATCTGGTCGGCGCCGCTGCTCATCATCATCTGTCTGGGAGCGCTGACCTGGACGGCGACCCATCTTCTCGACCCATACCGGCCCCTGACGCGAATCGCCGAAGGCCAGCCGGTGACGCCCGAGATGAAGCCGCTTGAAGTGCGCGTCGTTTCGCTCGACTGGAAATGGCTCTTCATCTACCCCGACCTCGGCATCGCGACCGTCAACGAGCTGGCCGCGCCGGTGAACACGCCCATCAACTTCAAGCTGACCTCGGCCAGCGTGATGAACGCGTTCTTCGTCCCTTCCATGGCCGGCATGATCTACACGATGGCCGGCATGGAAACGCAGCTGCACGCGGTGATGAACAAGGAAGGCGTCTACGAGGGCATGTCCTCGCATTACAGCGGCGCCGGGTTCTCGAACATGAAGTTCAAGTTTCACGGCCTTGCCCAAGGCGATTTCGACGCCTGGGTCGCCAAGGTCCGTTCCGAGGGCCAGCCGCTGAGCCGCGAGCTGTTCCTCGAGCTGGAGAAGCCCAGCGAGAAGGAGCCGATCCACTACTATTCGAGCTTCGCGGACGGGCTCTACAACGCCATCCTCAACAAGTGCGTCGCCCCCGGCAAGATGTGCGCCGACGAGATGATGCATATCGACGCGATGGGCGGGGCAGGGGTCGACAGCCACGAAAATCGCGAGCGTCTTCTCTATGACAACCGGCGCGCGGTGGCGGGCGACGAGCCTTCGGGCGCGACCTTCCCGGCCAGCGGTCGCCTGCCGCACAGCGACGACCAGCCCCAGGGAATGCAGCCCGACCAGCTGAACCCGCAGGTCAACCAGGACGGAACGAGCACGCCGCCAGTGCAGGGGCATTCCGGCCACACGATGCCCAACAGCGGCACCGGCGCTGCGCCGGCGCAGCTGAACCAGACGAACTAACAGAGCACCGTGTCGCGCCGTCCCGGGTGCGACGCCAGACGATGCCATCGCACGAGTGCCAGAGATGCAAGACAACTCCGATCTCATACGAATGATCTTCGGGCGGCTGACGTTCGAAGCCTTCCCGTACCACGAGCCGATCGTGGTCGTGACCTTTGCGGTCGTCGCGCTCGGCGGGCTCGCGCTGCTCGCCGCGCTGACCTATTTCAAGCTCTGGGGCTATCTCTGGAAGGAGTGGTTCACCAGCGTGGACCACAAGAAGATCGGCATCATGTACATGGTGCTCGGCATCGTCATGCTGCTGCGCGGCTTCGCCGACGCCATCATGATGCGCCTCCAGCAGGCCATCGCCTTCGGCGGGTCGGAGGGCTATCTCAACGCCCACCACTACGACCAGGTCTTCACGGCGCACGGCGTCATCATGATCTTCTTCGTCGCCATGCCCTTGGTGACGGGTCTCATGAACTTCGTGGTGCCGCTGCAGATCGGCGCGCGTGACGTCTCCTTCCCCTTCCTGAACAATTTCAGCTTCTGGATGACGGTCGGCGGCGCGGTGCTGGTGATGCTGTCGCTGTTCGTGGGCGAATTCGCGCGCACCGGCTGGCTGGCCTTTCCGCCGCTGTCGGACGCCAACTACAGTCCGGGCGTCGGCGTCGACTATTATATCTGGGGCCTTCAGGTGGCCGGTGTCGGCACGCTTCTGTCGGGCGTCAACCTGCTCGTGACCATCATCAAGATGCGCGCGCCGGGCATGACCCTCATGAAGATGCCGATCTTCTGCTGGACCTCGCTCTGCACGAACGTCCTGATCGTGGCCTCCTTCCCGGTCCTGACGGCGGTGCTGGCCCTCCTTTCGCTCGACCGCTACGCCGGCACCAACTTCTTCACGAACGATCTCGGCGGCAATCCGATGATGTACGTGAACCTCATCTGGATCTGGGGCCATCCCGAGGTCTACATCCTCATTCTGCCGGCCTTCGGCATCTTCTCCGAAATCACCTCGACCTTCTCGGGCAAGCGCATCTTCGGCTACACGTCGATGGTCTACGCTTCGGTGGTCATCACGATCCTGGCCTACCTCGTCTGGCTCCATCACTTCTTCACGATGGGCTCGGGGGCGAGCGTGAACTCGTTCTTCGGCATCACGACGATGATCATCTCGATCCCGACGGGCGCCAAGATCTTCAACTGGCTGTTCACGATGTATCGCGGCCGCATCCGGTTCGACGTGCCGATGATGTGGACGATCGCCTTCATGATCACCTTCGTGATCGGCGGCATGACGGGTGTGCTCCTGGCCGTTCCGCCGGTCGATTTCGTCGTGCACAACTCGCTGTTCCTGGTCGCGCACTTCCACAACGTGATCATCGGCGGCGTGCTGTTCGGCCTCTTCGCCGGCATCAACTACTGGTTCCCGAAGGCCTTCGGCTTCAAGCTGAATGCCTTCTGGGGCAAGATGAGCTTCTGGTTCTGGGTGGTCGGCTTCTACTTCGCCTTCATGCCGCTCTACGTGCTCGGCCTGATGGGCGTCACGCGTCGTCTGCGCGTGTTCGACGATCCCTCGCTCCAGATCTGGTTCGTGATCGCGGCCTTCGGCGCTGCGCTGATCGCGCTGGGCATCGCCGCCTTCCTCATGCAGATCTTCGTCAGCATCCGCGACCGGCACAAGCTGGTGGATGTCGACGGCGATCCCTGGGGCGGGCGCACGCTGGAATGGGCGACCTCCTCGCCGCCGCCGGGCTACAACTTCGCCTTCTCGCCGATGATCCACGAGAACGATGCCTGGTGGCAGATGAAGCAGCGCGGCTACGAGCGCCCGCTGGAAGGCTTCAAGCCGATCCACATGCCGCGCAACACCGAGGCGGGCGTCGTGATCGCCGGGCTGAGCGTGGTCTTCGGCTTCGCCATGATCTGGTACATCTGGTGGCTCGCCGCGCTCAGCCTCGTCGCGATCGTCGGCTACGCGATCTACCACACGTTCAACTATGACCGGAGCTACCACATCCCGGTCAGCGAAGTGATCGCGACGGAAGCCGAGCGGACCCGTCTCCTCTCGAAGGTGAAGCACGCATGAGCACGAGCACCTTGCACGCGGCGCAGGGCGAAGAGAACCTGAGCTTCTACGTCGCCGACGAACATGAGCATGCCGAGGGCTCCAGCACGATGCTGGGGTTCTGGATCTACCTGATGAGCGACTGTCTCATCTTCGCCTGCCTGTTCGCCGTCTATGCCGTTCTCGGGAATGCCTATGCGGCGGGCCCGAGCCCGCGCGACCTGTTCGACCTGCCGCTGGTGGCGCTGAACACGTCGATGCTGCTCCTGTCGTCGATCACCTACGGCTTCGCCATGCTCTCCATGGCGAAGCGGGACGTGCGCTCGGTCCAAGTCTGGCTGGCCATCACCGGCCTGTTCGGCCTCGCCTTCCTCTCGATCGAGCTCTACGAGTTCTGGCACCTCATCCACGAGGGCGCGACGCCGCAGCGCAGTGCCTTCCTCTCGGCCTTCTTCACGCTGGTCGCCACCCACGGCCTGCACGTGACCTTCGGCCTGATCTGGCTGGTCACGCTCATGGTCCAGATCCGTCAGCGCGGCCTCGTGCCGGCCAACCAGCTTCGCCTATCGTGCCTCAGCCTGTTCTGGCACTTCCTGGACGTCATCTGGATCGGCGTCTTCACCTTCGTCTACCTCATGGGAGTGCTTCGATGAGCGCCAACGCCCCCTCGACCAAACACGCCGCCCTGGCGGACGGCGCGGGGAAGGGGCCGACGGACGATCACGGCCATCTCGACGGCCATGGCCACGACCATGGCACGATGGGCGGCTATGTCACCGGCTTCCTCCTGTCGGTCATCCTGACGGCCATTCCGTTCTGGCTCGTCATGTCCGACGTGCTTCAGGACCGGGCGCTCACCGGCATCATCATCATGGGTTTGGCGGCGGTGCAGATCGTCGTCCACATGATCTTCTTCCTGCATATGAACGGGAAGTCGGAAGGCGGCTGGACCATGACCGCGCTGGTCTTCACGGTCGTGGTCGTGGTGATCGTCCTCGCCGGTTCGCTCTGGGTCATGTACCACATGAACACGAGCATGATGCCGATGATGGACATGGGCATGACGCCCTGACCGAACGGATCGCTGCCGCCTGACCGAGTTCGGCGGCAGCAATCTCTTCCATCGTTTCGCGCGGCGACCCGCCGCGCGAAACCGCCTGAGGTGGCCCGTGAAAGGACCACGATGCCCCGCCGTTCCCGGATCGTCCTTCTCGCTCTCTCCCTGCCGCTGATCGTGGGCCTTCTCGGCCTCGGCATCTGGCAGGTCGAACGCCGCGCCTGGAAGCTCGATCTGATCGAGCATGTCGACCAGAGGGTCCATGCCCCGGCCGTTCCCGCGCCTGGGCCTTCTGAATGGTCATTGCTCGATCCCACCGACGACGAGTATCGCCACGTTCGGCTGACCGGCACTTTCCTCCATGATCGCGAAACGCTGGTGCAGGCCCTCACGACGCTGGGGGGCGGCTTCTGGGTGCTGACGCCGCTCCAGGCGCCGGACGGCTCCGTCACCCTCGTGAATCGCGGCTTCGTCCCAACCGAGCGGCGCGATCCCGCCTCACGGCCAGACGGCCAGGTGCAGGGCACCCAGACGATCGAAGGGCTCCTGCGCCTCAGCGAGCCGGGCGGGCGCGTCCTGCGCGCCAACGAACCCGAGGCCGACCGCTGGTTCTCCCGCGACATCGGTGCCATCGCCGCGCGGCGCGGGCTCGAACGCGTCGCGCCCTTTTTCGTGGACGCCGATGCCGCGTCCAATCCGGGCGGCGCCCCCGTCGGCGGTTTGACGGTCGTTCAATTCAACAACAACCATCTCGTCTACGCCCTGACCTGGTTCGCGCTGGCGCTCATGCTCACGGCGGCGGTCGTCTACGCTTGGCGGCACGATCGCAAACCTGCGTGAAGGCCTGATGCGGCATGGGCCCAGCATACGCCGCAGGGCTCGCTCGCCCGCCGTTTCGTTGCTACATCGGGGCGGGGACAGCCAGCGATCGGGGGACGCATGACACTCGGCTCGAAGCGGAGCGGGCGCGCGGCGGGGCGAATGGCTCTTGCGCTGGTGGCCTCCGGCGTGGCGCTCTCGGCCTGCGCGAGCCGGCCCTATGCCACGCTCGTTCCCGTAGAGCGCAGCGTTCCCGGCGCGCATAAGGTGGACATGCTGGTGGCCACCACACGCGCGCCGTCGACCGTGCCGGGCGTCGTCTTCTCCGGTGATCGCGGACCGGAACTCTCCTTGGAAAACATCATCGTCTCGATCCCGCCCGATGGTGCGCGCAAGGCGGGCGAGGTCGTGTACCCCAGGCCGAGCGCGCCCGACCCGGCGCGGGAGTTCGTCGCGCTGCGCATCGATCCGATGAGTCAGAAGGACAGCGATCGCTGGTTCCAGCAGCGCAAGTCCCCGAGCGGGCGGCTCCTGATCTTCGTTCACGGGTTCAATTCGAGCTACGAGGAAGCGGTCTTCCGCTTCGCTCAGATCAGCTACGATTCGGGCGCGGACGCCGCGCCGATCCTGTTCACCTGGCCCTCGCAGGGCTCGATCTTCGGCTATCTCTACGACCGCGAGAGCGCCAACTACTCGCGCTCCAGCCTGGAAAAGGTGATCGAGGCGGCGGCGGCGCGCAAGGACGTGACCGAAATCACCATCATGGCGCATTCCATGGGAAGCTGGCTGACCATGGAGGCGCTACGGCAGATCGCGATCCGAAAAGGGAGCCTTCCGAGGAAGCTCGGCCATGTCGTCCTGGCCTCGCCCGATCTCGACGTCGACGTGTTCCACGAGCAGCTGGACGAGATCGGGCCGGACCAGTCGCGCATCACGATCTTCACCTCGCAGGACGATCGCGCGCTTCTGGTTTCCCGCCGTCTGGCCGGCGGCGTCCAGCGCCTCGGAGCGGTGGACCTGACCAAGCCCGATGTGCAGGCCGCGTTCGCCCAGCGCGGCATCACGGTGGTGGACCTCACCAGCATCCGCACCGGCGACAGTCTCAATCACACGAAGTTCGCGCAAAGCGCCGAGGTCGTGCAGGCGATCGGACGGCGTCTGATCGCGGGGCAGAAAGTCTCGGAAGGCAGCCCGGGTCTGGGCGAGACGCTGGGCGCGGCCGCGATCGGCACGGCGCAGGGCGTCGGCTCGGCCGTGAATGCTGCGGTGAACGCGCCGGCGGCGATCGTCGATCCCGGCGCACGCCAGAGGTTTGGGCGCAGCATCGAGGATGTCGGCCGCAATATTGGCGGATCGCTTCAGACCGTGACAGGCAATTGACGCGATCAAAAAAAGGCCCGCCCTTTGGGGGCGGGCCGTCTTGGGTGGACCGTCAGGCCGCTCGGCTCACCGGGCGGCTCGGCTGAGCCGTCGTCTCGCCGGGGCCAGGCAGGCGCGACAGGAAGGTGAAGGCGAGTACGGCCGACAAGGCCATGAAGCCGCCGACGATCGTCATGGGAACGCCGTAGCCGCCGGTCCAGTCCTTCACCGCGCCGGTGATGTAGGGAGCGGCAAAGCCCGCCATATTGCCCATCGTGTTGATAAGCGCGATGCCGGCCGCCGCGCCCGCGCCGGTGAGGAAGCGGGCCGGGAAGCTCCAGAAGTTCGGCAGCGCCGAGAAGATGGCGCAGGCCGTGAGCGTGATGACGGCGATCGTCGCGGTCGGGCTCTGCATGGAAAGCGCGAGCGGAATCGTCACCGCGCCGAGCACGGCGGGAATGCCGATGTGCCAGGGTCGCACGCCGCGGCGTGAGGCATCCCGGCTCCAGAGAATGAGCGCGACGGCCGCCGGGAGATAGGGGATCGCGGTGATCAGCCCGCGCTGCATCACGGTGAATTTGGTGCCGAACTGCGCTTCGAAGCCGCCGATGATGGTCGGCAGGAAGAAGCCGAGCGCATAAAGCCCGTAGATGAAGCCGAAATAGATGAGCGCGAGGGTCCAGACGCGGCCGTCCCGCAGCGCCTTGCCGGAGATGTGGCCGCCCGAGGACTTCGTCTTGTCCTCGCGGGCCAGCTCTTCGTTCAGCCAGGCGCGCTCGGCCGGGGTCAGCCATTTGGCGTCGTTCGGCGTGTCCGGCAGGTAGAAATAGGTGACGATGCCGATGATGATGGCCGGAATCGAGACGCCCGCGAACATGACGCGCCAGCCTTCGAGGCCGAAGAGCCCGTGCATGTCGATCAGGAGCGAGGCGAGCGGCGCGCCGATCACCGTGGTCAGCGGCTGCGCGACATAGAACACGGCCAGGACCTTGGCGCGGTGGCGCGCCGGAACCCAAAGGCTGAGGAACAGGATCGCGCCGGGAAAGAAGCCGGCCTCGGCGATGCCGAGCAGGAAGCGAAGCCAATAGAGCTGCGTGCCGGTCTGCACGAATGTGAAGAGCAGCGAGACGATGCCCCAGCTCACCATGATGCGCGCCAGCCAGCGCCGCGCGCCGAACTTGTGAAGCGCGAGGTTGCTGGGAATTTCCAAAAGGATGTAGCCCAAGAAGAAGATGCCGGCGGCGAAGCCGAACTGCGCGGCCGTGAGGCGGAGATCCTGGGTCATGCCGTTCGGCCCGGCGAAGCCGATGGCGGTCCGGTCCAGGAAGTTGATGAAGAACATCAGTCCGAGAAACGGCACCAGCCGCCAGACGATCTTGGAAATTGCCGATGTTTCGACATCGGATTGCACTGCTGCCATGTCTGCCTCCTCCTTCAGGGCAAACGCGGTCGTTCCGCCCGAGCATGTCGGGCAGCCGCGTTTCGTCGGGTCTTCGGTCTCGGTGCGGACGGGAGAGGGGTCAGACCCCGTCGCGAATCCGCACGAAATAGTCGTCGTTGCCGACCTGGCCGCCCTTCAGCGCGATCTCCAGCCCGTGGAAGGCGGGGTTCTCGCTATGGGCGGTGGACACGGGCGAGCCGGGTGTCTCGGCCAGCGGCATGCGCGGCGTGAGGGCATGGACGCCGAGCTGGCGCAGCGCGTGGCTCGACGTGTCGCCGCCGGCGATCACGGCGCGGGACAGGCCGGCCCCGCGCACGAGATCGGCCTGCAACCGCCCCAGGCCGCGCCCGATCGCATGGCGCGCGCCCTCGTTTCCGGCGATCTCGGCACCGAGATCGCTCTCCGGCCCAAGCGCGGTGTAGACGATGACGCTCTGGCCCGCCGCCAGATACCCGAGCGCCTCCGTGCGACCGGCTTCGATCCCCGCGCTGTCGCCGGCTACGAAAAGCCGGGGGTCGAGGGCGATGGCGGTGAACCCTTGCGTTTCGGCAAATCGGATCTGGCGCTCGGTGGTGGGGGAGCAGCTTCCCGAAACCACGGCGAGGCGCTCAACGGGCTCCAGCGGGTCGAAACCGCCGGCTTCCGTGATCGTCCCATCCTCGCGCCAGCTTTCCGCCAGCGCATACTCGACGCCGGACGAGCCGACCACAAAGCGCGAGCCCTTGGCCGCGAGGCGGCGAAGCTGCCGCCCGGCGGCGCGCTGCGTGGCGGGGTCGAGCACGTCGATCAGGAGGGCGCCCGGGCCCGCCTCCAGGGCCGCGTCCACCCGCCCGTCGGCCTCGCCGTCCGTGAGCGCGAGATGGTCGAGGAGCGCGATGGAGACGGCGGTCTGTTCGGCGAGATGCCGGCGGAGGTTCGCCTCTCGCATGGGGGTGACGGGATGGCGGCTCATGACCGGATGCCGGTCGATGCGGAAAACCTCGCCGCGATAGGCGGCGAAGAGCTCGCCGAAGGCGGTGTAGCGCTTGAGCTGCGGCGCGCCGACGAGGATCGGCACGGGCAGCCCGCCGAAGGCGGCATGGCCGATCTCCAGCGCGCGGCCGATGGAGCCGATCGCGGGCGAGGAATCGAAGGTCGAGCAGACCTTGTAATGGGCGATTTCCGCGCCTTCCGAAGCCATCCAGAGGAAGACCGGCGTCAGGTTCTCGTCCATCCAGCGCGGCGTTTCGCTGCGGCTCGTGCCCGCGACGCCGATCGCTCGGGCATGGGGAAAGCGGGCGCGCTGGGCTTCGGTCGGCACGTCGAGGAAGAGAACGGTCTCGACGCCGCGTAGCGCCAAGGCCTCCATCACATCGGTCGAGCCGGTGAGATCGTCGCCGTAGAAGGTGAGAAGAAGGGGGCTCGTCATGGCAGGCTCCATTCGGGTCGTCACGCGCCGGCGCCGGAGCTGAAGGTTTCCAGCGAGGCCTTCAGTTCGGGATGGGTTCGGGCGTGGGTTTCCAGCGGAATGCCGGCCGTGGCCGCATCCCAGGCCTGGCGGACGGCGCGCACGCCGGCTCCGGGGCCGCCGGGATGGCTGACGACGCCGCCGCCGCAGAGATACATGATGTCCGTGGTGCGCAGGGCCGCGAAGGTCGCCGGCGCCTGCCCGCCCCACTGGCCGGAACAGACCACGGGCAGCGGCTTGTCGGCCTCCGAGAAGATCGGCCGGCCCAGCGCCTGGAACGAGCGCACGAAGGATTCGTCCGGCTCCCAGTATTTGGCCGCGATGCCGTTGATCTGAAACTGGTCCACCCCGAGCAGGCGCCAGAACTTCTCGTAGACGGCGAAATCCATCCCCAGCGAGGGGTGCCGGGTGAGGATATCCCAGCCGTTGCGATGGGCGTGCAGCACCAGCCGGGAGCGCCTGCGCAAAAAGCTCATGGCGCCCATGCCGATCGAATTGATGTTGACGACGGCCGCGTTGCCGCCGGCCTCGGCGACGAGATCGTGGTTTCGCATCATTTCGTCGGGGTCGGTGGCCGAGATGCCGAAGGCATACATCACCTTCTTGCCGGTGCGCTGCTCGTGGTCGAGAATGACGGGCATGATCGCCTTCACCCGCTCCGCGAGCGGAGAGTAGGCGGGGCTCATCAGCTTCTCGTCGTCCTTGATGAAATCGACGCCGGCTTCCACCAGCTCCTTCACCATGGTGGCGCTCTCGCTGGGGCTGAGGCCCAGCGCGGGCTTCACGATCGTGCCGATGATCGGGCGACCCTCGACGCCCGTCAGCCGCTTGGAGCCGGGAATGCCGAATTGCGGGCCGGGATAGGCGTCGGCGAAGGGAGCGGGGAGTTGCAGCCCGGTGACGCGGATGCCGCTGAAGCCCTTGATCGAATAGGTGCCGCCGATCGCGATCGTCATCAGCGCGGCGAGATCGGTGCCGATCGCCTCGAGGGGAAAGGCGATGTCGGCCTCGCCGCAGTTGAACGTCTGGACGGATTTCAGGTCTTCATGCGTGCGGCCGAAGGCGGGCTCAGACACGGGATCGAGCGGGCGCACCGCCAGCACACGGGCGGCGACACGCGCCTTGAGTTCGGGCGTTTCGCCGGGCAAGGGAACAAACGTGCCGGTGGACTGGTCGCTGGCGATCTTGGTCGCCATCTTCTCGACGCTGCCCGGCGTTTCGATACGATAGGTGAGAACGATTCTATCGGACATGTCGGGTCTTCCCGCTGAGGGCTTGGCGGCGCACTCTCTCGCGCGCGAAACTTAGTCTCTGTTCACGACACGCCATGCTGGTATAATCATCATACCAGACGGTTTCGCTTCGCACGGAGCGATGACCGAGATGTGATCTCCGTCCGAAGGGTCTTCCATGGTGACGCCGTCCGAGCCGATCGTCCGCCGCAAGCTGTCGAGCCAGATTTTCGACCGCCTGAAGACCATGGTGACGGACGGGACGCTGAAGCCCGGCGACGTCATGCCCTCCGAGCGGGAGCTGATGGAGCGCTTCGGCGTGGGGCGGCCGGCGATCCGCGAGGCCATGCAGAGCCTCAGCAATATCGGCCTCATCGCCATCTCGCACGGCGAGCGGGCGCGCGTCCTGCCGCTGACGCCGCGCTCGGTCATCTCGCAGGTGGACATGGCGGCCGAGATCATGCTCTCGACCTCGCCCTCCGCGCTCGGCCACCTGAAGGAGGCGCGCATTTTCTTCGAGCGCGGCATCGTGCGCCAAGCCGCCGAGAAGGCGACGCCGGGGGATGTCGCAGCCCTGCGCGCGCTGCTCGACACGCAGGCCGAGGCGTTGGGCATGCCGGAAATCTTCATCGCCGCCGACATGCGCTTCCACACGCGCATCGCCGCGATCTGCGGCAATCCGATCTTCGAGGCGGTGTCGGCCTCCATGCTCGGCTGGTTGAAGGAATATCACACCGAAATGCTGATCTGGACCGGCAAGGAAAACCTCACGCTGGTGGAGCACGAGGAAATCCTGGACGCCATTTCGCGCAACGACTCGGAGCGCGCCGAGGCCGCCCTGATCCGCCATCTCGAACGATCCCGCGCGCTCTACGTGCATCAGGCGTCCTGACCCTCCAGCGAGGCGTCGAGCGCGACGAGCCGCGCCACGGCATAGGGCGCCAGATGGATGGCGTCGCCTGCGGGAAGGCTCGCGGGCATTTCGCCCGTGGCGCTTTCCGCAAAACTCGCTTCGTCCAGAATCGACAGGCTCCAGCGCCCGGCGAGACGCGCCGCCTGTGGATCGCCCGTCAGATTGGCGAGCCAGACGACCGCGCGACCGTCCTCGTCGCGATAAGCGAATCCGTCCACGCGCCCGCGCGCGGCGGAGGTGAGCGTGAGACGCGGAGCGCCCGCGGCCCGGCCCAAGCCGCTCGCGACATGGAAGGGCGGCGCAACCTTGCCGTCTTCCACAAGCAGCCCGCGCGGACCCGCGAAGGAGGCGCCGCACCAGGCTTCCAGCCCGCTGCCGGCCAGCCGCGCGGCGTAGCCGGCGAGCCAGGCGGCGCCGAACAGGGCGCGGCCACGCGGGTCGTTCGCGGCCATGGGCACGCGCTGGTTCTCCGGGTTCGGCATGGTGCGCGAGCCATAGGGGTTCTGCCGCATGCCGATCGTGGTCGGGCCGAGCCGGAAGGGCATGTCGCCGATGAAGGCCCGCGTCGATCGGGTGATGAAGGGGATCGCCTCCAGCGTTTCCATGACGCTGCGATCGTCCGCCGCGTGGACGATGGGGCAGGTGGCGTGGGTTACGAAGTCGAGCCTTTCGACCGGAACGCGCTTGCGGTTCAACTCGGTGAAATAGCTGAACATGCCGCCGCCGAGACGAAGGCCGGGAAAGGCCTGCCGCGCCGCCTCGTAGATCGCTTCCAGCGGCGGGCAGTCCGGCCATCGGCTGCCGGGCGGCGTGGATTGCCGATCGACGTCGGGACCGACGATCACGGTGTCGAGCCGAAGCCCGGCGGCGCGGATCGCCGCCGCGCCCAGCTCCAGCGCTTTCGCGAAATCGCCGCCGGTGGGCACCACGAATTCGAGCGCGCTCTCGGTGCCGGGCAGGGCCTCCGCCAGCGCGGCGAAGCGTTGGAGGCTTTCCGCCCCGTGGCCGGCGCCGGGATCGAAATGGAACAGGAGGAACTGCGGCGCCAGCGCGCGCAGCCGGCCGATCGCCGCCAAGGCTGCCTCGGCCTCGTCCGGCGCGATCGCCACGCCGAAGCCCAGCATCGTCTCGGCGGTGGCTTCGCCGCAGAGGATTTCGATTGGGCCTTCCGGGATGGACACCGGCACCGCATTCTCGCCTGAAACTGTCAGCATCACCGCCTGACGGTCGGGGGTGCCGCTCTCCATCCGGTAGGGCCAGGGCAGCGCGAGCGGGCGCACATAGGTCTTGTAGGAGGCGTCGGACCAGGCCCGCTGGTCCTCCATCTCGAACGTGTCGCCCTCCATTCGGCAGGTGGCCCGCAGACCGGGAGCGACCTCGTGCGTGATCGCGCGAATGTCCTTGAAGGGCTGCCAGGGCTCGATCAGGTCGGGAAAGCGGCTCCCTTCCACCGACCCGTCGACATGCGTGACCTCGGCCGGCGTGCCGGCGACGCCTTCGATCGGATGCAGCACGCAGAAGCCGCAGCGATTGGTCTCGAACGCGCCCTCCGGCACCGCCTCCGCCTCGAAGGAGAGATGGCCGGTCGCCTCGCCGGTGATCGCCGCGCGGATGCGCAGACGCGCGCCGTCAGGCGCCTCGCATTCAGCGGTGAAGCGGACGGTGAAGCGCTCTGCCGTTTCCTCGGTGGCGAGATCGGCGATCGGCGGATCGTAGGTGCCCCAGTCGCGGTCCCGCACGACATAGGCGATGGAGCGCAAAACTTCGTGCCCGGCGAAGCGAATGGCGCGAAGCTGGCCCGACACGAGTTCGACGGACAGCGGTCCGGCGCTGAGGCGGCACGAGGCGGCGGGCGGCTCGGCGGTGCCGTAGAGCTTGAGGCGGTCGCTCATAGGTCTCAGACCGTTGCCGGATCGATGGTCTGGCGGGACGCCGCGCCTTGGTAGGCCGCCTCCACCAGCGCCAGCGTCTTTAGATTGTCGCGGCCTGACGTGTCGGGCTCGCGCCCGGCTGCAAGCGCTTCCACCCAGTGTTTCTGGATTAGGAAGACGCTTTCCTGGATATTGTGCCAAGGGCGCTCGGCCCAGCTCAAAAGGGGCGGGGAGACATCCTCGTGGCGTGTGCCGTCCGCATCCGTCACGCTGAGGCGATAGCCGGCGTCGAGGCGGATCGTGCCCTCGGTTCCATCAATTTCCACCAGCGTCTGAGGAAAGCGTTCCTCCTCCAGCCGCGTCGCATAGGAGCAGTCCACGACGGAATGCATCCCGCTCTCGTGGTCGAGCAGCATGGTGGCGACATCCTCGCCGCGAATGCGCGGGTTGACGCGGGTGGTGCGCGTCGTGATGGCCGCGACGTCGCCGAACAGGAAGCGGGCGATGTCGAGCGCGTGGATGCCGAGATCCTCGATGATGAAGCGCTCGCCTTCGGCGAGATAAGGCTGGCCGGAATAGACGTCATAGGCCGAGCGGAACGAGACGCGGCCGAAGAAGGGCGCGCCGATCGTGCCGGCATCGAGAGCCGCGCGCACCGCGAGGATAGGCGACTGCCAGCGGAAATTCTCGTGCACCATCAACGGCACGCCCGCACGCTCGCAGGCCGCGACCATGGCGCGCGCATCATTCATCGTCGGCGCAAAGGGCTTCTGGCAGATCACGGGAATGGCGAGCGAGGCGGCGAGCTCCGCCAGCGCGCGGTGGCTCGGTGCGGTGGTGGCGATGTCCACGAAGTCGGGCTTCTCGGCGCGCAGCATCTCGGCCGCGTCGCGGTAGCGCGCCGCGATGCCGAACCGCTCGCCCATGGCCGCGAGGCGCGCCTCGTCCCGGTCGCAGATCGCGACCATCCGCACGCCGGGAAGGTCGGCCCAGGCGTTCATCTGATTGACGGCGAAGAAGCCGCAGCCGATCAGGGCGCCACGCAGTTCGCTCATTGACTAGATCTCCCAATTCTCAGCGGGGCCCGCCCGAGCCGGAACTCGGGCGGGGTGTCGTAGCGGTCAGGTGATGCGGCGGATCGAGGCGGCGAGCTCTTCGGGCTCGAAGACCTTTTTCCAGTCGTCGCGCATCAGCATCGGCTTGCCGAACTCGATCGCCTTGTTGCAGGCGTCGGAGAAGACGCCCGGCGTTTCCTCGAAGATCACGGCACCGAGGACGTTCATGTGGCCGAGCAGGAAGTCGCGCGCGGCCTCCTTCGGCACGCCGCGCCGAACCACCTCGTCCATCGCTTCGCGCATCGCCACCAGAAGGCTGGCGCAGACCGTCTCCGACAGGCCGGGCTCCAGAAGCGCCATCTGCTCGACGGTGACGCGATGCGAGCGCATGACCGGCGCCCAGATCACCTTGGCCACTTCCTCGCCCAGCGCGTAATGCTCCTCCGGCCCCTGCATCAGGGCTGAGGTGATGTGCTGCTTGGCCGCGATGCCGCCGAAGAAGTCGCGCTTGGCCGCCGGGTCGGTCTCGTCGTTGAAGATCGGCGGATGGCAGGGATGGGTCACGAAATAGGTCAGGTCGGCGCGCTCCGGCAGATGGCCCGCGAAGGGGGCGGCGGCGTCGAGCACCACGACCATCGTGCCGGGCTTCAGCTGCGCGTTAATACCGCTCGCCACCTTGCCGATCGCCGTATCGGGCACGGCGAGGATCACCACCTCGGCGCCCTCGAGCGCCTTCTCCTGCGGCACGCAGTCGAAGCCGAGGCCTGACTTCAGGCGCTCGCGGCCGGCTTCGCTCAGCTCGACATGCCGCACGTCGAAGCGCGAGCCCTTCAGATTGCTGGCGAGGCGGTAGCCCATCTTTCCGCCGGCTCCGAACAGAGCGATACTTGTCATGCCTTTTCCTTTCACTGCGAAGAGAGAACCTGCCGTCAGCGGCCGAGGGCCGCTTGACGCCGAAGCGCGATGCGCTGCTGCAGGCGTTGCTGGAACTGGTCGACCACGACGGCCGCGATGGACGAAGGCGCCGCCGATCTTGCCACGCCCACCCGAAATGGTCGTGCCGCCGAGCACCGTCGCCGCGATGGCATCAAGCTTGAAGGTCTCGCCCTTGGCGGGGTGTGGCCGCGGCCGCGCCGGACTGAAGAACCTGCTTGAACATGGATCGTCCTCCCGAGACTCTCGACGGCGAGCGATCGGCCGTCTTCGGCTTCGCGATCCTCGACTCGAGCGCTGCCTCCCCGCAGCGGTGACGGGACAATGACAATCCTCGGTTTTCTCGTCAACTGGTATAATGAGTTTGCCAGTTGGGTGATTGGGGATCAAGCGTCCTGCGGCCAGTTGGCTTGGGTGAAGACGCCGCCATCCACCCAGAGCGTCTGCCCGGTGACGAAGCTGGCGGCCTCGCTGGCGAAGAACAGGACCGGGCCGGCGATATCCTCGGCCGTGCCGGCTCGGCGCAGCGGCGTGATGCGGCCCCAGCTGGCGGCATAATCTGGGGCTTCCTGAAGCGTGCGCTCGTTGAGGATGGCGCCGGGCGCCACGCAGTTGACACGGATGCCGTAGGGCCCAAGCTCGGCGGCCGAGACCTTGGTCAATTGCTCGATGCCGCCCTTGGAGGCCGTGTAGTCCACCAGCTTGGGGAAGGCGAGCTTGTTGCAGCCCGAGCCGATATTGACGAAGGCGCCGCCTTTCCCGGCTGCCACCATCCGCCGAGCGGCGGCCTGCGTGTTGAGGAACGTGCCTTTGAGATTGGTCGCGATCACCCGGTCCCAGTCCTCCTCCGCGAGATCGAGAAGCGAGCTCCAGGTCTGGATGCCGGCATTGTTGACGAGGACGTCGGGTGCCGAGCCGTGCCAGCGCTCCGCCGCGTCGAAGAAGGCGTTGACCTCGGCCGATCGCCCGGCGTCGCATTCGAGCCCCAGCGCCCGGCCGCCAGCCGCCTTGATCTCGCTGACGAGCGACGCCGACGCCGTTTCGTCCAGCTTGTAGCTGAAGGCGACGGCGTGCCCTGCCTTGGCGAAGGCGAGGGCGAGATGCCGCCCGATGCCCGTGTTGCCGCCCGTCACCACCGCCAGCTTGGTCATATCCGCTTCTCCGTCTGCTTCTGCGCGGCGCTCTACGCTGCGCCGGGCGAAGAGGAAAGACACCGACGGGTCTGTTCCTCGGCCGCCGTCCTGGCTCTGGATTGCCCTCGGTGACAACGGGTCGGGAAGGGACAAGCCTTGTGGAGATCAGCGGACGGTTGCGGGCGGCGCGCCTTGGCAGGTACTTAGCGCGGCCGAGCGGGGGCGCGGGCATGAGCGGCTATATCCTCGCCATCGACCAGGGTACGACCTCGTCGCGGGCCATCGTCTTCGACGCGGATTTCCGCGTGGTCGGCGTCAGGCAGGAGGAGTTCGAGCAGATCCTGCCGCGTTCCGGCTGGGTGGAGCACGATCCCGAAGCCATCTGGCGCAGCGTCGTCTCCACCGTGAAGACCGCGCTGGCCGACGCCTCGCTCTCGGCCGGCGATCTTTCCGCTCTCGGCATCACCAACCAGCGCGAGACGACAGTCCTGTGGAACCGCGACACGGGCGAGGCGAACCACAACGCCATCGTCTGGCAGGACCGGCGCACCGCCGAAACCTGCCGCCGCCTCGTGTCCGACGGCGCGGAGGAGATGATCCAGGCGCGAACCGGCCTCGTGATTGATCCCTATTTCGCCGGAACCAAGCTCGCGTGGCTGCTGGATCATGTGGACAGGGCGCGGGCGCTGGCCGAGCGCGGCAAGTTGGCGTTCGGAACCGTGAACAGTTTCCGTCTCTGGCGGCTGATTGGCGGCCGCGTCCACGCCACCGACACGACCAATGCCGCGCGCACCATGCTGTTCGACATCGACCGCAACGCCTGGGACGAGGAGCTTTGCCGGCTTCTGCGCGTGCCGCTGTCGCTTCTGCCTGAGGTGAGGGACTGCGCGGCCGATTTCGGTGCGACGAAGGCCCAGCTCTTCGGCGCGCCGATCACGATCTGCGGCATGGCGGGAGACCAGCACGCTGCGACGCTCGGCAATGCCCGTTTCCAGCCCGGCATGATGAAGTCGACCTACGGCACCGGCTGCTTCGCCGTTCTCAACACGGGCCCTGAGCGCGCGCCCTGGCGCAATCGCCTACTGTCCACGGTCGCCTATCGGCTGAACGGCCGGACGACCTATGCGCTGGAAGGCTCGATCTTCATCGCCGGGGCGGCGGTGCAACGGCTGCGCGACGGGCTGCGCATAGTGGAGAGAGCAAGCGACACCGGCGCCATGGCGGCGCGTGCGAGCGAGGAGCAGGACTTGTTCGTCGTGCCGGCGTTCACAAGCCTTGGCGCGCCTTGGTGGAACGCGGAGGCGCGGGGCGTTATCTACGGCCTTACCCGTAAACACGGGGCCGGACGAGTTCGCCCGTGCGGCGCTGGAGGCGGTGTGCTTCCAGACCGCCGACCTGCTTCAGGTCATGCAAGCGGACTGGCCGGGGGCAAGCGAGACGAAACTGCGCGTCGATGGCGGCATGGTGGTGAGCGACTGGACCATGCAGCGCCTCGCTGACATTCTGGACGCGCCGGTGGACCGGCCCGTGGTGCTGGAGACCACGGCGCTGGGCGCCGCTTGGCTCGCCGGCCAGCATTGCGGCGCCTGGCCGGACCAGGCGCGTTTTGCGGAACGCTGGCGCCTCGACCGGACCTTCGAGCTCGGCATGGATGCCGCCCTGCGCGGGCGAAAGCCCGCCGGCTGGGTCAGGCCGTGCGCCGGACCCTCAGCGACCTGCCGGCACTCGCGACATAGGCATAGGACGTGTCAGGCGAGGCGGTAGCCATGCCGCTTCGACGAAGCACGCCGGGCCACAGGGGAACCACACGGCCGGCGGCCGATTTGCCTGGAAGGATTCCAGACAAGGGCGCGACGCATGGCTGAAAAGAGCAAGGGACCGGACTTCACCCAGGGGATCGCCTCGTCCGATCTCGCCCCCGGCGCGACGCTGCGCGGCACGGTGGGCGAGGTGGCGGTGATCCTGGTGCGCAGCGAAGCGGGCCTGCGCGCCTTTTCGGCCAAATGCACCCATCTCGGCGCCATGCTCGACACGGGGCTCCTGGCCGGCGGCGAAATCCGTTGCCCCTGGCACCATGCCCGTTTTTCCGCCGACACGGGCGAGGCGGTGGCCGCGCCCGCTCTCGCCCCGCTCTCCTGCTACCTCGTGGAGGAGCGAGAGGGGCGCATTACCGTAGGGCCGCAAACCGACGCGGCGCGGCCTAGGCCGGTGCCCAGCGCGCCCGACCGCATCCTTATTTTGGGCACCGGCGCGGCCGGCTTCGCCTGCGCCCACGAACTCGCCAAGCGCGGCGCCGGGCGTCATGTCACGTTGATCGGCGAAGAAGACGACGCGCCCTACGATCGGACCTTCTGCTCCAAGCAGTATCTTGCTGGCAAGAAGGAGCGCACCGGCGTCGCCTTCAAGGAAATGGCCTTCCTGACCGAAAGCGGCGTCACCTTGCGCAGCGGCGCGCGCGTGGAAGTGATCGATCCCTTGGACCGGACGATCCGGTTGAACGGGCGCGAGGCGCTGGCCTTCGACGCCTTGGTGATCGCGACCGGCGCGGCGCCGCAGCGGCCGGACACGCCGGGCTTCGATCGAGCGAATGTCCATGTCCTGCGCAGTCTGGCGGATGCCGACGCGATCATCGCAGAGGCCCGCGAGGGCAAGCGGGCACTGGTGGTCGGCGCCAGCTTCATCGGGCTGGAGGCGGCGGCTTCGCTGCGGGGGCGCGGCGTCGAGGTGGACGTGGTCGCGCCCGGCGAGATTCCGATGCGCAAGGTGCTGGGCAAAGAGGTCGGCCGGATGGTTCGCGGCCTGCATGAGGAAAACGGCGTGCGCTTTCACCAGGGCAAGGTCCGCTCCTTCGATGGATCGGCGGCCGTGCTGGAGGATGGGACGAGACTCCCTGCCGACTTCCTCGTTCTCGGCCTCGGTGTCTCGCCCCGGGTGGATCTCGCGAGCGAGGCCGGGCTCGAACTCGCGACGCGCGAGCAGGGCGGCGGCATTCTCGTTGATGCCCGGTTGGAAACTTCCTATCCCGGCATCTTCGCGGCCGGCGATGTCGCGAACCTTCGTCGCCCGACGGGCGAGGGACGCCAGCGGATCGAACACTGGGTCCATGCCGAGCGGCAGGGCCAGCATGTCGCCCGCGTCCTCTTGGGAGAGGGTGAACGTTTCGAGGACGTGCCGTTCTTCTGGAGCGCCCATTACGGCACGAGCCTTCGCTATGTCGGCCATGCCGATGGAATCGCTCATGCCGAGATGGACGGTTCGGCAGAGCAGCGTGATTTCGCGCTTCGAATCCGCGACGAGACGGGTGGGGAGGCGCTGGTCACCTGCAAGCGCGACAAGGCGGCGCTGGAGACCGAAGCGGAGTGGGAGCGATAGGGCGAAGGGCATGCGCTATCCCGTGACGCCGGACGGGCGCTATTTCGTGGTGCGCGGACGGCTCTGGCGCATGTCGAACCCCAGCCTTTCGGAGGCCGAGCGGGAAGACGGGGTGAAGCGCCTCATGGCGGCCCGGCGCGCGGTGGGAGCCGCCAAGCGCACGGGGGACGACGCGGCCCTGCGCGCGGCGCGCGGCGCCGTGGATGAAGCCAAGCGCGATCTCGGCGAACGCGGCCTCGTCTGGTGGACGGACGGGGCTGCGGATTTCAACCAGCGGATGGTGCGCTCGACACCCTATGCCGATTGGTTCGCGGCACTTGCCGATGCGCAGCGCGAGGCCGGCGACAGGCTGCCCGCCAGCTCATGACGGCGCTCTCGCTCGCTCGCCGCGCGATCAGCATGGACATTTCCCCGAATTACTCCGACAAAACATCTCTTGGGATGGGGTAAAACAGAATCGCGCTTCGCCCGAGCCCCTAGAGCAATGCGCCGGATTGTGCTGCACTTGCCTTCGGAGGCATTGCGTCGGGGAAGGGCGTGGTGGGAACAGGGGAGACGCGACGCTGGTCATCGACATCGTACCCGTGAGGCGCACGCCCGCACGGCAATCCCTGCGTCTGCACGGCTCGATCGCGCAGGAGATCGGCACGGCCATCCTGACTGGGCGCTACGAGCCGAACGAACTCCTGCCGAACGAGGTGACCTTCTCCGAGCAGTTGCAGGTGTCGCGCACCGCCTACCGGGAAGCCGTTCGCATTCTCGCCGCCAAAGGCTTGGTACACAGCCGCCCCAAGGCGGGAACTCGCATCAGCCCGCGCAACACATGGCACTTCCTGGACCCCGATGTCCTGCGCTGGATCTTCGAGAGCGGCGCGCCGGACCCGACGTTCCTGCGCGAGCTCTTCGAGCTGCGTCAGATCGTTGAGCCCGCGGCGGCGGCGCTCGCCGCAGAGCGCCGCACGCCCGAGCAGATCGCGGAACTGCGCCGTGCGCTGGAGGGTATGGAACGGCACGGCTTGGCGGTGGAGGAGGGGCGCAACGCCGACCGGCTGTTCCACGAGTTGATTCTCGGAGCGACCGGTAACGAAGCCTTGGGCACGCTGGCCAGCGGCATCGCCTCGGCGGTTCGGTGGACCACGATGTTCAAGGCGCGCGACGGGCAGATGCCGCGCGATCCTCTGCCCGAGCATCTCGCCGTGTTTCTGGCCATCGAGAAGGGCGATCCCGAACTGGCCCGTAGCACCATGGCCGAGCTCGTCGGCCTCGCGCTCAACGATATCAGCGCCCTCGGCGACTGACGCCGCGAATCAGACATTCGAGCGCTGAAAGCCCGGCTAGGTTTTCCTGGCGCGCGATCGAACGGAACGTCGAGAGAACAGGCGTCCGGGCGCGCTCGAGCGGGGCTGGATTGCGTGAGCTTCCTGCAACACCCCACATTCAAATCCCGGTCGACCCGCCGCCCGACCACGGCCGGAGGTTGAGCATGTCAGCGCTTTGCGTTTCGATAGTAAGGCATGAAATCCAATCGGGCGGATGGGGACGCTTCAGGCGATCCGCCGGATGGAGACCAAAGGAATGCCGGGGGCTTTCGAATGACGATCCGTAGTCTTGTTTTCGCGGCCGGCGTGAGTCTGCCGGCTTTGTCCGCCGCGCATGCGGCCGATGCCGTGGTCGTGCCGCAGGCCGAGCCCGCCGATTACGTTCGGGTCTGCGACGTCTATGGGGCCGGCTTCCATTACATTCCCGGAACGGAAACCTGCTTCAATCTCGGCGGCTATCTCCGCTTCGACACGATCGTTGCCGGCTCTCCCGCGACGAATCTCGAAGGCGACGACTACCAGGTCAACACGGCCCTGCGCACGCGCCTGAACTTCGACATTCGCGAAGAAACCGAACTCGGCACTCTGCGCGCCTTCGTGCGGCTTCAAAACACCAATCGCTCAGGCTCGGCCAACGACGTCGCCATGGACCAGGGCTTCGTCCAGCTTGGCGGCTTGCTCGCGGGTTACCGCGATTCGATGTGGTCCTCCGACATCGGCGGCATCGAAGACGGTCTTTTGACCGACACCGATCTCGTGGTCGGCGATTTCAACACCAACCAGATCTCCTACACCTACGCGATGGGCAACTTCTCGGCCACCGTCGGCCTGGAAGACGACGCGACGGGCGACGCGGTGCCGGACATCCATGCCAAGCTGGTCTATTCCGGCAGCTGGGGCGGGGCCTTCCTGTCGGCGGTCTATGACGAGACCTTCAACGAGGAAGACGCGATTTCCGCGATCGGCGCCGAACCCTTCGACTATCAGGGATCGCAGTTTTACCCGATCTTCCTTCCCCGCCTGCCGACGCGTCTGCAGGACGGCAACAACGACGCTTTCGCCCTGAAGGGCGGCGTGCTCCTGAAGAACCTGATCGCGCCGGACTCCTCGCTCAAGATCGAGGGTCACTACGCCTTCGACCCGACCGTCTATGCCTCGATCGCCGGTCTCGCCACGACGCGCACCTTCTCGGAAAACAACCCGACCGTCCTGAACCCAGAGCCGGGTTCCGTTCCGATCTTCTTGGAATATGCCGTGGGCGCCGGCTACGCGCAGAAGTTCGGCAATCTGGGTCTGGCAGTCGCCGGCCAGTTCGGCCGCACCTTCGACACCGGCTTCTTCGGGCAGCTTCCCAATGGGCAGTTCGGCACGTTCGAGAGCCGGGGCGACTACTACGCGCTGGTCGGCAATCTCGGCTACCAGATCACCCCGAAATTCGCGACGCTGGCCGAAGTCTCCTACCGCAATGTCGACTTCGACCGCGTCGGTGACGTCGATCAGACCAGCGGCTTCCTTCGCTTCCAGCGCGATTTCTGATCGCTCCGACGATCCGTTTCCGAACGAAAACGGGCGCCTCCTTTCGGGGCGCCCGTTCTTGTGTTGGGGATCGGCTCAGGCTTGACGCTTCAGACCAAGCGAGGTGATGCGACGGGCCGAGGCCTCGCCGGGCAGGCGCACCAGCGTCGAGCGCTGGAAGCCATCCGCCTCGAAGGCCGCCTCCGCGCGATCGACACGCGCCGGCTTCGAAGCTGATGTCTGCGTGGCACGCGGGGCGGACGCGTCGTCCGACAGCTTGAAGCGCCCGGCCTCGTCCGCCAACCGGCCGGCTTCCGCCGAAAGCTGGTCGGCGGTGGCCGCCATCTCGTTGGCCGCCCCGGCGTTCGACTGCGTCACCTGATCGAGCTGCCCGATCGCCTGGTTGATCTGCTCGATGCCGATCGACTGCTCCCGGCACGCCGCCGAAATCTCCGACACCAGCTCCGCCGTCTTGCGAATGTCCGGCACCAGCCGCTCCAGCCGCGCCCCGGCATCCTCCGCCACGACAAGCGTGCGGGACGAGAGGTCGCCGATCTCGGCGGCTGCGGCCTGGCTGCGCTCAGCAAGCTTGCGCACCTCCGAGGCGACCACCGCAAAGCCCTTGCCGTGCTGGCCGGCGCGGGCGGCTTCGATCGCGGCGTTGAGGGCCAGGAGGTCGGTCTGGCGGGCGATCTCCTGCACCACGGCAATCTTCTCGGCGATGGCGCGCATCGCCTCGGTGGACTGCGCCACCGCCGCGCCCGTGGTGCCGGCATGCTCGGCGGCCTGGGCGG
>NZ_BBWL01000012.1:0-36804 GCF_001463785.1 Aureimonas sp. AU40
CAGGCTGGACCCCGCCGTCACCTGTGACGAAGCGGTGCGGATGTTGGCAACGATCGAGGTCAGGTTGCGGCCCATCGTGGAGGCAGCATTCTGCAACTCGCCGATCTCGTCCCGGCTGCGCACCGGCTCCAGCGGTTCGCTGAGGTCGCCTTCCGCGATGCGGCCGAAGGCAGTTTGCAGCGAGCGGAGCGGGCGAAACAGCGCGCTGCTGATCAGGAAGATGAGAACGCCGGCGACGGCCGCGATGATGAGGTTCGTGATCACCATGGACTGGACCGTGCTCGAAATGCCCGCGAGATAGGCCGTGCGATCGAGCCCGACGAGAAGCAGGCCGATCGTTTGGCCCGACGCGTCCTTCAACGGGTCATAGGCGACGTAATACGGCTTCCCCAAAATGTCCGCCTCGCCCCGGAAGGGCTGGCCGCCGGCGAGCGTCGTCGTGGCAGCGCCCGCCGAGGTCAGCTTGGTGCCGTTCGCGCGCGAGCCGTCCGCGTTGCGCAGGCTCGTGCTGACTCGGGTGTCGCCCTGGAAGAGCGTCGCGGCTCCGCCAAGGAGACCACTGATCTCGTCGACGATCTCCGTATCGCCGTTGAGAAGCTTCGAACCGAGGTAAAGCTGGCCGTTTTCGATTCGGAAGGCCGCGCCCTCGCGATTGAGGATGCGCCAAGCGACCTTGTTGTTCGACGCGAGGCGCGTCGACGCCTTATGCGAAGCGTCCTCGACGGCGGAGCTATAAGCCTGCCAGATATTGGTGACGGAAGCCACCGTCAGCGCTGCAAGCGCAAGCGCGACGACCTTGGCGCGAATGGAGATCCGAAGCGTCTTACCCAACATGTCACCCTCATCACTCCGCATGGCGTCTTGTGCGACGGCGGCGGTTCCTTCGTTCGTGACGGGATAAGGTGTGGCCCTTTGTTTGGTGCCCTACAGAAGCCCGAGTTACCGAGAAAAGCCGCGCTCATGCTGAACCCTTTCTAAAAAAGTCTGCGTAGATCTCTCGTCGCGGCGGATTTGGAAGAAGCAGACGCGCCGGCCCTTTACGACGTCGAAATCCTTCCGCCGGTGGGGGTGACGGCCAAGCGCATCTGCCCGTTCACGCGTCGGAGCATTCGTCCGCGCGCCTGAAACGCTTCGATCGACTGCCTCAATTTTGCGGGGAGCATTTGCCTATCCCGCTCGTTCCCCTGCCGAACGAAATGGCGAAGGGCAGATCATGGGGCTGACTCGGAGGGAGTTCGTTGCGGCGGGACTGACGATGACTGGCGGTTTCATGGTAGCTCGCTCGGCCTGGGCTCAGGGTGCCGCCGCACCGAGCGACGGAGATATGTCCGGCCTGCTTAGTCCCGGCGCCCGGCTCGAAACGCTTTATGAGGGCGGTCGTTGGTGCGAAGGGCCATGCTGGCTTCCCGACCGAAACAGCCTCGTGTTCAGCGATGTTCGCGCCAACCGCATGAACCTGTTGACCGCTTCCCGGCTGATTTCTCCCTATCGCGACCCGTCCAACAACGCCAATGGCAACGTGCTCGACGCCGAAGGGCGCCTCGTCACCTGCGAGCATCGCAGCCGCCGTGTGGTGCGGGAGGAGGCGGACGGCACGTTGATAGTCCTGGCGGACGCGTTCGATGGCAAGCGTCTGAACTCCCCCAACGACGCGACCCTCGCTCCCGACGGCGCGATCTGGTTCACCGATCCCGTCTACGGTATTCGCCAGCCCGACGAGGGCATCATGGCCGAGCCCGAGCAAGCTGCCCGCCGGGTCTATCGCATCGCGCCCAATGGGCGACTGGAGGCGCGAACCGACCGGCTCGACCAGCCCAACGGCCTCGCCTTTTCGCCCGATGGTGGCACGCTCTATGTCTCCGAAAGCGGCGCGGCTTTGAACCCGGAAGGGCCGAGCGGCATCTGGGCCTTCGCCGTGGCGGCAGACGGGAGCCTGGACGAAGGCCGCCTCTTTGCCTCCATCTCACCCGGCGTTTCTGACGGACTGGAGGTCAGCGAGGCCGGACATGTCTTCGCGGCCTGCCAGGACGGAGTGCGGGTCTTCGGCCCGGATGGGCGAAGGATCGGCAGCATCCCGACCGCGACCGCCAGTTCCAACGTCGCCTTCGGCGGCGCCGGCGGCAAGCGCTTGTTCATCACCGCCGGGAAGGCCGTCCACGCGATCGATCTCGCCATTGCCGGGCTGCGTTTCGGCCGCGGCTGACCCTCTTCCCCCGCACCATCCTTCGATCCGCAGGAGTTCGTGACATGGCGCCATCCCGCCGACAGTTTCTCGCCCACAGCGCCGGCCTCGGCGCTTCACTAGTTCTGGGCGGCCCGGCCTTGTCGCAGGAGACCGGCTCGCCCCTATGGGAAACAGGCGCGGCGCGGGGCGAGGGGAGCGCGGCTCGTGGTGTCGGCGAGATGGAACTGGCTATATTCGCAAACGCGCCCTCCACGCCGACGGGCCTTGCCATCTCTCCGGGCGGCCGGATCTTCATCATGATGCCTCGCTTCGACGCGAAGGTGCCTTACACTCTCGGCGAGGTGGCGCGCGATGGTTCGGTGATGCCCTTTCCCGATGCCGCGACCAACGCGGTGGACCCCGACGCGCCGCAACGTTCGCTCATGCATGTTCCCAACGGCGTCTTCGACACGGCCGGTCATCTCTGGGTTCTTGATGCCGGGTTGCCGGAGGGCAAGGGACCGCCGGTGCCGGGCGGCGCCAAGCTGGTTCAGTTCGACATCGAGACCAAGCGGGCGCTTCGCACCATTCCGCTCGAACCGGGCATTGCGCCCACCTCCTCGTTCAACGATCTGCGCGTAGATACGCAAGGCGGCAGGGCTCGCGCCTTCGTTTCCGACCAGGGGCAGGACGGGGAAGGGGCGATCCTGGCGGTGGATCTCGAAACCGAGCGCGTCGTGCGGCGCCTGGCCGGCCATGCCAGCACGCAGTCGCAGAAGGGCTTGGCGAAATTCGTGGAGCATCGCCCGGTCGAGCTCGATCCCGGGGAGGGGCCGGCGCGCGCCGTGCAAGGAGGCGCGAACGGCATCGCCCTCGGGCCGGATGGCAAGCGTCTCTATTATGCGCCGCTGATCGGGCGCCACCTCTACGCCGTGGACGCGGCGGCGCTTCTCGACCCGGCGCGCAGCAATGCCGAGATCGCCGCGATGGTGGATGACCTTGGCGAGAAGGGCATGACGGGCGGCCTCGGCGCCGATGCGATGGACCGGGTCTATCTGACGCTTCAGGAGCAGAACGCGGTCGGGCGTCGCCATCCCGACGGACGGATCGAGGTGATCGCGTCCGATCCCCGCCTCGTCTGGGCCGACACGATCGTCATTACGTCCGACAAATGGCTCTACGTTTCGGCCGCGCAGGTGAATCGCCGCCCCGAATACAACAAGGGTGAGGATCGTCAGAAGCCACCCTACGCCGTGTTGCGCGTACGCATCGACGCCGGGCCGGCTTGAGCAGGTTGCCGAGCAGGCCCGCCGCGCCGGCGGACGCTGCAGCGGCTTAAGGCTTGCGGGGCGCTGGAGGCGACGCCCCGCTTCACAGGATTTGCGTCTTGACCCCTTGATCCAAAGTCTCGCTTCCGTTAGTCGGAGCGTATTGGAGAGGTGGCCGAGTGGTCGAAGGCGCTCCCCTGCTAAGGGAGTATACCAGAAATGGTATCGTGGGTTCGAATCCCATCCTCTCCGCCATGATCGGCCGATAGCTTTCCCGCTTCGACTGATTCCCCGATTTCCCGCAACGATTATCCTGGCTCACGCACATCGTTTGGTCCGTGCCGATGATGGGCATGCATTCGAGTGGCGCGCCGTCCAGTTCGGCATCTCACCCAAAATGCTGCATTGCGGTAAATCTTGGATTGTCGCACGATCCATTTTGGCGCGCGAGATTGCCGGTT
Organism: Aureimonas sp. AU40; assembly: GCF_001463785.1. Lineage (NCBI taxonomy): Bacteria > Pseudomonadati > Pseudomonadota > Alphaproteobacteria > Hyphomicrobiales > Aurantimonadaceae > Aureimonas > Aureimonas sp. AU40. The sequence goes on from NZ_BBWL01000012.1 coordinate 3,894, forward strand.
TGTTTGTTCTGTCGTTCTTCGAAGTCCCTCAGTAGGTCGATGTCCTGGACTCCGGGCAACAGGACGCGTTCGCCTTTTCTGCAACACAATCGACGTTGCATCGAGACGGATGTGTCCCTTCCTGCGAAAACAATCAAATTGAACGTAATTCCGTCAGGTCTTGAATTTAAAGTGTATGGAGACGCGTTCTTTACCAATGAAGATAGGCGGGAAGCCTCGAGATCAGCGACCTGTGATTGTCTGGCATTAGGGATAGGACGCGGAAAAAGAGAATCGCCATTGCGCAATGCAACAGCAGAAGGCATTGTATTTTCGAATATGTGATTGTTTTTGCGGCGGGCAGTGTCGCGTCTTGAACTCGCGAAACGATTGGACGCGAGTTCCGGGCCGGTGCCCATCCTGCCGCTACGGCCGGTCGGCTTTCCCACGAAGCGGCGTTCCGCTATTCCAGCCGAAAGCGGCGACGCGTGTTCGGAGCGGGGCATTCCCCGCTCCGTTGCAGCGCGCTGAGCTGAGGCGGCTTGGATCGCACGCTGGCGTGGGGCCGGGAACGGTCGCTTGGAAATCTGAGGAGTCGACGGGTGAAGGTTGCGATCGTCCATTACTGGCTCGTGACGATGCGGGGCGGGGAGAAGGTTCTCGAAGAGCTCTGCAAGCTCTACCCGCAGGCGGACATCTTCACGCTCGTGCTGGACGAGGGGACCTTGTCTCCCATCCTGCGCAAGCACAAGATCACCACGTCCTTTCTCCAGAGCATCCCCGGCAGTCGCAAGCACTACCAGAAGCTTCTGCCGCTCATGCCCTTCGCGTTGGAGCAGCTCGACGTCACGGACTACGATCTGGTGATCTCCAGCGAGTCCGGGCCGGCCAAGGGGATCGTGACGCGCCCCGACGCCCTGCACATCTGCTACTGTCACTCGCCGATGCGCTACATCTGGGATCATTACCACGTGTATCGCCGCGAGTTGGGTCTGGCGTCGCGCTTCGTTTTCTCACTCGTGGCGCCTCTCCTGCGCATGTGGGACGTGACCACGGCGGCACGCGTGGATGCCTTCGTCTCCAACTCCATGCATGTCTCGCGTCGGATCGCGCGCGTCTACGGCCGCCTGTCGACGGTGATCTACCCGCCCGTCGCGGTGGAGGATTTCGAGCCCGCGGACAAGATCGAGGACTATTATCTCTGCGCCGGGCAGATCGTCACCTACAAGCGCGTGGACCTTGCCGTGCAGGCCTTCACCAAGATGGGCAAGCCGCTGATCGTGATCGGCGACGGGCCGCATCTGGAGCCCTTGCGGCGCGTTGCCGGTCCGAGCGTGAAGTTTCTCGGCCGCTGCGATTTTGCGACGCTGAAGCATCACCTCAGCCACTGCCGCGCCCTCGTGTTTCCGGGCGAGGAGGATTTCGGCATCCTGCCCGTCGAGGCCATGGCCAGCGGGCGTCCGGTGATCGCCTATGGCGCCGGCGGCGCGCTGGAGAGCATGGGGGACGAAGGCGCGGGCGTCTTCTTCACCGACCAGTCGGTGGATGGTTTGGTGGACGCGGTGCGTCGCTTCGAGGCGCGGTTCGACGAATTCGACCCCTCGCGCATCCGAAAAAGGGCGCAGCGCTTTTCTTCGGCGCGTTTTCGCCGCGAAATGTCGGCATTCGTCGAAGCCGAGTTGGCGCGCAAGAGAAACACGTTCCGCCAGCCGGAATGGAACGAGATCGAAGCGCACGAAGACTCTTCGAACACGCTCGTGCTGACGCACGACGAGCGGGTTTGAGACGGATCGGCTTCGGGTGTTGGAGATCGAAAGATGGAAATGAAGTTCCCGACGCCGGGTGGAGCGCCCACCCAAGAAGGTCGGCCGGGACATTTGCGGGACGAGCTGTATCGCCTGATCGGCTTCGTCCGGCGGCAGGCCCTGCTGGTTGCGATCGGCGCGGGCCTCGCCGCCCTGCTCGCCGCGCTGATCCTGTTCAACACCGTGCCGACCTACCGCTCGCAGATCCGGCTTCTTTTCTCCGAGCCGCCGAACTTCCTGCAGAACGAGCGGGAGCGCGACGCGCTGACCCAGGCCGACGAATATATCGCGACGCAGATGGCGCTGATCGAATCGCGCTCCATCGCCAATCGTGTCGCCAAGGACCTGAAGCTGACCGACCGCTTGGACGAGTTGAGCCAGCGCCATGGAATTGTCAGCTCCATCCGCTCACTCTTTGCCGGTAGCGACGCGGAACCCGCCGATCCGAGCGTGCCCGACACGGCCGAAGAGCGCGCCATCAGCTATCTCCAGAACAATCTGACCGTGTTTCGCGTGGCGCGAAGCTATGTCATCGAGATCGGCTTCGATTCTCCCGACCCCGTCTTGTCCCGCGAAGTCGCGGACGCCTATGGCAGCGCCTTCCTGGCAGACCAGGTGGCGGGGCGCCTCGACGGGCTCAACCGCATCAGCAACTGGTTGGAAGTCCGGATCGAGGAGATCGGTCGGGGCTCGCGCCAGGCGGCCGAGGCCGTGGCGCGCTTTCGCGCCGAGAACGGGCTTGTCGCCGCCGATGGACGCCTAGTCACGGATCAGCAGCTCGAAGGCCTGAACCAGCAGCTCATCAACGCGCGCGCCAGCGTTTCGGCCGCGCAGGCGCAGGTCGAGATCTATTCCGCCGCGATGAAGGACGGCAATATCGAGACGCTGATCGGCCTGCGCCAACGCGCCAACGGCTCCAACACGCCGGCCAACGGCGACATCGCTAGCGACTATCTCCTTGCCGCCGAGCGCGAGCGGGCGGTGGTGGCGCGCTGGGGCGCCGAGAACGAGCAGGCGCGCGCCATCACCGCCGAAAAGCAGCGGCTGGCGAACCAAGTGCGCGCGGAAGCGCAGCGCACGCTCGACGCCTACCAGTCGGAACTCGCCCGCGCGCAGTCCGAACTCGCCGCCATCAACACCAATCTGGAAGCGGCCGCGACCAAGAGCGAAGGCGTCGGCTCCACCATGGTAACGCTTCGCACGCTGGAGCAGCGCGCGCAGTCCTTCCAGTCGCTCTACCAGAACTATCTCGGCCGGTATCAGGAGCTGATCCAACAGCGCTCGCTGCCGATCGACACCGCGCGCATCATCACCACGGCGGTGCAGCCAGATTCGCCGCTCTTCCCCAAATACAAGATCGTCATGGCCCTCTCGCTGATCCTCGGCGGGGCGATGGGGGCGGTGGTGGGCGTTGGCCGCGAGTTCTTCGACCGGTCGCTGCGCAGTCGCACCGATATCGAGGCGCATGGCGTCCCGTTCCTGGGTTACATCCCCGCACGAGGCTCGCTGCGTCGCCTCGGCTCCGCCGGGCGGTTCTCCGAGCTTTCGGACCGCGTGGCCGAGGCGCGGCACCGGTGGCTCGGACAGCGCACGCCGTCTTCGGCGAAGAAAGCCGACCGCATTCTCAACGGCACGCTGCAGCGCGTGTTGCTGGCGACCGACGCGATGCGTCTGGAGCCGATGGTGATCGCGATCTCGCCCGTCGACGGGGATCGTGCGGAACAGCAATCCTTCATCGCCCGCGCCTATGCCGAGCAGTTGGCTGCCCTCGGCCATGAGGTTCTTCTGATCGCCAAGACGGGAGAGCGCACGACGGCCGGCGGCGAATCCAGCGCTCTCATGCGCCGGGGCGTCGGCACTTCTGTCGCGCCGGAGGCGGGGCCGCAGAACCCGACCGTGGTTCAGGCGGGCAACCTGCCGATGTTCAGCCAATCCACCAACCGCAACGGCGTCCAGGCGCTGGGCTCGGGCGTCGCAGGCCTGTCGGGCCGCTTCGACCGCGTCGTGATCGAAGGCGCGTCGCTGGACCAGCCCTTGAACATCTCTGCGCTGATCTCTTCGATCGACCGCTTCGTTCTGGTGGCGCGCTGGGGCGCGGTGCCGCGTCAGTCTCTGGGCGAGGCCGTTCGCGCCATCCACGGGCTGCGCGCCAAATGCGCCGGCGTGATCCTGGACGAGGCGGAGGTCGGCAAGATCAACTGATCTCGCCCGTTTCAAGGCTCAATTCAAAGCCCGCGTGTCGCGAGACACGCGGGCTTTTTCGTGCGGTGTGTTTTTTGGACGGAGCCTTTCGAGGCGTTTGCGAAAGGCCGCGTGGAGCAGCGTCTTGAGACGGCGACCCAAATAGAAACGCCCCGGCAAGTCAGCTTGCCGGGACGTCGGGAAGTTGGGTTCAATGCCTGGCCGCCTTGCAGAGAGGGTCCGGGCGAACGGGCAAAACCCTTACCGGAAGAACGTCTCGCGCACCTGCTGCGAGAACATCTCGCGCTCGCCGGAGACGAAGTCGCGATAAGGCGCCTGGGCTGCGAAATGCGTGTCGAAATCCCCGAACACCTCGCCCACCAGCTTGCCGAAGCGCTGCTCGAGCGAAGGGTCGATGGCCAGCTTGTACTGGTCCTGCAGGGGCATGTCCTCGGCGAAGGCCGCCGAGCCGCGGCGTCCCGCGATCACCACCGTGCCGAGCGAGGCCGCCTCGCGCGGCAGGCGATCCTTGCCGGGATGCTCGCCGAAATCGATGTAGATCTTGGCGCGGGAGAAGGCGTCCTCCACCTCGGCCTTGGTCATGTTGATGATCGGCTTGAAGGTCAGCCCGGGATGGGCGCGCTGCAGCCGCTCGGTGATCGGCAGGCCCTTTTTGGGATTGTAGAGGATGATATCCTCGCGCGCCGGTCCGCCCGACTGCGGCGGCACCACGGACAGATAATCCGACAGGATGCCGCCCGACACGCCCCAGCGCTCCAGGCAATTGCGGGCATAGTGGGACTGGAAGAGATGGCGCGTGCCCGACAGGGTCTGCGCCTTGATGAGCGAGCGCTTGTAGGTGTTGGCGGCGATCCGCTTCGCGCCCGAACGCTGCGACAGGAAGAAGTCGAAGCTCAGCCACCAGATGAAGCGCTCGGCCTTGCTAAAGAGCGGGAACTGGCGAACCATCGTCTCGGGACCGACGAGACAGTCGTTCTTGCCGAGCTTCAGTTCCTTCATCGGCGGCGTGTCGTAGACGCGGTAGCGCTCGGGGACCGGCGCTTCCGGGTCGGGTACATAGTGTATATAGGCGTCGCCGCCCTGGCGCCGGATTTCGTGCACCAGCTGGTGAAGCAGTTCCGGGCCGCCCGTTTGAACGCCGGACGGCGCAAGAACCGCGATCTTGCCATAGGCGCAGGTGGTCATTCAGAAGCTCCGGGACGAGGGGTCGAGATAGAAGGTTTGGAAATCATCGTGCCGGCGGAGCCGGCGCGGCGGTTGTCGCCGTGTGGGCGTCCTTGGGCGTGATGGCGTCGACCGGCAGCCGGCAAACGCCGATCAGAAAATCCTTCACCAGCACGTTGCGGCCAAGGCCGGTCTCGCCGGCATAGGCTCTTTCGGCCTGAAGCCGGCGGAAAGTGGAAAGACGCTCGCCCAAGCGCGGCGCGCGGTAGATGCGGTCGCGATCGGCGTAGAGACGCGCCAAGCGGTCCCAGTACAGGGCCGCCGCATGGGCGTGCGAACGGATCGAGACGTCCTCCGCCGCGCTTTCCACCTCCCGCAGGAGGGCGGCACGATGGGCCGCGATCGTGTGGTGCATCTCCATGATCTCGGCGGAGGCCACGAGCTTGCCGCGCAGGCGCAGCAGGAGGCCCTTGCGCAGGCCCCCATAGGCGTTCTTGCCATGTTGGCGGTAGCGCACGAGGCGAGCGGGCAGCGCCACGGTGGAGCCGAAGCTGTCGCCCAAGAAATGCGCCCAGCGGTCATGCGACAGGGGCGAGCCGACCGCGTGATTGTCCAACCCGCGTCGCTCGGACGGGATGAGGTCGAGCAGATAGCGGCGGAACACCTGGGTCAGGCCGAAATACACGTCCCACGGGGGCAGCGAGAGGGAGGGGCGCAGCTCGAACTGGGAGATGCCCTGGTCGAACGTGCCGATCTCCTGCGACTCGCCGTCGATCAGCGAGGCGGCGTGAACGCAGAGAACGGCGTTGTGCCGCTCCATCTCGTCGATGCAGGTCTTGAGCTTTTCCGGCAGCCACTCGTCGTCCTGATCGCAGAAGGCGACATAGTCGCCCCGGCACAGCTTGGTGGCGGAAAGGAAGTTCTCGCCATAGCCGAGCCGGGTCTCGTTCTGCTTGATGCGGACGTCGAAGGGCGCGGAGGCGGCGAAATCGCGCACGATGTCGAGCGTCTCGTCGCTCGACCCGTCGTCCGCGACGATCAGCTCCATCGGCGTCAGCGTCTGCGCGCGCAGGCTCTCCAGCTGGGCGCCGATATATCGAGCGCCGTTGTAGGTCGCCATCACGATCGAAACCGATGCCATCGAAGCGTCTCCGCGCGCCGCCGAACTCACGCTGCGCTGGCCGGCGCGAGCTGCTTCTCGAACAGGGCCAGGGCGCGGCCGCAGGCCTGGTCCATGTTGTAATAGGCATAGTCGCCGAGGCGCCCGGCGAACCAGACCTTGCCCGCCAGATCGCGCGCCATCTGCTGATAGGGCTGGAGCGCCTGCGAAGTGCCTTCGGTCGGGATGGGATAATAGGGCTCGTTGGTGCCCGGCACATAGGCTTCCGGGTATTCTTCGACCAGCACCGAGCCTTCGCCCTTCTGGCCGGTCAGATGCTTGAACTCAGTGATGCGCGTGAAGCCGAACTCGTTGGGGTAGTTCACCGTGCCGACGGCCTGGGCGAAACGCTCTTCCGATTCCACCAGGCGGAAGCGCAGGCTGCGATAGGGCAGGGCGCCGTGCTCGTAGCGGAAATACTCGTCGATCGGCCCGGTGAAGACGGTCTTGGCATCGGGATAGGACGCGCGCACGTCGTCATACTCCGTGCCGAGCGACACGGTGATGTTGGGATGGTCGAGAATGCGCTTGAACATGGCGGTGTAGCCGTCCACCGGCATCGCCTGGAACCGGTCCTGGAAATAGCGGTCGTCGCGGCTGACATGGATCGGCACGCGGGCGCTGACCGAGGGCGCCAGATCCTCCGGCTTCAAGCCCCATTGCTTGAACGTGTAGTTCTCGAAGACGCGGGAATAGACATAGTCGGCAAGGAAGGTCAGTTCCGGGTTGCCGTCCTGGCGCATCTTCAGGATCGGAACCTTGGTGCCGTAGCCGTAGGCGTCGATCAGCGATTCGCTGAGGCGCTCCGCCATCTTGGCGGGGAAGAGGTCGACCAGCGTATTCAGGTTGAACGGGATCGGCGTGTAGCGCCCGTCCACATGAGCCAGCACGTGGTGGAAATACGGCCGCCATTCCGTGAAGCGCGACAGATAGGTCCAGATCGCCTCGCTGTTCGTATGGAAGATGTGGGGCCCATACTTGTGGACGAGGACGCCGTAGGCACCGGGATAGTCATAGGCGTTGCCGGCGATGTGGTCGCGCCGGTCGATCACCAGAACCTTCTGGTCCAGGACGGAGGCGATCCGCTCGGCTAGGACCGCGCCGGTAAAACCCGCACCGACGATGACCCATTTGGGCTTGCTCAAGGATAGCATCTGTCCGCTCATATCGCTTCGATGGTGCAAGGCAACATCGTGGTTACTGTAAGTCAAGCAAGGATTATTTTTATTCCTGGTAAACAGGACGCCGAAACACTTCAGGCCGGTGAGATGCCGCCTCGATCGACCTGATTGTAGGAAAGAGAATGGGTGCCGCGCGACGACATGTAGGGCTCGGTGCGCGGCCGCCCGACGGCCAGCATCATGCCCAGCGTCATCGCCGTGATCGGCCCGAAATCGGGGCTCGTGCCGATCAGGATGCCGATCAGAAAGGTGGGCAGAAGCGCCCAGCGGCCGGCAGTGAGCAGCGCCGCGCCCTGCTTGTCCCCCAGGGGGCGCCGGCGCAGGTAGCAGCAGATTACGAAGGCCGCGAACAGGAAGGCGCCGAGATAGCCCGTGTTGCTGGCGAGCGCGACCCAGAAGTTGGAGGCGCGCGCACTGCCGACGCCGATCCCCAAGCCCCAGGACGAGCCGAGCGCCTCCCAGGCCGTGCGCGTCCACATGCTGCGCTCCTCGAAGGAACTCGAGGTCGTCTTCGACACGAGAATGTCGTCGAGAACGAAGCCGATGCGATCGATCAGCGCCGGCTGAAACAGGACCAGCGCGACGACCACCACGACCGCCAGAAGCGCCACGATCGCCTCCACCGTCAGGTGGTCCATCGTGCCCGGATCGAAGCGCACCAGCCGCCAGAGCCATTCCAGCCCCACCGCGCCCATGAAGATGCCGAGCCCGGCATAGGCCGCCGAGGACGAGGACAGAACGGCGAACACGGCGAGGATGGCGCAGGCCGGCAGCGCTAAGACCCGAAGCGGGTCGCCCGGCGAAAAGGCGCGTCGCGCGAAGAACAGGAGCGCCAGAAGCACGACGCAGGTGCTGCCGAAGGCCGAGGCCTCCGGCATGAGGCCGACGACGCGCCGGGCTCCGAGCACCTCCGCGTCCACCAGCAGCGCATAGGTCGCGGTGCGGAAGGCGTCGAGCAGCGCATCCAGCGGAACGAAGCTGTTGGCGAAATCGAGAACGCCGGTGCCGATCGTGACGAGGCAGCCCATCAGGATGGCGCGCGGAAGAAGCGAGCGGCTGCGGGCGTCGCGAAGGCCGACCGAAACCGTCAGCGCCGTCACGATCGAGATCGTGAGATAGGCGAGCTGCGAGACGTTCTGCGTGCTGGGATAAAGCGGAGCCAGCGGCCCCTCGATGGCGCGGACCGGAACCACCAAAATCTCGCCCGCGAAAAGTCGCGGCATGATCAGTGTGGTCAGGATGCAGACGAGAAGAAACAAGAACAGGAAAGCCTGCGACCGGGGCCGCAGCATGAGATGGAGCAGGAAGCCGGTCTGCCCGGGCGCCATCAGGATTCGCAGGGACAGAAGCGCCGCGACGATCGGCAAGGGTGTGAAGGTCAGCCCCGCCGTCAGCGCCGGTGGAACGGCGGCGAGCGAGCCGAAGGGGATGGCGCAGAAGAACAGGGTGACCAGTGCCGGCACCCCGCGAACGAAGGCGATCGAGACGAGAAGCCAGAAGACGAGAAGAACGAGGGCCGCCATCGAACGCCGCGCTCCCTGTCAGGCCGAGGCCGTCGTCAGGCCTGCATGCCAGTGGCCTTTGAAATAGCCGGTCTTCAACACGTAGACCACCATGCAAAGCGAGACGAAGCCCTCCACCAGAAGCAACGTTATCGCCGCGCCCTCGGCGCCAAAGGCGCGCGTCAGCGGCGCGATCAGGATCAGGCTAAGAACGCCGCCCGAGATCAGAATGATGTTGAAGGGCTTGGTGCGCTTGTTGGGCAGCAGGATCTGCAGGCCGAGGAAGGTGGAAAAGGACATGACGATCGGCAGCAGCGACAGCCAGCGCAGAACGTCCGCCGCCGGGGCGAACTGCTTGCCGCCGATGATGGTGACGAAATGCGGTGCGAAGAGCCAGAGCGCCGCGCTGATGCCGGCCGAGATCACCACGAGGCCGATGCCGGAGATCTTCAGGAGCGGCGCGGCCGCGCTGGGGTCCGAGGCCACGAGACGGCTGATCCGCGGAAAGAGGGCCGTGGAAACGGGCTGGAGAACCGACTGCGCGGCTTGCCGGATGCGGTCTGCGAGCGCGAACTGACCGACAGCCACGGGGCCGGCGAGGAAGCCGAGGATCACCGGCGTCAGATTGACATAGACGCCGATGGCCGTGGTCGACAAGAAGATGGTCGACCCTTCCTTCACCTCGACATAGATGTCGTGCAGCGTCGGACGGCGCCACATGAGGATGCCGTCGTGGTGCAGAAGCCAGACGCTGACGGAACCCGCGATAAGCGAGACCGCGCCCTGGATGGCGATGATGAGCGGAGCGTCGGCCGGGGAATGGACGAAGAGCACGATGAAGACGAGCGTCAGGATGCGCCCGCCGATCTGGATGGCGGAGAAGGCGCGCATGCGCTCCAACCCGGTCAGCAGCCAGTTCGGAAACAGGGCCGTGCCGGCGATCACCAGCAGGCCCCAGAAATAGAAGGGCGCGGCGTCCCGGAAGAAGGGCACGGTCGCGATCAAGGCGAGGAGCACGAGGCCCATCGCGCCGGCCAGGAGAACCTGACCGAGGATGGTCGCGATCGCCACCTTGGACACTTCGACCGGGTCGTCGCCGATCGCGGCGATCTTGCGGGTTGCGCTCCAGGAAAAGCCCCAGGACACGAACAAGCAGAAGAAGCCGAGCACGAGCTGCGTCATCGCAACGTGGCCCCAGTCCTCCAACCCGAGCACGCGAGTCGTGTAGGCCGCGATCGCAAGCGGGAGGACGTAGGCGGATATCTGCAGGAAGCCGAGAGCCGTGATGTTCCCGATCAAGCCGGCGCGCGCCGAATCGTCCCGCGAGGGCGCATCGGCCCCGGCGGGATCGGGCTGTTTGCGACGCAGAAAGGCCGGGCCGGGCATGCGGAATCTCCTCGCCGATCGGCAGGCAGGGTTCAGGACGAGTCGCCGATAGGTTTGCTGCGCTGCACGAAAAACCGGCAGTTCAAATCATTATGCATTGACTTTTGCGGCACGTCCAGCAAGAAAATCCAATTGTGGGTTACCGCACTGCGGAATCCGATAGTTAAGATCCTATCCATCCGAACCCGTTGCTTGCCTTATCTCGCTCTCGCGTCTCCATATTGTGGCTGAAATGTGAGCGGGAGCGTTAGTATGCAGTTGTCATGGGTTGATGGGGCGGTTTCTTGTCGGGTCTCGTGGCGTAAATCAAGTGTATGGGGCGGGCGTGGAGCGGATGTTGGACGGCGTATCGAAGTTTCCGGTCTTCGTGGCGATTGTTACCTCCGGTCGTGCGGCCGTTCTGAATGAAACGCTGCGCTATCTCGGACGTCAGACCTCGCTGCCCGAGCGCGTGTTCGTCTGCCCCGCGCAGCCGGCTGACTTCACCTTTCCGCTGGACGAGCGCTTGCCCTTCGCCGTGGAGGTCGTGACATCTCCGCAGGGTGCCTGCGTCCAGCGTAACGCGATTCTGGACCAGCTCACCGGGGAGGTTTCGGGCGCGGTTCTGTTTCTCGACGACGACTTCTTTCCGCGCGCCGACTACGTCGCGGAAACGGCCGCGCTCTTCCAGCTTCATCCCGACATCGCCCTGGCGACGGGCACGGTTCTCGCCGACGGGGCGCCGGGACCTGGGCTGACGGTCGCCGAGGCGATCGAGACTCTGGCCGCCGATACGCTACACCCTGAGGAAGACCTGCAGCCCGTCTACAACGGCTATGGCTGCAACATGGCCGTGCGGCTCGACACGGTGAACCGCCGTACATTGCGCTTCGACATCGAGCTTCCGCTTTACGCCTGGTTGGAGGATGTCGATTTCAGCCGTCGGCTGGCCACCGATGGTCGGCTGGTTCAATCGACGCGGCTGCGCGGCGTTCACATGGGCGTCAAGCGCGGGCGCAGCTCCGGGCTTCGCCTGGGCTATTCGCAGATCGCCAATCCCTGGTACCTCATGCGCAAGCGCACGATGCGCCCGGACCTTGCCGCCAAGCAGGCCCTGCGCAATATCGCAGCCAATCTCGCCAAGGTGGGGAAGCCGGAACCTTGGGTCGACCGTCGCGGTCGGGTGAAGGGCAATCTTCTGGCATTGCGCGATCTCCTTCGAGGCCGCCTCCACCCCAAAAATATCCTCATGCTCGGTTAGGGCGGTTCGGACCCGATCACCAGAGGGCCGGTTATCCAGTCCGCCGGTAGCCAAGGAGACACGATGCCCATTTTCCGCTCCCTTCGTCTGACGACGTCGTTCGCCCTTCTCACCCTCGGCGCTCTCGCCGTTTTCGGTCCGCGCTTTGCCGCCGATGCCGAAGAGCAGAAGCTCGACCTCAGCGGCTACGAGGTCACATTCGCAGACGAGTTCGACACGCTGGATGTCTCTGCCTGGGGGCCGCACACGCGCTGGATCGCCCACACACCCTGGCATGGCGATTTCGGTGACGCGCAATTCGTCGATCCACGCCCCGGCTTTCCCTTCACGGTAGAAGACGGAATGCTGACCATCACCGCCGCGCGCAACGAAAACGGCAAGTGGGAAGCCGGCCTCCTGTCGGGTCACGACCTGAAGGGCAACGGCTTCGCGCAGACCTACGGCTACTTCGAAGTGCGGGCCAAGCTGCCGGCCGGCGAGGGCGTCTGGCCGGCCTTCTGGCTAATGGGGACCGAGCGCTCGAAATACGCGGTGGAAGTGGACGTGATGGAATTCTACGGCCACGAGCCGACGAAATTCCAAAGCTACTACCATCTCTGGCAGATGGACGGAAAATCGCCGGAGAAGCACATCGGCCACATGCAGCAGACGGATATCGACCTGACGAAGGACTTCCATCGGTTCGGCGTCATGATCGAGAAGGACAAGACGACCTTCTATCTCGACGGCGTCGCCTATTGGTCCTTCGACACGCCGCCCGAATTCGAGCAGCCTCTGTTCCCTCTGGTCAATCTCGCGCTCGGCAGCGGCTTCTCCGTCGAGAAGACGCCCGATCCTTCGAAACTCCTCGTGGACTATGTCCGCATCTACGCGCGAAAGCAGGGCTGATGCGCATCCTCCATCTCGCCAATCACTGCCGCATGGGCCATGGCAACGTTCATCTCGCCGTTGACCTTGCCTGCGTGCAGGCCGAGAAGGGGGATCACGTCTTCTATGGTGGGGAGGGCGGCGAGTTGGAGCCGACCCTTGCCGCTTCGGGCGTCATACATGTGCCGCTGGTCCAGCGCACGCGCAGGCCGCAGGACCTGCTGAGTTCTCTGGCGCGCCTTCGCGGCCTCATTCGTCGCCATCGCATCGACGTCGTCCACGCGCACATGATGTCCGGCGCGGTGCTGGGCTATGTCGCGACGCGCGCGAGCCGAGCCCGGCTCGTGACCACCGTGCACAATTCCTTCGATTCCCATTCGCGCATCATGCGCCTGGGCGATCGGGTCGTTGCAATCAGCCGGGCCGAGCATGCCACCCTGCGCGACGCCGGGTTCTCCGAGCGGCAGCTTTCGATCATCGTCAACGCCACGCTCGGCGGCGCGCGCATGCGCATGTTCGGCACGAACGAGACGCTGACCCGCCCGGTTCCCATCCTCTGCACGGTCTGCGGGCTGCACGAGCGCAAGGGCGTCGCGACCTTGATCGATGCTTTCGCCTCCATCGCGGCCCGGTATGACAGCGAGCTGCACATCGTCGGCGACGGTCCGGATCGCGTCGCACTGGAGGCGCGCGCGGCGCAGACCGGCTTCGGGAACCGGATCGTCTTCCACGGTTCGCTGGAAGATCCCGGCCGCGTCCTGCGAGGCGCCGCCATTTTCGCCCTGGCCTCGCATGCCGAACCTATGGGCCTCGTCAATATCGAGGCGCGTCAGGCGGGCTGCGCCATCGTCGCCTCCGATGTCGGCGGCATTCCCGAAGTCTTGGACGAGGGCCAGGCCGGCCTTCTCGTCCCACCGCGCGACGTCGCCGCCTTTGCGGCGGCCTTCGACCGCCTTCTTGGCGACCCCGCCTATCTCGCCGAGATGAAGCGTCGCTCCGGCTCCAATCTCGAGCGCTTCGGCGTCGACCATCTCTGGTCCGAACACGATCGCCTTTACCGCGAGCTGGTCGGAGCGCCAAAGTCGGTCTCGGCAGCGATCGCTTCCTGATCGAACGATAAGCCTCAACTTGCGATCGAGGGCTTTGCCGAAATGCGAGGCGGACGATCTGAACAAACGCGATTATTCTTGGGCTTGGGGAATGCCTTCGCGGACGACGAGCAAGGGCATCTTCCGACCGTCACGCGATAACAGACGGTAGGATTTCAACGTCTGACCTGCGTTTCCCAACCGCCGTTCTGGGGCTAAGCTCGAAGCAAATTAAAATTTTGAAATTTGTATCTCATGAAGAGATGGTGCCGCTTAGGTGACTCGAACACCTGACCCCATCATTACGAATGTCTTTGCTGCCTTCGGTCGCCTGTGGACAGAATCGGTCAAAACCCTTGTGAGGCAGGCGGTTGAGCCGCTAGGGTTCGGTCACGATCGGACCCTAAATGGCGTGAAGTGTCGCCGTTTTGGGACCACGGTGGGACCATGGTCCCGGGACCACAGCGGGACCACCGATGCCGAAAGTGAACCTGACCGACACCTTTGTCCGAGGCTCCAAATGCGTGACCGGCGATCTCGTCGAGTGGAGCGACATGAAGGAGAGGGGGCTCTCGCTCCGGGTGACGGCGGCCGGCGTGAAGTCGTGGACATTCAGATATCATGACTTGGCTGGCAACCGGAAGAGAATCAGTCTGGGCCGGCTGGATGACGTGTCACTCAACGAGGCGCGGGCCGCTGCCATTGCCGAACGACAGAAGTTGAACAGCGGGCAGGACCCCTCCACCCTCCGAAAGAACGCCAAGAGCCAGGCCACCGCATCCCGGCTTGAGACGGTCGAGGAGATTGGAAAGCGCTACTTCGCGGAGGCCGTGCACGGACGTCACCGACCGAACGGCAGGCCAAAGCGCGAGATCACGATCACCACGACACGCCGCTACTTCGACAAGCACATTGTGCCCGAACTCGGCGACGAGTCGGTGAAGGCGCTCACAAGGGGCCGCCTGCAGACTTTCATCGATGGCGTTGCAGACGAACGAACTCCTGGCGTCGCCCGAGAGTGCCGCGTTGTTCTGCAGGGCATCTTCACCTACGCGGTCTGGCAGGAGCTCATTTCCGCGAACCCTGTCCAGTTCGTGTCCGTCCAGCGAATCGCAACCCGCGAGAGGGTTCTCACCGACGCGGAGCTGAAATCAGTCTGGGATGGCGTCGAGTACGTCGCTGATTCGGAAAAAGTCTACGTCTCCCGGCCCCTGGCCCTTGCCGTCCAGATCGCCGCGACCACGCTGCAGCGACGTGCCGAGGTGACAGGCATGCGGAAGGCGGAACTGGATCTGAAGGCGAAACTCTGGACGATCCCAGGCGATCGGACGAAAAATCATCGGACCCATGTCGTGCCACTCTCCGATCTGGCCGTCCGGCTCATATCGGAGGCGATCGGGCTGTCGGAGGAAAGCGACTTCGTGTTCCCGTCCCCGCGCAAGGACGAAGGCCCTATCCTACCAGCGTCGCTATCTCATGCCTTCCGGCGGGTGCTCGGCGAATCGAAGGTCACCGACATAAGGCCGCATGACCTGCGTCGCACCGGCGCAACGAACCTGACGAGCGAGCGGATCGGGACCCCTCGCTTCATCGTGTCGAAGGTCCTCAACCATGTTTCTGACAGTGGCGACGGCGCGGCGGTGACGGCGATCTACGACCGGAACGCCTACTTGCCTGAGAAGCGCAAGGCACTGGATGCCTGGGCCGCGCTTCTAATGCGAATCGTCCGGTCATGAAAAAGGGCGCTTAGCGCCCCCCTTCCTGCTTCTGAATGTATGCTTCGACGGTTTCCTGCCGCCAGCGCTTCGACCTTCGACCGATCGTCAGAGGGGCAGGGAAGTCTCCTGCGGTTCGCATCCGCCAGAGCGTCTTGACGGAGACGCCCAGCGTGACCTGCCGCTCGTGCGAGAACGGATGGAAGGCCATGGTGGCGCCCCGAATATGCAGGCACCCGCAGTTGCCGACGCAAAGGAGATCCGCTTGGCAACGAACCAAGCCCTTCGCCTTGCCAAGATGGCCGGCCTCGAAGGCGTCCATGCGTTTCACGCGGCCTCAGGCCATGTTCTGAAGCTGACCGGCCACGACACGATGAAGGCGATGGGCCTCACGCGCCTTCCTGCCCCCGAGGATGCTAAGCCGCTCATTCCAACTCAGATCGGTGAGCGCCTGGGCGGCTTCTCCGCCCAAGCGGCCAACAAACTTCTCCAGGCGCACGGCTTCCAGACCAAAGACGAGCGCGACGACTGGCAGCCCACAGACAAGGGGCGCGAGGCAGGTGGGCATTTCATCCTCACGAGCCGCACCCACAGCGAAGGCGTGGCCTACCAGCTCGTCTGGATGCCAAGCATCGTCGATATTCTGCGGCCCCTGCTGCCTGACGGCGGCAACGTTCTGCCCTTCCCGCCATCGGAGGCCAACTGATGGCCACCGTGGACGAGATCAAAGCCGAAATCTTCAAGGTCGTGTTCGAGGCGGAAGCGGCCGGGCTCGATAGCTTGCAAGCCTACAAGAACGCGTTCCCAAGCGCGCCGGACGGCCCGTATTGGGAGGCCTGGGCCTGTGTCGAGAGCGCGAAGGAAAAGGCCTGGTTCGACGCTATGGTTCGGACGATCGACGGCGACACTATCCGGCGCGCCAGCGTGACCATGGCTGCGCCTGACACCGAGGCACCGCCGCCCCAATAGCCGCGGCACCACCCCTCATCTTTGGAACGAAAGGAACAGTCACAATGGCTGAACGCGTAATCATGCCCGCAGCACAGTTGGCCGAACAGACGGCCAACCGAAAGAGCGAGGGTTTCCGCACTCTGACGGCGGAAGAGGCGCAGCAGCGCGGATTGCCGCCCGGCGCCTATCAGGTCGGTTCCGATGGCAAGATCGACGCCATCGGCAACGGCAAGGGCCAGACGATCAACGTCTCGACCGGCCGCGACGAAAGCGAGTTCGCAAAAAAGGCGGCCGACAAGATGGTCACGCGCTTCGGCACCATTGCCGAGGGGCAGACTGCCGCGGCAAACTCGGTTCAGACGATCCCAGTCATGCGCGAGCTGCTTTCCCAGGCTCCGACCGGGCCGCTGGCCGGGAGGCTCGCCGAGCGCTTTCCCGGCTTCTCGACGGCCGGCGATGCCTTTCAGGCGACGGTCAACCAGATCGCGCCGACGCTGCGCATTCCCGGCTCGGGCGCCATGTCCGATCGCGATATGGACGTGCTGATGGGTTCATTCCCGCAGCTGCGGAACGACCCGAACGCCAACGGGCTCATCATGGGCCTGTTCGAGAAGAAGGCGAACCTGAACCTCCAGCGCGCCGACATCGCGAACAAGGCTCTGCGCGGTGAGATCGACCCGGGGGAAGCCGATCGTCAGCTCTCCGCGATCGATCAGACGCCGCTTCTCGACGACGCCATGCGCTCGACACTCACCGGCCAGCAGCCGCAGCAGCCCATGGCTGGCGGAGTTCCTGTCGGCGGCCTCGTGCCGGGCTCTGACGCAGGCAAGAGCGACGCGGCACCGATGCGCCGTGCCCGCAACAAGCAGACCGGGCAGGTGCTCGAACTGCGCAACGGACAGTGGGTGCCCGCGCAATGAGTGGCCTTCCTCCGCTTCCTCCCGGCTTCGAACTTGACGACGAGACAAAGACGACCGGCGCAACCGCGGCGACCGGCGCGACGCCGCCGCTGCCGCCCGGGTTCGAGCTTGAAGCTGATCAGTCGCCAACATTCGGTGGCGCCCCCATGAACGCGACGGCGGGCGCCAACGAGGCGATCTATGGCGTGCTGGGCGCGCCGGTGGATCTCATGCGCGGCGGCATGAACCTCGCCACGCGCGGCGTGAACGCCGTTGCCGGCACAGACATTCCGCAGATCCCCGAGGACAGTTTCGGCGGCTCGCGCTCGATCGCGAACGCCATGGGCGCCATCCGGCCCGAACTGGACCCGGCGAACACGAAGGCCGAGACCTCGAACGACCGGATCGCGCGCGGCGTCGGCCAAGGCGTGGCCGGCTCCGTCGTTCCGGCCGGCGTCGTCGGTGCGCTCTCGCGCGGTGGCGTCGCTGTCTCGCCTCTCATGCAGGCCATGGCGGGGCGCTCGGGCAGCGTCGGAGCAGTGACGGCCGATGCCGTTGCAGGTGGTGCCGCTGGTGCCGGTTCGGCCACCGCGCAGGAGTTCACGCCCGACAGCCTCGACCCAGCGGCAGCGCTGGCCGGCGGCATCGTGGGCGGTGGGCTTGGCGCGGTCGCGACAGGCATTCCCGCCCTCACGCGCGCGGTTGCGGAGGCGACTGGCAACTTCACCGCACCGATGCGCCAAGCAGGGCGCGAACGTCTGGCTGGTGAGCGCTTGGTCGATGGCGCAACCGATCCGCGCGCCGCGATGCAGAAGATCGATGCTGCGCCCGCGCCGTTGGTTCCCGGATCGAAGCCGACCACGTTCCAGCAGACCGGCGACATGGGCCTCGGCGCACTGGAGCGTGAGGCGCAGACCCGCTCGCCCGCCGACTTCATGCAGCGCCGCGCCGAACAGAACAGCGCGCGCCGCACCGCACTAGACGCCATCCAGCCGGACGGTGCGGCGGACGAAGTGTCCCGTGTGCTTCGCGACCAGCTAAAGGCGATCGATGCCGACACGGCGAAGACCATCGACGACGCGCGGACATGGGAGGAGGGCGCGCGTCGCTCTCTCGGCTCGGGACAGCGCCCGGAAGATGCAGGCGACGCCATGCGAACGAGTCTCCAGCGCCGCCGCGACGCCGCCATGGAGCAGGAGAACCGGCTATGGGGCGCCGTCGATCCTGACGGCACGCTCGGTCTTCCGCCGCAGGACGCCAAGCGCACGGCGCAGGAGATCATGGCCGATTTGCCGAAGCTGGCGAAGCCTCCCAGCGCGGGCGAGGCTTCCATCTATTCCGCCATCGGCGGGGTGGGCGACGTCGTGTCGTTCAAGGAACTGAGCGCCTACCGTTCGCGTGTCAGCCAGGCCATCGCCGACGAGCGCGGCCGCAGCGGCAAGTCGCCGGCCTGGGCTCGACTGGTGCAGCTTCGCGGTGCTATCGAAAGCGATCTGGAGAACGCCGTTTCGCGGAAGGTGCTCGTCGAAGAGCAAGCCGTCGCGGCGGGCCAGATGCGCGAGGAAGACACGCTCGCCTCGGTACTGAAACGCGAAACGGACGCTTGGCTTGCCGAACGAAAGCAGCAAACGGTCGGGGGAGGAAGTTCGCAGGGCGCTGGAGCGTATAGCCCCGGCGGACCACAAGGCTTTTCTGGCCCATATCGAGCAGAAGGCGAAGCGCGGAGCGGACTTGGAAATGCTTCGGGCGATCCGCGACTACCGCAAGATGCTGGACGAGGAAACGGCCAAGCCGGCGGGCTGACGCTTGCTGATATCCGCGCGAAGGATGCGAAAGACGCATTCTTTGTCCGAAGCCGTCGCGACAACCAGACATTCGTGCCTGTCGCACCTGGACAACCCGACCTCGGAACTGCGCCGCGTGTCGGTGGGGATGGTGAGCTCCCTATTCGTGTTCGGCGAGGCGATCTGACGCGTCACATTGCCAACTCGGTTCATTATGCCGACGCGGAGGTGCTTGGTTACTCCGATCCTTGGGACATGGTGACGGACGTCGCACGCAACTGGAGCCAGATGCACAAGGGCCGCGACGGCCGCATCATGCTCGTGAAGCCATCGTCGGACGAAGCACAAGGCGTTGCTGTCGTTGAACTCGCCAAGGTGGACGGCGATGAATACTGGCGCATCGTGTCATCGGGGCGCCGAAAAGAGTCGCAGATCGGTGAGATGCTTGCGGTCAGGGAGCACACCCCTGATAGCCACTCCGGTAACGACCTTCCACTTGTGCGCCTTCCCACAGAGACCGGACAGGAGAAGCACTTCGCGCGGGCCGCAAGCAGTGCTGATAATAGCGCTTCCCCAGCCGGCGAACAAGGTTTCACTCCGTTCGACGCCGACGCGAAGGCCCGCCTCGACACGGCGACTGAAGCTACACGGCAGCGAGCGGCCACGTTCGACAATCGCCAGCTTGGCCCGCTCTTGGCCCGCCCGGCCGATCATGCACCTTATAATGTGGAGAGCGCACGGGTGGCGGGCCGGGTGTTTCAGCCCGGCGCCAGTGGTTTCGAGCGGGTGCAGCAATTCCGTCAGGCGTCCGGGCCTGACGGGATGGCGGCGATCGAGGCCTATGCGGTCGATAGCCTTCGCAAGGCTGCGATCGACCGAGATACGGGTGCGATCGATGCGGGCAAGTTGGAGAACTGGCGCCGCAACCATGCCGACGCGCTCCGCGCCTTTCCCGAACTCGACATCAAGATTGGGAACGCGGGCGATGCGGCGCGCGCCGTCGAACAGGCCGCAACGGCCCGGAAGGCGGCGCTCGACGATGCGCAGCGGGGTGCCTTCGGCAAGCTGATCGGCGCCGAGGACCCCGAAAGCGTCCGAAACATCGTCGGCGGGCTATTCTCTCGCCAGGACACGGCCGAGCAGTTGGCGACCCTTCGGCGGCGGGTCGGAGGTGACAAGGACGCAGCGCAGGGCCTTCGCAAGGCCGTCGCCGACCACGTCATGATGCGCTTCGTCTCGAATACCGAGGCCGCCACCAGTGGGCGGGAACTGCTCCGCGCCGACCAGCTGCAGACCTTCGTCAAGACGAACCGGAACGCGCTGCGAGCGGTCTTCACCGAGCCCGAGGTGAAGGTGCTGGAGGCCGTTGCAGCGGACTTGCAGCGCTCGAACCGGTCGAACGCGTCGGTGAAGATCCCGAACCAGTCGAACACGGCGCAGGACCAGCGCTCGATCCTGCAGAACGTCATGAACGCTGGACTGGAGAACTGGACGACGGTTGCCGGCGGCACAGCCGGCGCGGCAGTCGGTGGTGCGCCCGGTGCGCTGGCTGGGGGCGGTCTTGCGGCGCTCTTCAACGCGATGCGCCTCAATGGCATCAATAGCGTCGACGAGCTCGTGCGTGACGCTCTCCTTAACCCGGAGCGCGCTCGCTTCTTGATGTCGAAGGTGCCGACCGACCGGAAGCAAGCCGACTTCATGTTCGGCGCTCTCGCCCGGCGGTACGTGAAGGCGGCCACGGTAGGCGCCGCCGTCGACTCAAAGGAAGAACGACCCAAACCCGGGCCGGTGACGCTTCCACCTTGGATGGCGCAGGGTGAGCAGCCCTCCGCGCTTCAGCGCGCTCTAGCCGATCGATAGGAGCTTAGCGATGAACCTCGACGACGAAACCAAAGGACGCCTCAGCCCCCAGCCTCCGCTGACTGATGCGGCGCTTCTGGAAGGCGAGCGTGTGCTTCAGCAATACGTTGGAACATATCTCCCAGGAACTGATCTGGAAATGGTTCGAGAAATATATCTCGCAGTAGATACTTCTCGGCGTCTGGGTTTTGAACCTCCCATCTGACTGTCAAAAAAAAGAACATCAAAACTCGTGTCGCATGACGGCAAGCTCGGCTGAGTTCGCTAATATCTTCAACGCTAAGTGCAATATCGTTATCGACGAAAACATCCGTAGGTGGGACGAGTTTCAATGCTGGCGTAGAGGTGGCACTACCGCCAGCTATCTCGCCGTGGTCTGCAATTGCATGCCAGTGCGCAACCTTATTTCGGCCCTCATCCACCACCTTGAGCGCACGTCTCATCTGGCGCCAAAATGGTGCGAAATCTGGCGCTTTTGTGCGAACGAATTCGCCTATCAGCTTGTAGCGAGTGTCGTTACCCCGGACGATCTCCAAGATACGTGCGCCATCATCCGACTTGATCTCAAGCAGAGCGGCTAACAGCCAGGCAAGTCGCCTCTCCACCAGGCTATAGTCGCGCAGCACGTCGATGCACGCTTTGTCGAGTTCGCTGACCTCTGCCATCGCCGCCCCTCCGTGTTCGAACGGACCCTGAAGACACTTCCTTACCTGTTGCTTGAGCCCGCTTCGGCGGGCTTTTTCATGGAGGCAGCATGCCCTTCCAAGAGAACACCTTCCTCCGAACGCAGAACTTTACCCGCGACCGCGATCTCGGCCCACCCGAGAGCACGATCGAGGCCGAGAAGGTCGACGACGAGCTGGACAATCTGGCCGGCGGCCTGACGGCGGTGAAGACCGCGCTGGCCGATCTGAAGGCCACGGTCGAAGGCGGGCAGGGCGCGGCCTATACCAAGGCCCAGAGCGACGAGCGGTTCGTGAAGGCGGCTTCGGCGCTCTCCGACATCGGCGCGCTGGCAAAGGCTGGCGACAAGACCACCGGAGCCATCTCGCTCGGCGGCAAGCCGGGGGCGGCCAAGGGTACCGCCACGGGCGGCACCGTTACCTTCGACTATGCCGATGGCAATGTGCAGTCCATCACCGTGGCCGGCGCCGTCACCTTCGACTTCGCAAACCTGCCGGACATCGGCGGCACGCTGCAGATCAACATCGCGATCACGTCGGGCTCGATCACCATCGCCGGCACGACATGGTGGGAACAGGGCGGCGGCGCCAAGTCGACGAACTTTGCCGACCTGGGCGTCTCGCTCCTGACCGGTCGCCCGTATCGGATGATCATCGAGCAGGTCGCCGGCTATCGCACGGGCATCCTGCAATGACCGCGACGCACGACATGGCCCTGCGCCAGGGCAACACCTTCCGGCGTCGCTTCCGCTTCCGAGGGCTAACCGGCGACGTGCTGAACCTGACCGGCTCCGTGATCGCCTTCTCGACCGGCACGGGCTGCAACCGCATCCAATACGAGACCGGGCGCGACACCGCCCTGACCATGACGCCGCTGGTGGGTGAGGTGGAACTGCTCCTGACCGCGCCTCAGACGCGCGAGCTCGCGGTCGGCGTGGTGCCTTTCGAGATCGAGCGGCGGATCTTGGACGAGCGCACCGGGCAATGGGACGAAACCACGATCCTGATGGGCTCCATCGTCGTGGAACGAGGGATCAACGATGAACGGTGACATCGAGACCGTGGAAATCCTTGTGGCGGGCATCCAAGGGCCGATCGGGCCGCCGCCGCGCCACGCCTGGGACGGCTCGCTTCTATCCTTCGAGCGCCCGAACGGCACCTTCGCGCCCGGCGTCGACCTGCTCGGCCCACGCGGCTTCTCGGCCTATCAGGTGGCCGTCGCGAACGGCTTCGTCGGCACCGAGGCTCAATGGCTCGCTAGCCTCGTCGCAGGCCGCGTCATCAGCCGCTTCGAGGTGTCGTCCGGCGGCGATCTGCTCGTCCACTATTCGGACGGCTCCACGCAGAACGCCGGCGCGCTGCCGGCGGCCGAGGTGTCGGACGCGAAGTGGAGCGGCTCGCCGCTCTCCATCGCCAAGGGCGGCACTGCGTCGAACACCGCCCTGGGCGCGCGCCAGTCGCTTGGCCTCGGCGCCCTGGCGACAAAGGGCAGCGTGAACGACGCGGACTGGAGCGGCGCGGACCTCGCCATCGCGAACGGTGGGACCGGCGCCAGCACGGCAGCGGCGGCCCGCACCGCGCTGGGCGTCGGCAGCGTCGACAACACGGCCGACGCCGACAAACCCGTCTCCACGGCGCAGCAGACCCTGGTCGCCTTCGAACTCAAGACGGAGAAGAACGAACCGGCACAGTACAACAAGTCCGAGGTAGGGCAGGCGCACAACCACCTGCAATGGCTGAAGGACAACGAAACCGGCACCCGCTGCGACGGCCTCCTGCTCGTCGGCCCTCCAGGTGTCTGCAAGTCCGAAGCCAGTCCGTCGGACGACATCTACCTCGTCGAGACCAACACCCTCGTCGAACGAATGCGGGCGCTGATCGCCCGGATCGAAGACACCAAGGGCCGCACGAACATGGAGCGGTGGACGGTGCTCAACGAGATGGGCGGCCTGGCCGAATGGCAAGTGACAGGCTTCTTCGGCGCCTTGGCGACGAAGACCCTCAAGTCGGTGAAGGTCGACTGAACGGCATCAAGACATACGCCATTCCTGACCTGTCCGGCCCGTCGTGTCCGGATAGGTCACCTTTTCGGCTGACGCGGCTTCCAGACCAAGAACTTCGTCAGGATCGTATCCTTGTCGACCAGAACCTTGAGGTCACCCCTGCGATCGAAGAAGATCGCGCTTACCGCACTGATCGCGTCCGAGACGAGATCGACGAGTTTCGTCTGGTTGATGAGCGAAGTCGTGTCGTCGGATATGTCGGCGAAGGTGCCGTTCCACTCTCTCGAAGACGGTCGCATGACGACCGGTAGATCGTCGGAGTAGCGGAAGAAGTAGTATCCTTTCACGGCACCTCGTTCCGTCCAGACGTTGGTCATGGACGCGTCGTGCATGATGGCGTTTCGGAAGCGGTAGAGATGATGGGACTCCGGCGACTGGTCCGGGATTCCGCAAAAGTTGTGAAGCGCCGCACGGATGCCGTTCGTCTTGGTGCCGGCTATCACCGACGCGTCGGCGTATGTGGTGCCGAGTTGCTCCAAGATCGCGAACGCGCAGAGCGATGGGTTGAAGATCTTCGACTTCTCGAAGGTTCGCGAGTGCCTCATGTTCTCTTCGATCGCGTCGAGTGTCGAGAGTAACCAGACATCGGTGGGCGACTCGCTCCGCCGTCCGACGTGCTTGTAGATCAAGTCGTCGAGATCGAGTTCCTGAAGCGTCTTGTCGAAATTACGCAATACGAAAGCCATAGCGTCACCATACGCGGTGGATCCACGGGCGGGCAAGGATCAGTCCGCAGGAGGCACTACCGTGTGCCCCTGACTTTGACGGGGACCGTCGCAGCCGGGGGCTGCTCGACGTCGAGCGCGACAGTCAAGATGGGCAGGACGACCTAGGGCCTGTTGACATAGTCCCTGAGCCACATGCGTGAGGCGGCAAGGGAGAGGAAGGCGAGGAAGGAACTGGCGGTTTTGTCGTAGCGCGTGGCGATGCGGCGCGCCTGCTTCAGGCGGTTGAACATACGCTCGATGCGGTTGCGGTCTCGGTATTGCTTGAAGTCGCAAGCCGCGGGCGTCCGGCGGTTGGCCTTGGGCGGGATGACGGGCATGACGCCCCTCATGAGCAACGACTGGCGCACCTCATCCCCGTCATAGCCCTTGTCAGCCAGCATGAGGCGCGGCTTGCCGATTGGCATGGCGAGAAGGGCGGGAACAGCTTTGTAGTCGGACACCTCGCCGCCGGTCAGCACGAAGCCAAGAGGGCGTCCCTGACCGTCAGCGCGGGCGTGGATCTTCGACGTAAAGCCGCCGCGGCTTCGACCAAAGCCCTGCGAACAGGTCCCCCTTTAGCGCCCGCCGCCTGAGAGTGGCCGCGAACGGTGGTGGAGTCGATCATGTGCTGCCAGTCGTCGGTCAGCCCAAGCTCGACGAGCGTTTCCAACAGCGCGTCCCAAACGCCTTGTTCGGCCCAGCGCCGAAAGCGGATGTAGAACGAGTTCCACTTGCCGTAGCGCTCGTGCATGTCGCGCCACGGGCAGCCGGCCCGCAGAACAAACAGCATGCCGTCGAGAAACCGCCGATTGTCGTGCGCCGGGCGGGCCTTGCGACCTCGCTCGCTCGGCAGAAGCACCCCGATCACCGACCATTCCTCGTTCGTCAGATCGCCTCGCGCCAACCCTGCCTCCAAAAGGCAGCCTTGAATCAGC
This sequence comes from Aureimonas sp. AU40, assembly GCF_001463785.1. Classification (NCBI taxonomy): domain Bacteria; kingdom Pseudomonadati; phylum Pseudomonadota; class Alphaproteobacteria; order Hyphomicrobiales; family Aurantimonadaceae; genus Aureimonas; species Aureimonas sp. AU40. The sequence continues at coordinate 29,064 of NZ_BBWL01000012.1, forward strand.
CCTCAGCCAATCCGTGAACCCACTATGTCAACAGCACCTAGATCCGGTAGTTGCGGATGGCTAATGTGGGCATGAGGTTGGTCTTGGTCGAGAAGCCGGCCTCGCCGGGTGTGCGCACGTCGTCCTCACCCACGGCGAAGCGCAGGTAGCGCGACTGCCTCTTCTGGACGGCGATCGACGAGGTCACCGAACCAACCTCGCGGCGGGCCCGGTTGTTGACCACGGCCGACCGCTTCTCGCCAGGGTGGATCCGAGTGAACCTCGCCGGGCTACCTTCGATGTCGGAACGGAAGCGGCGGGCGAGGCGCTCGTTGGCGTGCAGCGTCCCGTAGACGGCTCGCTTTAGGTCGCAAGTGGACAGACGCCGCAAGTCCTTACGCAGCGCGTCGAGGCCGGAGAGGTCGACCCCGACCTTCACGACCGGCCTCCCTGCACCACGCTGAACGGCCTACGCGCTTCGACCATCGGCCGGCCGACCTGCCTGACGCCGACGTCGGACGCATGCACCTGGAGCCAGTAGCCGGGCTCCTCGGCCGCCGCAAGCGCGACCATCACGCGAACGCCGACGACGCCGCGCTCGAGGGCATGGCGGGCGACGTAGGAGGCTACGACCTCCCTGACGTCCGTCTCCCATGCCCGATGCAAAGCCGCGTCCATGTCCAAGGTAGGGGTGAGGAGGACGGTGGTCTCGTACGGCGCGGACGTACGGCCGGCACCATGATGGCCGACGGCACAGAGGGCGAGGTAGCCCGGCTGGGTCTGCATGCGGGCCAGGGTGCGAGCGAGGTCGGCGAGTTGATGGTCGAAGAAATTGGTCATCGGGTGCGGCTCAAAAAAAAGAGGGGTCGGGGGACTGCTCCACCCGACCCGCTAGCGCCGCAAACCGTGCGAAACGCAGCGGCCTACGGGAAGAAGGATAGGCGGAGAGCGGGTTTGCGGCAAGGGGGAGGCGTCCCTTCCAAGATGGATAAAGCGGCTCAGTCGTCGAATTCCTCGTCTTCCTGGCCGTAGTCGTCGTCTTCGTCCCGGGACGCCGCCTCCATCTCGGCCCACTCGCGATCGCGGTCCTCGTCCTTGTCCATCGCCTCCGGGATGGCCATGCGGCCTTCCATCTGCGAGATCATCCACGACCGGACCGGGAACGACCCGTCCAGGATCATCCCCGCGGCGACACGCGAGAAGGTCTGCGGCGTCCCTGCGAGGACGGAGAGGGGGTTGACGGCGAGGCGCAGCCTCTCGACCGGATCGGGACCGCATGCCGCCAGGAGACGCTGCAGGAGCATGGCGCGGCCGGCCTCGTCGGACCTCTCGGACGGCCCGCTGCCGACCAGGCGCTCGACGCGCTTCAGCCGATCCTTCCCGACCTTGGCTTGGCCGAGCCGGACCTTGCGGCCGACCGGATACGCCTCCTCGGCGACTTCGGCGTGGCTCCACATGACGCAGAGGGTCAGGGTGCGGTGCGTGAACTCCGACTTGCCGATCTTGACGCTCTTGCCCTGGATCACCATCGCGAGGGTCCTGCGGAGGCAACGCCGCTTCACCGCCCGCCCGTGGTCGTCGACCTTCTCCGGGGCTTTGCGGGTGCCGCGCATGGCGACGCGGCCCTCGTGGCGGAACGCCACCTCGCACTGTTCTGTGACGAGGACGACGTCACCGACGACGAGCGCGTCGGTGCCGCGATCGGTCCAGACGTCGCGGGCGGCGACAGGCGACGGCGAAGAGGTCGCGGCGGGAAGGTAGAAGGGGGTCGGGCGGGGCGAGAAGCGGGGCAACGGGATGGCTCCTGGGGCGGCGGAACGACGGCTTCGCGTGCGCGTCCTCTTCCGAAGGAAGAGGATACTATCTATCAAAAGTACCTACTACCAGCAGGTAGTAGGTTATTCTTATACGTATCCCATACCTGCCGGTATGGGTTGAGGTTAGCACCTAGGCGCGAAGCGATTATAAGCCCCGCCCGTCAACACCCGTCAACCCACCCTTCTTCGACTCTTCTTCCCGTTACTTACTCTCCTTCCGTCTCTACTACCCGCCGCGACCCATACCCGCCACCCGCCGAAATCCGCTACGCGTCTCTGGAGGCACCTCACAGCCCCGACCTACCTCCAACCCGTCTCCGTACCCGTCCCACCCATTCAACCCGTCCTACGGCCCTCTGTGGCCCTCGAAATATTTTCACCACCCCGACACGCGAAAGGGGCGCCTGACCCTCGCCAGACGCCCCTCCAACCCCCTTCACCGCTCCCGGCCGCGCTCCTACCCGCCTGCCGCCTCGACCGCCTCCATGACCACCTGACGCCGTTCCCGTACCGCCGAAACGTACGCCCCCGGCAGCGCCTCCAGCAGCGCCACGACCTCGGGGTCGGAGTAGACGGGATGGTTCTCCGGCACCCTCGGCCCGGCCGACCGCTTCACCTCCACCGCCGCCTCCTGCACCGCCGTCCGGCTCGCCTGCACGACCGGGACGTACGCCCTCTGGGCCGCCGCCGACATCTTCCCGTCGAGCTGCCGCAGCATCCACTCGTGAGCCATCTCGCGCCCCGACAGGATCCGTTCCGCCGCCTCGATGCCGACGGGCTGGCCGTCCGGTCCCGGCTTCACGCATGCCGCCAACCTGGACGCGTCGGCACCGGCGACGAGGGACCGCAGGAACGCCGCGCCGGCTTCGTCCGTCCTCACGGCGGGTGCGTGCGCGGGATGCCGACGCAGGCCGCCGGCCAGGAGGCGGTCGCGCCTCACGATGGTGTTCGACCATAGCGCGAAGGGCGGGGCCGCCGGCCCCTGACCTGATCGTCCATTCCGCGATCAGGGTGCCGGTCTCGCCTTTGGCTCTCACGCGGCCGCTGAGCGTCAACGGGTCGCCTGAGGGGTCGCGGCCGCCGAGGGAGATGGCGTCGCCGATGACGATGTCTTCCGGCCGGCAGGGAAGCCATAACGCGCTCAATGGAGGTACTCCTCGGCATCGTCCTCGTCTTCTCCGGCGTCGTCGCTCGGATCGTCGTCGATCTCGACGCCACGATACGCGGTGGCCATGTCCTCAAGCTCGGCCTCGCGGCAGATCTCCTCCACGTCGCGATCCCAGGCCCGGATGTCGTCGGCGATCTCGTCGTCGGGCACGTTGACGATGCGGCCGTATTCGAGATCGACGACGCGGCTCTCGTCCGGGAGGGGGCTGCAGAGGGGCATGGCGGGGCTCCATAGTGTTGGGGTGCGTACGCCGGAAGTTCGCACCTCTTCCGGCAAGTCACGAATCGAAGGGTCGACGGTCAGCCCGTGCGAACGCGATCCGTTTCGCCTGTCGATTCGACGATTCGATCGGAGTGAAGCGAGCTGCATGCAGTAGGAGTAACGGGGGTGTCGGCAGGGGGTCTCGCGAAGGGTCTGTGGCTCAGGGGGTGATGCCACCTCTCGGTCTCCAGGCGGGACTTCGTCGCCTCGACCATAGCCAGCCAGCTTCCGTGCACGTCCGGGTGGCCCATCGCCGTGAGCGTCCTGAGCACCTGGCGGGTGACGTCTCCGATCACCTCAGCACGGCCGGCGCGACGCGAAGGAGGAAGGGTCACGAGGTCGAGCAGGCAGAGCACCACCGTGGCGTGGACGGTCTCCAGGTCGGCCGGCAGGGACCGCTTGCGTGCGAGCCTCGACGCCGCCGACCGGGCCTTGGCGTCTTCCAGGCGCTTCGCCTTCCGGGTTGCCTTCTCGTCCACAGGATCCGCATCGGGGGCGGCGGTGTCGATGTTGTCAGCCATTAACGGTTCTTTCATACCTGTGATCGATATCTATGAGGCACGGGACGCGAAGGAGATCGAGATGCACCGGATGAATGTCGAAGGATCGATGCTGGGCGGCTTGGGGGCGTTCCACGCCGGCGTCGCGAACTACAAGGCTCGCCGGGCGGCCTACGTCGAAGCGGTGATCGAGGCCCGCGACCGCGAAGCCCTGCACCGCCGCATCCGCGCCCTCGAGGCTCAGCTCGCCGCCCGGCAGCGGCAGGCCGACCAGGCCGAGGTCGACCGCCGCATGCGGGCCATGCTGCGCGGCCTCAAAGGCTGAGGGAAGGCGACGGGCTCAGGAGGCCTGCTTCCCATTCCACCCTCTCGACGCGCTCACGACGCTGCGCGGCCGCATACTCCGCTTTCGCCGTCCGCTCCCGCTCCGCCTCTGCCGCCAGCCGCTTCCGCCTGGCGACGTCCCGGGCCTCGTCCGCTTCCGGCTCCGGCCGTCGAAGCGCGAACCCTTCCGGCGACCTGATCTCGTCCAGACCCGCGACGTGGCGGCCGACCGCCATCGGATCGGCGCCGGCCAGATTCCACTGGTCGTCCCTCGACAGATTGGCGACGTATAGCGCGAGCGTCCTGTCGACGCCGGCCGGAACGCCTTGACCCTTCACGAGAGCCTGCGCGATCGCGACGACCTGCTCGCCGGTCTGGAGCAGCATCCGCTCGTCCAGGTCAGCCGAGGTGGCCGGCTCGGGCAGCATCGGCTCCGGGCCGAGGTCGGGCTCGTAGTCGACCGGCGCGTCCACGGCCGACCTCGTGACGGTCTCCCAGCACCATGTGAGCACGCCGTCGACGCCGCGCACGGCCGTCAGGACGACATGCGACACCGACGCTCGCAGTAGGGCCAGAGCCGCCGCCAGCTTCTTCAAAAATCCACGCATCCCTGCGCCCTCCGACGGCACCGCGCCGCACGGAGAAGGTAGCCGATGCGTCGGCAATTCGGAATGCCTCGACAACATCTTGGCAAGATATTGTAACTAACTCTGGGACGTATTATGCTCAGGCATCCTCCCGCCCTCGGAGTGTCCTCATGTGTCCAGATATTCGCCCCTCGGCCTCGCGTTCCGGAGGCTCCGCGACGAGCGCGGCCTGACCCAAGTCGCCATGGCGGCCGCCTTGAGCGTGCCGGCATACTGGCTTTCGCGTCTGGAGGGAGGACGCGAGGAGCTGACCGAGGCCGGCGTCGAGGATGCCATCGCGTACCTCAAGATCGATGGCGACGAAGCGGACGCGGTCCGGACCGCGTGGGAAGCGTCCCGGTTGCCGGTCGGGGGTGTCGCATGACGGTCTACGAACGCGTTCTCGTCTGCCTCCGCACCGCAACGACGCCGGTCACGCCGGACGATCTCGTCCAGGCCGTCTACGGCTCCGATCGCCCCGGCAACCCGATCGCCTCGATCCGGGCGGCGATCAGCAAGGGGAACATGGGGGTGCGGGGCAAGCAGGTCGGCCACTATGCGAACGGCTACATCCTCAACCGCCGCCTCTCATACTTCATGCGCCTCGACCGCCTGCCGGACATCCGCGTCCCGCAGTTCGACGACGCCGGACGGCCGGTCGGTCTCAAGGTCCGCGTCTTCGCCGCCCTGGAGCAGGCGCCACGTCCGCTGACGGCCACCGAGGTCGCGGAGATCATCTACCGGGGTCGGCCGGATGGCGGCCCATTGTACGCCACAGAGAACGTGAGCCAGGCCGTGATGGACCTTCCCCGGTCCGGCACGCGGATCGGGTCCGTCAAGGGTCGTCGCGGCGGCTACCTCCTCGAGAGGTGCGCCGCATGACCTCGCACGGCAAACCTTGGACCGGCGCACAGCAGATCCGGCTCGGCCGCCTGATCGCCTCAGGTATGCCGGTCGCCGACGTCGCGGCGGCGCTCGGGAGGACAGCGGTGGCCGTCGACGGGCGCCGCAAGAAGCTCCACATCCGCCTGCCGGTGAGACCGCTGCGCAGCGTCTGCGAGGGCGCGGAACCCAGGATCGGCCGTGTCGTCGACGTTCTGCGTTCGGCGGAGGTCCCGTTGAGGGCCCGCGACATCGCGGCGGCGGTTTACGGAGAGGCCAGCGACGCCGGGACGAAGACGGTCCGCGTCCTCGTCCACAACCTGCGCCGTCGCGGCGTACCGGTCGCGTCCGTCGGGCGGGGCTATGTGATGGGAGCCGCCGCATGAGCGTCCTCCTCTGGTCCGCCCGCCGCGACGCCGCCGTCCTATCGCTCGCCGAGCAGGGCGTCTCCGTCGAGGCCATCGCGGCGCACCTGAGCCTCCCGGTCGACGCCGTCGCGAGGCGGCTCTGCGTCCTCGATGTCCGCAGGAGGGCCGCATGACCCCCACGCTCCCCGCGCACGTCCCCGACAACTGCCCCGGCACTGTCTACCAGATCTACTGGCAGCGCGGCTCCGTCGTCGTCGGCATCATGTGCGACCGCTACGACCACCTCGAAATCGTCCGTCCCGTCGCCGGTATGACGGCCGAGGACGCCGAGATCCACGCGGTCCAGGTCGCGGCCGCCGGGTTCATCACCGGCCTTGTGCAGCACCGCATCGAATGGGGCGACGAGGTCTCGGACGACGACCTGACGGACGCGATCGCCGCCGCGACGGCACGGGGCGACCTCGACGTCGCCGACCTTTTCGACGCCGCCACCGAGCGCGGCCTCGAACCCGTTTACCCCGCACCGGCCGTGCCGTTCGCAGGATACCGGCACTAGCCGAAGACGAATTCCGAGTCCGGCGGCGTGGCCCGGACGAAACCGGCCGAGTTGGCGCCTCGAACCGGATCACCGACCGCCCCAAGTATGCGGAAAAGGGCCCGCGCAGCACCGAAAGAGGTGCACACATGTTGAAGTTGGAAGCCCTGGACCGGAACACGGTCCGCAACATCCGCGTCACCGACGACACGGCCTACGCCGACGCCTCGATTGACTGGCTGGCGCTTTACTGCGCAGAAGGCCCCGGCCAGCCAGCGATCGAGATCCGCGTCGAGGCGAGCGTCTGCCTCGACGAGTTCAGCGACCCGAAGAGGGCCGTCGAAGTCGACTGCGGGAAGGCGGTCGTCATGCTCAACGCGGCGTTCCAGGCCCGCTTCCCAGGCGAGCTGGAAGACGACGTGAACGGAGAGGAGGCCTACGTCCATCAGCCGCCCCTGTCTCTTGCCGAAGCCGAGGAGAAGATCGCCCCGCATCGAGACCGAGATCCAAGAAGCCAGTCTCCGAAAGCAGGAGGGTCTTGCCCGACCGCTGGACGAGGTACGCGGGTTCTTTCTGCGCAGTCGGCTCACCTATTTAAAGGGCGAGCGCCTGGTCCTGATGACGCGTTGAGGAGACGCGGCATGAACCGCCCCCGGATCGTTCGCGACCGCGTCCTGCACGCGATCCGCACCGCCGGCCGGCCCATCCGCGCCGCCGAGATCGCCGACCACGTCTACGCCGACCGTTCCGACGGAGGGCCTCTCGCGGCGACCGAGGTCGTCTGGGCGACCGTCCGCGATCTCAAGATCGAAGGTCACCGCATCGGGTCCCGGCCGGGGCGCAGCGGTGGATACGTCTACCTCGAGGAGGCCTCGGCATGATGTCGATCGACGAGACCTGCATCACCAGCCTCGTTCGCGACGAACTCGGCACCTGGACCGGAGAGGCGAGCTACGGCGAGACGAACGTCCATTGCTCCTGGGACGCCGCGACGGAGGAGGAGCACGAGGACGAGAGGCGGCACTGGGTGCCGCCGCAGCATGTGACCGAGCACGTCCGCCTGCTCGTCGACCGCACGATCGGGGCCTACGGATGCGGCTACGTGGCCGGGCGAAGCCGTGAGCGGTTGCCGGTGAAGGTGCCGTCATGAACCCCGGCGCCCTCACCAAGGACGAGCACCGTGCGATCGTCGGGCAGTGGCACTTCTGCGCGCTCAACCCGCGCATGCCCGAGGATCCCGACCTGCGTTTCACGGGCGACCTCGGCCTCGGCAGGCGGCGG
>NZ_BBWL01000013.1:0-9136 GCF_001463785.1 Aureimonas sp. AU40
TCGGCAGGCGGCGGTCCGTCCGCGACCGCCGCGACAGCCTGGCCGCGCACTACCTGCAGAGCATCGCCGGTCTTCCCAGGCACGGCTACGACTCCACGAGGCATGCTCTTCGGCACACGGTCGGCGTCCTCCTGTCGGACGACCCGGCCGGCGACGTGTTGCTCCACACCTACGAGGCCCGTGCTGCCGAAAAGGAAGCGTCATGACCAGCTACAAGCGCCTCATCGCCCTCGACTTCGACGGCGTCCTCCACTCGTACACCAGCCCATGGACCGACGCCGCGACGATCTCAGATCCGCCGACGCCGGGCGCCATGGCGTTCCTCCGGGCATTGGTCGAGGACGACCGGTTCGAGGTCGTGATCGTGTCGAGCAGGCTGAAGGATCCGGGCGGGCTCACAGCGGTCCAGGACTGGCTGTGGGTCGAGCTGGTGACCGAGTTCGGCGCGACCGAGGCGAACCGGATCCATCTCGCGTTGCAGTTCTCCACGACCCGTCCGCCGGCCTTCCTGACGATCGACGACCGCGCCATGACCTTCGACGGGGCGTGGCCGGACCTCGACACGTTGGCGGCGTTCCGACCCTGGAATAAGCGGCCGACCGGGACGCCGGAGGGTAGGGCCGAGATCGACGCCCTGATCGCGAAGACGGCGGCGGCGAGGTCGGCATCGCGTCCCGCGCCGGCCGTCGACCTGGACCTCCTGCGCGAGGTCGCCCGCCGCGCCTACGCCGCCGGCTGCGGCGCGATCGAATACTATGAGGCGGACTGCCAGGAGGAGGTCGGGGCGATCCTGGACGACGTGCTCGTGCGGATGAAGGTGGCGGCCGAATACGACTCGCAGGCCGTTCGCATCGCGAGCGAGGGCATTCCACGCCGGACGTATCCGCCGGCCGAGATGGTCCCGGACGACGAGGGCGGCCGCGGCTGAGAAGATCACGATTTGGACGGCGGAGATGACCGCCGTCCTACGCGCCCACGCCTGGGGCCGGTCGTCGCCGGCCGCCATCGCGGCGATGTTGGGCATCTCGGAACGGGCCGTGCTCACGAAAGGCGGCAAGCTTGGCATCCGATTCAACTCGAGCTTGGAGCGCCCTGTCCGTGAGCGGATCGCGGACCTCGCCGCACTGGGGTGGCGGCCGTCGCGGATCGCCCGCTAGGTCGGCCTGGACCCCGACCTCGTGGCCATGCACCTGCCGCTGGCGATTTAGGGTGGATAGCCGTCAGTCCGCTCTGGAGACGCAGGTACGGACAGCCGACATTTTCGCGAGGACGACGCTCAGCTTGTCGATCGGCGCGACGCGCGCGGCGTCGCCGAGCTTCAGGGCACGGAAGCAGCAGAGCCAGGATCCTCCCGTCGCGATGCCCGACAGTACGAGGAACAGGTACGTCCGCCTGGAGATCGATCCTGGGGCCTGGAACTGTCCCGTCATCGCGAGGATCGCGCCGAGCACGAGAAGGATGACGACGGTCCGGATGAAGGTGGCGAAGTCGGAGTTGACGTTCTCGATCCCGATCTTCGCGAAGATCGCCGTGAGGGCGGCGAAGGCCGCGGACGAGAGTGCCCAGAACTGCCAGGAGGCGGCGGCGAACTTCATCGGGATTGCTCCATCGTGAGAGGCGACAGCGGCGAAGGTGATTGCCGCCGGTCGCGTCCGGGAATGCCAGTGGACTTCGCCGTCAGATCTGCGGAAGGGGGGTCGGCTGCCCCATCATCGTCGGCGACGGTGGTATCCTTAAGGGACCCGTCACCCTCTCCGACCGTCCAGTGCTCGATGTGCTTGAACACGATCACCTTGTCGCGGAGGAGCGCGCCATGCTCTCCGCAGAAGGTCTCGAGCTCGGGACGGTGCCCAACCAGTTCGACGCACATCGTCAGCTTCGGATTGAAATACTCCCCGCTCGGCTCCTGCGCGGCACCGTGGTTGCTGTAGCCGTAGTGGGTGTGGTGGGCGACGGCGTTCATGATCCCGGCCTTTTTGGCGAGCAGCACGAGTTCCCGGTAGAGGGGCTTCGCGCCCCATAAGACGAACCGCCCCGACCCCGACCCCTTGTCGCCGGGCTTCAGGTAGATGCGGAGCATCCCGATGTCGCTCGGGCTGACGTGGTGCGATTGGGTCAAGTCGGTTCCTGTCGAAGGTTTGAAGAAGAGTGGTTCGGCAACCCGGGCCGCCCGCCGGCGCTTGGGGAAGGCGAAGTCCGGCGCGGGCCTGCCGATGGTCCGGACCTCGCGCAGCGAGACGTCGGGCGGCAGGAAGCCGTGGTCGATCTTCGGCACGCCGACGCGCTGGGAGAGGTAGATGCCGGAGTGGCCGCTGAAGACGTATGCGAGGAAGCAGGCCGTCGCGATGTAGACGGCGTTCTCCGCCCCGAAGAGCTCGATGCCCATGATGGTGCAGGCGATCGGCGTGTTCGAGGCGCCGGCGAAGACGGCGACGAAGCCGATCCCGGCGAAGAGGTCGACGGGCGCCCCGATCGCATGGCCGATCGCGCTGCCGAGACCCGCGCCGATGAAGAAGAGCGGAGTGACCTCGCCGCCCTTGAACCCGCAGCCAAGCGTGACCACGGTGAAGAACAGCTTCCACGCCCATGCCCACTCGTCGGACCGGGCGGGGTCGAAGAAGCCGGAGATCGTCGCGTCCCCCGGGTTGGCCGACCACACGCCGAGGCCGAGATATTCGCGTGTCCCGAGGACGTAGACGAGACCGATGAGGAGGAGGCCGCCGAGGACGGGACGCAAGGGGGCGAAGGGCACGATGCGCTTCACGAGGCCCTGCACGGCGTGGAGGCTCTCGGCGAAGAACTGGCTGACGAGGCCGAAGGCGATGCCCGCCAGCGCGACCTGGGCGAATAGGAGGATGTCGAGCCTGAAGCCCTGCATCCCGTCCCCGACGCCAATGAGGAAGTGGGTGTGCTCGATGCCCCATTGCAGGCAGACCCAGTCGCCGACGACGGCCGCGACGAGGCAGGGCACAAGCGCTTCGTACTGGATGCGACCGACCGTCAGGACCTCGAGCGCGAAGATCGCGCCGGCGATCGGTGTTCCGAAGACCGCCCCGAAGCCTGCGGCGATGCCGGCCACGAGGAGGAGGCGGACCTCCTTCTGCTCGAGCCGCAACGCCTTGCCGAAGGCGGACGCAAAGCTGCCGCCAAGCTGGATCGCCGTCCCCTCGCGTCCTGCCGATCCACCGAAGAGGTGTGTGACCACCGTCGAGACGAGAATCAGCGGCGCCATGCGCAATGGCACGCCACCGCCCGGCTCGTGGATCTGTTCGACGATCAGGTTGTTGCCGCCCTCGGCCGACCCACCGAACCAGTGGTAGACGAGGCCGACGGCGAGACCGGCAAAGGGAAGCCAGTAGAAGAGGTTGGGGGTCTCGAACCTTGCCTTGGTCGCGACGTCGAGAGCCCAGAGAAACAGGGCGCAGGCCGAGCCGACGGCAGCGGCCATCGGCAGGACGAGCATCACCCACTTGGCGAGCACGAGCGCCTGGAAGGTCCGAGTGGCAAGGGCGTTCGGCGGCATGGTCGGCTCCTGTGCGGGCGGAGCGATCAGGCAGTCTGCATCGGGTGGGATGCGGGCCGGACATCACTACTCGCCCGCCATGTTGCGGGTGGAGTAGGAGTCATCAGCCCGTCGGGAGGCGGTTCGGCACGAGGCCCGGCAGAATCCATTGCCGTTTGCGACGTCTACGCGATCGTCGCGAGCACTGTCAACTAAGGCTTCATGTGCCGTCGGACACGCCTTCAGGGAACTGGTGATCGAAGGGAATGTTGCTCTGTTTCATGCAACTTACTGCCTTGGAGATGTCACCATGCCCACAAGACGGACCGTGCTCCAGGGGGCGAGTTGCCTCTTGGTGACTCATACGACATGGCCCACTTTGGCTGCTTCGGCGGCCACCGCTGCACCGACCGGGCCCGCCAGCGACCTGCTCGTCCACAGCAAGCTTCCTTTGAACGCCGAGACGCCGATCGCCAAGCTCCGGTCCTCCTTCGTCACGCCCCAGGCCGAATTCTACATCCGCGACCACGGCACCGTGCCGAAGATCGAGGAGGCGGGCTACAGGTTGAAGATCGGCGGCAAGGTGAAGATGCCGATCGATCTGTCGCTCTCGGATCTCAAGTCGCGCTTCCCGGAGCGCAAGGTCATGGCCGTCATGCAGTGCGCCGGCAATCGCCGGGCTGACATGGTCGACGTTGGATATGTCGAGGGTGACCTCTGGGGTCCCGGGGCGATTGGCAATGCGGAGTGGACCGGCGTCTCGCTGTCCGACGTCCTCAGCGCCGCAGGCGCCGAAGGCGGAACCGGGCTGCACGTCGCATTCTTCGCGCATGACGAGGTCGTCATGAAGGATGATCGTTTCGACTACGGCGTCTCGATCCCGCTCGAGAAGGCGATGACGCCGGATGTCCTCCTCGCCTGGGCCATGAACGGCGAGCCCTTGATGGCCGAGCACGGCTTTCCCCTACGCGTCGTGGTGCCCGGCTATGCGGGAACGCGTAGCCCCAAATGGTTGGCCTCGATCATGGTGCAGGACGAGGAGGCGGATACCCCGATCCAGCGTAAGGAGTATCGGCTCTTTCCTCCGACGACGACGAAGGAGACGGCCGACAAGGATCCGAACGTCGTCATCAACGACATGCCCTTGAACGCCGCGATCTGCATTCCGGCTGCCGGGGCGACGTTGAAGCCGGGAACGACGAAGATCGAGGGCTACGCGATCGGGACGCAGAATGGCGTCGCGAAGGTCGAGGTCTCCTACGATGGCGGCGAGAACTGGCATGAGGCCGCCATCGACAGGCGCGCCGACACCCAATGGGCGTGGGTCTTTTGGTCCGTCGTCCTCGACCTGCCCATCGGCCAGCACCAACTCGCCGTTCGTTCCTTCGACGAGGCCGGCGGTTCGCAACCCGGGGACATCGCGAAGATCTGGAACTGGAAGGGCTACCTCGCCCATTCTTGGCATCGTGTCCCGGTCAGCGTCGGTTGAGCTCTCCAAGGAAACGAAGGAATACCGACGCATCCGATCGGCGCCCGCGAATGCGCGTCCGATCGATGCATCCGTTGGCCGATGAGGCGAACACATGACGGGCGGAACCGCCCTGAGAAAGCGGCACGGACCCAACCGGCTCTAGCGGCTCGTGAGGACCGGGCTTGCGGTGCCCTTCAGACCCACGACCACGACCAGCCGCGGCTCCTTGCCCGCCATCGGCTCCCCGGGGGCGGCGAGCGTGCGCACCGGGCCGATGCTGGAGGCCATGCCGGCGCCCTTGTCGTTGGTCTTCAGCACCACAACGGGCTCGTCCTGCCCTTCGAAGAACACGCCGTATTCGGTCGCCGGCTTCAGCTTGGCGACACTGACGTCGATCGCATCGACGAGCCCGAGATTGCGCGAGACGACCATGCCGGAACCGTCCGCGCCCGCGGGGGCTTTGAGCGATAGAGTCAGGTTCTCCGGGCTTGCCTTCAGCGGCACGAGGTTTTCGGTGCCCGCACTTTCGGGAACCGCGCCCGGCACGAAGACCAGGGCCTGCGGGGCCTGTCCGATCGGGATCTCGGCGACGACCTTCTGCTCGGCCGTGTCGATCACGTCGACCTTGTCGCCGTTCTCGAGCCCGACGAAGATCCGGCTGCCGTCGTCGGATCCCCAGATGCCGTGCGGCAGGGCGCCGACGGGGATGGTCGCGACGAGCTGCGTCTTCTCGCCGGGCTTGTAGACCTTCACGACGTTCTCGCCGCCGATCGTCACATAGACCAGCGTCTCGCCGTCCACCGTGCCGAAGCCGAGATGGTTGGAGATCGGCCCGCTGTCGATCACCTCCGTCACCTCGAGCGTCCTGGCATCGACGCGCGTGACCTTGCCGACGTCCTTGTGCGTCAGCCAAACGTCGCTGCCGTCCGGACTCACCTGCACGAAGGGCACGAAGGGCGAGACGACGGGGATCCGCTTCACGAGCGCGTGGCTCGCGACATCGAAGACCTCGAGCACCGGATTGAACGAGTTGGCGACGAAGGCGCGTTTGCCGTCGCGCGAGAACTTGGTCATGCCCGGACCGCTCGTCGTCGGAATGCGGCCCGTCTCCTTGAGTGTCGCGGCATCGATCACCGACAGATAGTCCTCACCGCGCACCGTCGCCCAGACTTGCTTCCCGTCCGGCGTGAAGAAGGCCTCATGCGGATTGCGCCCGACATAGGTCATGCCCTTCACGGCATTGGTCGCCGTGTCGATGAAGGTGACGGAGTTCGTCACCGTTGAGACGACGACGAGTGTCCTGTGGTCTGGCGAGAAGCCGAGGCCGTGCACGTTGACCTCGCCCTTGTAGAGCGGGCTCAGAACGTCCGGGCGCGGGTTGCCGAGCCGGATCTGGCCCAGCAGCTTGTTCGCGACGGGATCGATGACCGAGACGGTGTTCGAGTTCTGGTCGGCGGTATAGACGCGGTCGGAAGCGGCAGGCAGCGCGAAGGCCGACGTCGAGACAAGGAGGGCGGCGGCGAGGATGGCGGTGCGGGTCATGGGGTCGTCTCCGGAACGGGTGCGGTCTTGTCGGCGGATGCGGCGAGCATCGAGCGCATCAGCGCGATCTCGTAGGTCTGTTCGGTGACGATGGACTGGGCGAGGTTGCGGATCGCAGGGTCCTCGGTCGAGCCGAGGACGGCCTTGGCCATGTCGATCGCGCCCTGGTGATGCGGGATCATCTGGGACAGGAAGTCGTGCTCGGGATCGCCGGTCAACGGAGCCGACATCATGCCGGCGTGCATCCTCTCCATCGCTGCGGCGGTCGCTTCGGCATAGTGCGAGCTGTCGGGCGTGGCCGGCGCCATTGCCGGGTGCTGATGAGCGGGCGCGTCCTGCGCCTTGGCCGAGGAGAGTAACGCCCCGGCGAAGGTCAGGGTCAGGAGAAGCGTCTTCAGCATGGAAACGGAGGATCCTCGAAGTACGGGTCGGGAAGAAGACGCATGCGGACGGCTTTCATTCCCGTGGCGGCAACATTTATTCGAGGCGAGGCGCCCGAACGGGATCTATCGCCTCGATCGATCGGAATAACCGGAACAACGCGTTGGATCGAACGATCGCGGTGGCGCATGGTCTGCGCAGGACAAGGACCCTCCCCAATGACCTTCGAACAGATGCGCGCCGTCACCCTCGGGCTTCAGCCGCTATCGCGCCTCGACAGCCCGCGTGAGGTCGTGCGCCAGTTCACCCCGAACTGGTTTGCCGCCACGATGGGCACCGGGATCCTCGCGATCGCGCTGTCGCAGTTCCAGGCAGACGTGCCGATGCTGCATGCCTTGGCCGAGGGCCTCTGGATGTTCAACATCGCGCTCTTCACGCTCTTCGCCGGCCTCTACGCCGCCCGCTGGATCTTCTTCTTCGACGGGGCCAAGCGCATCTTCGGCCATTCCGTCGTGTCGATGTTCTTCGGCTGCATCCCGATGGGCCTCGCCACCATCGGCAACGGCTTCCTGATCTTCGGCCTGCCGCGCTATGGCGAGGTCGCGGTCGGGATCGCCGAGACGCTCTGGTGGATCGACGTCGCGATGGCGGCGGCCTGCGGGGTCGCCATTCCCTTCATGATGTTCACGCGCCAGAGCCACACGATCGACCAGATGACCGCGGTCTGGCTCCTGCCGGTGGTCGCGGCCGAAGTCGCCGCCGTCTCCGGGGGACTGCTCGCGCCGCATCTCGTCGACCCGCATTCCCAGCTCGTCTTGCTGACGCTCTCCTATGCGCTCTGGGCGCTGTCGGTGCCGATCGCGCTCAGCATCCTCGTCGTGCTCCTCCTGCGCATGGCCATCCACAAGCTGCCGCACGCCAACATGGCGGCGTCGAGCTGGCTGGCTCTCGGACCGATCGGCACCGGCGCGCTCGGGCTGATGACGCTGGGCGGCGCGGCTCCCGCGATCCTGTCCGCCAACGATCTGGAGCGCTTCGGCGCCTTCGCGGAAGGACTCGGCCTCTTCGGCGGCCTGCTCCTCTGGGGCTATGGCCTCTGGTGGCTGGCGATGGCCGTGCTGGTGACGCTGCGCTACCTGCGCGACGGCCTTCCCTTCAACATCGGCTGGTGGGGTTACACGTTCCCGCTCGGCGTCTATGCCGTCGCCACGCTGAAGCTCGGCACGCTCCTGCCGATCGCCGCCATCCACGTCTTCGGCGCGGTGCTCGTCGCGGTGCTGGCGGTGCTTTGGGTGATCGTCGGCACGCGGACGGTGCGCGGCGCCTGGCGGGGCGATCTCTTCGTCTCGCCCTGCCTCAAGGCCGGCTGAGAGAAGGAGGGGCAGCCGCCGGCGGGCGGTTGTCGAGGAACGCGGCGACGCCAGCCCGGAACCGGACCGCGCCACCCTGGGCGGGGTGGCGCACGTAGGTGGCGGGGATGCCGAGTCCGTCCGCCGCACGCTGCGCCACCCGGCCGATGCAGAGGATACGGCGCGGCTCGAAGATCGCGACGATCATCGCCAGCACCTCCCGGTGCTCGGCGATCTCGGTCCAGGTCGGCGTCCGGTTGCGCAAGGGCCGGACGCCGCGATGGGGATGGAAAAGCACCGCGTTCCAGAACAGCGGCAGCGAGGCGGGCATTGCGTTCCAGATCTCCCGGGAGGTTCCGGACTCCCGGGTCGGCCGGATCTCGCGGGTCGCCCGTGCCAATGGCGGATCGAGGCGAAGCCGCTCCGACAGGTCGGCGAGCCGCCCGTCGCCCGTGAACGGCACGCCGGTCCGGCGCGCCCCGAAGCGCGAGGGCGCTTCGCCGAGCCAGAGGTCGCTGACGCCACGGTCCGCCATCGCGGCGAGATAGCGTTGCAGATTGCGACGGCGGGTCGCCGGCGCGTCCGCGTCCTCGATCTCCGCGTCGAACCCGGCATACGGGTTGAACAGGTCGGCCTTGCCGGGCAGCGCCGCGAGACGCTCGAGGATCGCGTCGACCGAAAGTCGTCCGAACGTGGTCGATGGATCGATCACGCCGGCGGCACCTCGACCGCCGGGAGCTCGGCGAGAAAGGCGGCGACGGCGCGGCTGCGGTGACGGTCCCTCGCCAGCACCGAATGGAACCCGCGCGACGGCAGGTCGAAGGGCAGCGCCACTAGCATCCCCGTGCGAAGGCCGGCATCCGCGACCACGGCGGGGAGGATCCCGAGGCC
>NZ_BBWL01000014.1:0-34934 GCF_001463785.1 Aureimonas sp. AU40
TCCCGAGGCCGGCGCCCGCCTCGATCGCCGCGCGCACGGCCTCGTTCGAGGGCAGTTCGAGTTCGACCGACAGCGCGGTGGGATCGACGCCGAAGGCCTTGAGCGCGCCTTCGAGGATC
Source organism: Aureimonas sp. AU40 (assembly GCF_001463785.1). Lineage (NCBI taxonomy): Bacteria > Pseudomonadati > Pseudomonadota > Alphaproteobacteria > Hyphomicrobiales > Aurantimonadaceae > Aureimonas > Aureimonas sp. AU40. The sequence goes on from NZ_BBWL01000014.1 coordinate 120, forward strand.
GCGCGGGTGCCCGAACCCCGTTCGCGCAGCACCCAGCGCGCCGATGCAAGATTCCCGGCCGCGACGGGAGACCCGGAGCCTCCATGCCCTGATGCCGCGACCAGCATCAGCCGGTCGTCGGCAACGCGTTGCGTGCCAAGCCTGACCTCGTCGAGTTCGTCCTCCACGAAGCCGAGATCGGCCGTGCCATCCAGCACCGCCTCGGCCGTGCGTGCCGTGTTGGCGATGCTCAGCCGAAGGTCGATCCCGGGATGGCGGGCCTTGAAGCGAGCGAGCGTCGGCGGCAGCCAGTGGTTCGCGACCGTCTGGCTGGCGACGATGCGGAGGCGACCCCGCTTCAGTCCGGCGAGTTCTGCCAGCGCGATGCCGGCGTCCTCGGCGCGGGCAAGGACGGCGCGGGCCTCGGGCAGGAAGAGCCGACCTGCCTCGGTCAGTTCGATCCGCCGTCCGACGCGGTCGAACAGCCGGACGTCGTGGCGCTCCTCCAGCGCGGCGATGGCAGCGCTGGTCGCCGACTGCGTGAGGTTCAGCGACTTCGCCGCCTCCGTCACATGCTCGCGCTCGGCCACGGCGACGAACACGCGAAGCTGGTCGAGCGTCACAGCGTATCGCCGGAGAAGCTAGGCGCCGGGCGGTTCAGGCTGTCGTAGACGGCGGTCGCCACCGCCATCAACCGCTCGCGGGGCGCCTCAGCCGACACGACGTAGCCAAGGCCGGCGTCGCGCCAGAAGAAGGCGGAGATGCCGTCCTCCTCGACGAACTGGAACGATGTCTCGTCCTTCTCGTCGGTCTTGATGAACAGCGTCAGCCGCGTGCCCTGGTCGTCGTCGTACATCAGCATCGCGGCGGGACCCGCGCCCGCAGGCAGGAGCCGCCCGCCCATCAGGCGATAGCCGAGCCCCGTCAGGTCCGGGGCCGACAGCCGTGTTCCCAACCGCTTCGACAGCCATTGCAGGAGATGCGCCTCCTCGTCGGCGCGCACTTCGACGGGATGGACCACCTCCACCACGAACGTGCGATGAGCCGCGATCGCCTCGTCGGCCATGACGGCCACTCGGGTCAGCTCCACCGGCACGCGCAAGGCGTCGTTCGCCAGCCACCCGCCGGCGCTGCCGAGGATAAGCCAGCCCATGACGGCAGCGATGCGCAGACGCGTGACCGCGAAGCGACCGCGCCGGACCTCGCGGATGCTCGCGATGCGCAGCCGCGCCGGGATCGGCTCTTCCGCCTTGAAGGCCAGTCGTTCGCGCAGCGCTCGGGCGATCTCGCGGTCGCGCTCGAGAGCCGCGGCGATCTCCGGTCGCTCGGTGAGATAGGCCTCGACTGCGGACAGCCGCTCGAGCCCGAGCCTCCCGTCCATGTAGGCTTGCAGGTCGTCTTCGCCGACGGGCGTGTCCCTGCGGCTCATTTGACTCTCCTCAAGGGCGCGCGAATCCCGGTCTCCAGGATGGCCCGCAGCTTCTCTCGCGCCCGCGACAGGCGCGACATGACCGTGCCGACCGGAAGCCCGATCACCCGCGCCGCCTCGTCGTAGCTCATGTCCTCGACGCCGACGAGAAGGAGGACGGTGCGGTGCTCTTCGCTGAGTGCATCGAGCCCCGAGAGAACGTCGCGAAGCCCGGCGCGACCGTCCTGGTCGCCGTCCACCGCCGGCGGCGAGGCCATCTCGTCGAGCGCCACGTGGGGCCCGCGCCGCTTGTGCTGGCGCAGGCCTGAGAGGTGCAGATTGCGCAGGATGGCAAACAGCCAGGCGCGCAGGTCGCCATCGGGCCGGCGCAGGTGCCAGCGCCCGACGGCGCGCTCCAGGCAGTCCTGGACGAGATCGTCGGCGGCGTCGCCATCGCGCACCAGCCCATAGGCATAGCGCCTCAGGCCAGGAATGAGCGGTTCGATCCGCGCCGCGATCTCGTCGGTGGACATGCCTTACTTCGCCAGCGCGGGGTCGATCTGCCAGATCTCGTCGGCGAGCTTGCCGTCCCGGAACACCATGACGTAGCGCACGGGGATCTTGTTGTCGTTGGCGAAGACGACATCGGCGACGACGGTGGCGCCCTTCGGGTTCATGCTCTCGCGCATCTCGAAGACGGTGGCCTTCAGGCCCGACTGCGCCTTGGCGAACTTCGCCCAGGTCGCGGCGATCTCGGGACCCGTATAGGTGCCATCGAGCGGGCCGCCGACCCAGTGAAGCGTGGCGGACGGCGCGTAGGCTGCGGTGACCGCGGCGGTATCGCCCTTGGCGATCGCCTCGATATGCGCCTTCGCCATGTCCCCGGCGGGACCCGCAAGCGCGGCCGAAGCCCCGGCGGAGAGAATGGCGATGGCTGCGAGGAGGGTCTTCATGGCTCGGTGTCCTTCGGTTCGGCCGCGATTGGCCAACGGGAGACGCTGCCGAACGGCGCTTATTCCCAAAGGACTGAAAATTTGAGACCAGCGGAGTCCGTTCGGCGCCCGGACGGAAGGTCCGCCAACGGTGGAAGCTGAAAGGCTACGAAACGGATCCGGTGAGGTCGAAGGGCGGTGGTCTGCCTTCTGACATTGAGCGTCAAAATCAGCATCTTGGATCAATAGGTTGGTTCTTTGCAGCGACGATGCTTGCAACGCGAAGCCCTCCGATGCAGAGCTTTCGCCAGCGCAAGTGCCCGTCCTGCATGAGCGACCTACGACCCGCTGCGTCGAGAACCGCTTATGACAAAGCCTCCTGAGACGGTGCCGACCGTCGACTCCATGAAGCCCCAAACGCCCTCGCGGCAGAGCGATGCCGCCTTGGCGGACGCGGACCGGGTGCAGCTCGCCCTGGCGGCGGGCGCGATCATCGGCACCTGGTTCTGGGACATCCAAGCCGATCGCTTCATGATCGATGAGGCGTTCGCGACCGCGTTCGGCCTCGATCCCGCGCTCGGCCGCGAGGGTATTCCGCTTGCCCAGATCGTCGCGACCGTGCATCCCGACGACCAGGCGGGACTGGCTGCGGCGATCAACGAAGCGGTTCAGCGCGGTGGGGCCTACGCGCACCAGTACCGGGTGCGCCGCCACACCGGGCGCTACCACTGGCTGGAGGCGAACGGGCGCGTCGAGCACGGGCCGGACGGCACGCCGCTGCGCTTTCCCGGCGTTCTGATCGACGTGGCGGCGCGGCGCTCGGAGCGCATCCTCAACGAACTCGGCGAACGCCTTCGCACACTGGACGATCCGCACGCGATGGCGCTCCTGGCGTCCGAGACGGTTGGAACCGCACTGGACCTGTCGCGCGTGGCCTATGGCGACATGGACGCCGCCGGCCGGCACATGGTCATCCATCAGGACTGGCTGGCACCGGGACAGGCGAGCCTGGCCGGCACGCATGACTTCGAGACCTACGGCTCCTACATCGAGGCGCTGCGACGCGGCGAGGACGTCGTCATCGACGATGTCGCGAGCGATCCCCAGACCGCCGATCAGGTGGATAGCTTCCGGTCGATCGGGGTGCGGTCGCTCGCCAACCTGCCTCTCATGGACCGCGGGCGCCTCAGGGTCGTGCTCTGCCTGAACCAGGACGAGCCTCACGCCTGGACCGCGGACGAGGTCCTGTTCGCCCGGCGCGTCATGGATCGCACCGAGGTCGAGATCGCCCGGCGCGCCGCCGAGCACAAGCTACGCGATTTGAACGCGGAACTGGAACGTCAGGTCGCGGCGCAGACCGCCGAGCGGGACCGTATCTGGCAGCTCAGCGGCGACATGCTGGGAGTCGCCGACGATCGGGGTGTCTGGCTGTCGATCAACCCGGCCTGGACGCGCACGCTGGGTTGGCAGCAGGACGAGATCGTCGGGCGCACCTCGCAGTGGATGGAGCATCCTCACGACGTTGCCAAGACACGGTCCGAGATCGACCATCTGGCGGCGGGCCGGCAGACGTTCGAGTTCGAGAACCGCTTCCGCTCCAAGGACCACGGCTACCGGACCCTGTCCTGGACGGCGGTGCCCGAGAACGGTCTTCTCTACTGCGTCGCCCGCGACGTCACCGACGAGCGGGCGCAGGCCGCCGCCATCGCCGAGCAGACGGCAGCGCAGGAGCGCACGTGGCGCTTCAGCCCCGACCTCCTGTCGGTCATCGACATGCCGAGCACGCTCTTCGACCGGGTCAACCCGGCCTGGACCGCAGCGCTTGGCTGGCGGGCCGACGAGATCGAGGGTTGGTCGTACGAGGACTTCGTCCATCCCGACGACGTCGCGGCGAGCTTGGCCGCGTTCGAACGCGTGCGAGCGGGTCATCCGGTTCTGCGCTTCGAGAACCGCTACCGCACCAAGACAGGCGGCTGGCGCCGGCTGTCCTGGGTGGCCTTCCCGGAAGGCGACAAGCTTTATTCCAGCGCCCGCGACATCACCGTCGAGACCAAGCAGGCCGAGGCGCTGGTCGATGCCAACGAGCTGATCGCGGCCAAGGAGCGGGCCGAGCGGCAGCAGCGCGAACTCCAGAACGAGATGGCGCACCGCATCAAGAACACGCTGGCGATGGTGAAGGCCATCGTCTCGCAGACCATGCGGCATGCCGACACCAAGGAGGAGGCGGCCGTCACGATCGACCAGCGGATCGCCGCGCTCGCGAGCGCGCAGGACCTCCTGCGTCAGACGACCTATGCGAGCGCCACCATCCACGAGGTCGTGCACGGCGCGCTGAAGGTTCACCTGGAAAGCGACGACCGCGTGACGATCGACGGTGTCCGCCTCGACCTTCCCTCGCAGGCAGCCCTTGGCCTGTCACTGGCGATCCACGAGCTGGCGACCAACGCGGCGAAGTATGGCGCATTATCGAACGAGACGGGACACATCCGCATCTCGTGGCGGCACGAGGCCGACGACGCCTTCCGCTTCGAATGGCGCGAGGAGGGCGGCCCCGAGGTCGTGAAGCCTGCGCGCCGTGGCTTCGGGTCGCGCCTGACCAACCAGATCGTCCCCTCCTACTTCGACGGCAGCGGGGAAACGGCATTCACGCCAGAGGGCTTGCGCTATGTCCTCGACGGCACGCTGCCGGGTGAACCTCCACCATCGGCGGAACCAACCCACGCACGCCCTGTTGCGGATCATGGATGATATCGTGACCGACACGTGCGTGCTGATCGTCGAGGACGAGCCCCTGATCCGTGTCGATGCCGTCGATATGGTCGAGGACGAAGGCTTCACCGTTTTCTCCGCCTCGAACGCGGCCAGGGCGTTGGCGATCCTGGAGACGCGCGACGACATTGGCATCCTGTTCACCGACATCGACATGCCGGGCGAGATGGATGGCCTCGACCTCGCTCGAACGGTGCGCAAGCGCTGGCCCCACATCGCGATCATCATCGTGTCGGGGCATACTCAGCTTGCCGACGCCGAGGTGCCGAACGGGGGCGTGTTCTTCTCCAAGCCCTACCTGCGAGCGACCATCCTGAAGGCGCTTCACCAAGCGGATGCCCGGACGGGGGACTGACCGAACGAACTCGACGCGGCTTGATCGATGTCTGCTTTCGGTGCCTGACCAAACCCGCTTGTTGGTCTGCGATGGGTCGTTTGCGACCAAGGTGTCGAATGACCCGAACGGGTGGAAAGCTTCCAGTCCGCTTCCGATCATGAAGGTTCAGAAGCGGACATTGGTTAGATGCAGCAGGGTACCCGCTTCGTCTGTTTCCTTGTCGGTAAACCAGACCATGTGCCTTCCGGCAGTCCTTCGTACGCACGTGGCGCAGATTTGGCGTCGGTCAGGATTGCGGTCTGAATTGCCCTTTCTTAAGGAGCGAGGGACGGGTTGTACGCAACGGGGTCCTGAGCTGACAGCCCCATGGATCAAACGATCGCCTGTGTTCGCCGCATATAGGAGCCTGCTGTCTGCGGCTTGATGAACAGCGTCGTGACGTCCGGATGCTCGGCCTTGATGCGCATCTCAACACGTTTGACGCAAGCTTCGATCTGCGGCGCCGTCATGTCGTCCTCGAACTCCGCACTCAACGCGACGATGACCTGATGGGGACCGAGATGGGTGGTGACGAGGCCGTTCGCTTTCTGGATCGAGGGATCGGCCTGCGCGATGCTCAGGATCGCATCCTGAACCGCAGGTATGGCTGCCTCACCGATCAGAAGTCCCTTGCTCTCGCGGGCCAGCAAGATCGCGACCGCCGCCAATAGGAGACCGATGCAGATCGATGCCGCCCCGTCGAGTTCGGGAATGGCAAGGCGGTCGGCGAGGATGATGCCGACGAACGCGATCGCCAAGCCGATCAGGGCGGCGCTGTCCTCGAGCAGCACCGTGAATGTCGTCGGGTCCTTGCTGCGCGTGATAGCCTCGAAATAGCCGAGCGAGCCCTTCTGCCGCCGGAACTCGCGCAACGCGACGATCCACGTGATGCCCTCGAACAGAAAGGAGGCGCCGAGAACCGCGTAGTTCCAGTTGGGGCTTTCGATCGGCGCGGGATCCAGGATGTGGTGGATGCCCTGGTAGACGGACACGCCGGCTCCCAGCGCGAAGACAAGCAGCGCAACGATGAAGCTCCAGAAGTAGAGTTCGCGTCCATGCCCAAGCGGGTGCGAACGGTCCGGCGGCTCGCCGGCGCGGCGCATGCCGTAGAGCAGCAGGAGTTCATTGCCGGTGTCGACAAGGGAATGGACACCCTCGCTGAGCATGGCCGCAGAGCCGGTGAAGGCGGCGGCGGCGAACTTGGTGCAGGCGATCAGGAAGTTGCCGGCGAGTGCCGCATAGATCACCGTCTTCGAACCATCGGCCATCTCGATCTCCTGTCTTGCCAGTTGGGCCGGATGGCGCGTTGAACCTATAGAGCATGCGAGGGCATGCGCGCGACGGGGATATTGTTCGGTCCCCATAGCCCATCTTGTCGAAGAGTAGGATTGTCCGCGTGAGAGCAGCGCGCCGACACGTGAACCCGAGGTCGATCATGTCCCCAGCCTTTGCCCAAGCCGCATCGTCGACCCCAGCCGATCCCGCCGCCGTCGATGCCCTGGCGGCGGCCGCGCCGCAGACCGTCGATCAGGCCGTTCGCGTCGATCCCGCCTTCATCCTGGCGAAGGTCGAGACCTGGGTGGTCGGGTTCCAGCGGCTCCTGCCGAACATCGTCGTGGCGCTCGTACTTTTCGCGGTCGTCTTCGCCATCGGCTGGGGCGTCGAGCGGTCCTTCCGCGCCTGGTCGGACCGACATGACCGATCCAACCTCGGCGCGGTGCTCGGCTCGTTCGTGAAGTGGCTGATCCTCCTCGTCGGCGGCCTCCTGGCGCTGACCATCGTCATTCCCTCCTTGAACCCGGGCGACCTCATCGCGGGGCTCGGTATCGGTTCAGTGGCGATCGGCTTCGCCTTCAAGGACATCCTTCAGAACTGGCTGGCGGGAATGTTGATCCTGATCCAGCGCCCGTTCGCGGTCGGCGACCAGATCGTGGTCAACGGCTACGAGGGCACGGTGGAGTGGATCGAGACGCGGGCGACCATCATCGCCATGTATGACGGACGGCGCGCCATCATCCCGAACGCCAACGTCTATTCCAACGCCGTGACCGTGAACACGGCCCGGCCGACCCGTCGCTCGCAGTACGACGTCGGGATCGGCTACGGCGACGACATCGAGGGCGCTCGCCAGGCGATCGTCGCAGCCGTCGCAACCGTCTCCGGCATCGAGGCCGATCCGAAGCCCGAAGTGCTCGTCTGGGAGTTGGCCGGCTCCAGCGTGAACCTTCGCGTGCGCTGGTGGACGCAGTCCAAGCGCACCGATGTGGTCCACGTCCAGGCCGCAGTGCTTGAGGCGATCAAGGGTGCGCTCGACGGCTTGGGCATCGACATGCCGTACCCGACGCAGGTCGTCCTGTTCCACGACCAGACCGAGGAGACCGACGGCATCCGCGGCGCGCAGCGCGAGGGCTGGCCGACGAAGCCCGGGCGTAAACTACCCCGACCCGCTCGCGACTTGCCAAGAGCGGGCAACGGTCGCGATGGCGTGCGAGGCAAGGCATGACGTCCCGCTGGCTTTTCGTCCTGCGCCAGATCATGCGTCGTGTCTGGTTCCGGGCGACGCTGTTCTCGCTGCTCGCCGTCGCGACCGCCTTGGTTGCGATCGTCGTCAGCCCCTACATCCCGAGCGACCTGCCGACCAAGATCGGGTCCGACGCCGTCGACCATATCCTCGGCATCATCGCCTCGTCGATGCTGACGGTGACGACCTTCTCTCTGTCGACCATGGTGTCGGCCTACTCCGCCGCCACCTCGAACGTCACGCCCCGGGCAACAAAGCTGGTTATTCAGGACACGACAACCCACAACGTCCTGTCGACCTTCATCGGCTCGTTCCTGTTCAGCCTGGTCGGCATTATCGCCCTGTCGACCGGGCTCTACGGCGACCGCGGACGTGTGGTCCTCTTCGCGGTCACGATCCTGGTCATCATCGCGATCATCGCGACGTTGCTGCGATGGATCGACCACCTGTCGGAACTCGGCCGCGTGACGCAGACGACGCAGCGCGTCGAAGTGGCGGCGACGGAGGCGATGCGGGCGCGTAGGAAAAACCCGTACATGGGTGGTCACATTCTGCTGGACCCAAAGCGCGACGTCCCGGGGACGGCGGTGCCGATCACCTCTCCCGAGATCGGCTATCTCCAGCACATCGACACCGGAGCCCTTTCGGCGATCGCGACGGAAGGGTCGGGACGCATCTACGTCCTCGCGATCCCCGGTGATCTTGTCGACCCGACAGATCCGATCGCGTTCGCCGACGCGGTCGCGGGGGATGATGTCGAAGAACGGATCCTCTCGTGCTTCTCGATCAGTGACACGCGCTCCTACGAACAGGACCCTCGCTTCGGCGCCTCGGTGCTGACCGAGATCGCCAGCCGGGCGCTGTCTCCCGGCATCAACGATCCCGGCACCGCTATCGACGTGATTGGACGGGCGGTGCGCCTGCTCGCCATCTGGGGCGAGCCGCTGGACCACCGACCAGAGGTCGAGCATTCCAACCTCTTCGTTCGCCCAATCGCGGTCGACGATCTGTTCGACGATCTGTTCATGCCGATTGCTCGCGATGGCGCGTCGACCGTCGAGATCGGCGTTCGGCTCCAGAAGGCGTTCCGCACCCTGTCCCGCTTCGGCCGGGATGGCTATGCGCAGAATGCCCGACGGCATTCGCAGGAGGCTCTAGAACGTGCCGAGGCGGCGTTGGCGATCGAGGCCGACAAGCTGCGGCTGCGAAGGCTCGCGTCCGAAGTTCTCTGACGGTGCCCCGGGGCAGGAGACCGCAGGCGAACACCCTGCCGATCGTTTCCGGTCGACCGCATGTCCCCGCGACAAAGAGCTGCCAACCCCTCCTAGACGCAAGGCGTCAAAGGTTCGTCCGGCGTGAACGAAAGCCTGATGCGATTGTTGGAGCTCTGAGACAGGTGTCACGTCGTCTCAGTTCCTGGCGCCCAAAAATTCATCGCTCAAGTCGCGAACCATCTGGAAGGATCTGTCATGACTCAGAAGAACCTGAACCCATCGTCGAACTCCGACAACTCCGACGCTCGCATCACCGAGACCGATCTCGCGCAGGATCGAATGGGCAACAACCAGCTCCAGGGGAACGACCAGGAGAGCGTGCACAACCAGCGCCATGCCGTTCCCGACGTGAAGACCGAGACGGAAGGGGTCGTCGAGAGCTTCGAGAACATGGACCCGGAGACACGGGCGAAGCGCGAGAACGGGCGCTGACGTCTCCATGACCAGGATCGCCCCCTTCGTCGCCGGTCTACTGTTGTCCGGCCTATCGATCGCCCAAGCTCAGGACGTCACTTCACCTTGCGGGGGCAGCGTCGAGGTTCGGCGCGGCGACACCTTGAGCAGCATCGCCGAGCGGTGCGACATCCCGGAGGGGCGGCTTCTGGCCGCCAATCCCACCCTCGATGGCTCCGGCGACCTGGTGATCGGCCAGAGCGTCTCGACGCGGTCTGCGGCCCGTCAGGCGGGTGAGCGCTTCTGGGGCGACATCAAGGGTGCGGCCGGCCGGACGAGCGAGGCGCTCGAAGGCGTTGCCAGCGGGCTGAACGCGACGGCGCAGGACATCCTCGACAAGAACCCGGACCTTCGCTCCCGCGTGGAAGGATTGGGCGCGAGGCTCGGGATCACAGATGGCGGATCCCCACGTGGTGCGACGCTGGAGGCGAAGCCCGTTCCGGGGCAGGCCTCCATCGACGTCACGTCGGAAGGGCTGCCGGCCGGTGCCAGCGTTCATGTGAACGTCGGTCCCGCGGGCGCGGCGTCGGAACAGGTCGCGCAAATGCGCACGGGCGCCGACGGGACGGTGCGGGAGACAGTTCCTTTGCCCGACTGGCTGCCGGCCGGGAAGCGGGTCGTCGTCACGCTGGTCGATGGCGACGCGAACGCCCTGGCACGCGCGATCGTCCCGGCTGCGAACTGACGCGTTCCCGTCCGGTGGCTCAGTCCCCGGACGGGCGTGACCACGTCCTGCTTGCGACCGCGCCAAGGCTCAAGCCCTGCACTACGATCGTGAACAGCACCACGGCGTAGGTCGCGGTCAGGATCGGCGACTTCGCCGGATCGTCCGGCAGCGACAGCGCCAGCGCCACCGAGATGCCGCCCCGCACGCCCGCCCAGGTCAGGAACGGGATGTTGCGGGCCGACAGCGAGCCCGTCCAGCGGAACAGGAGTACGGGCGTTGAGACCGCAATGAGCCGGGCGGCGAGCGCGAGGGGAACGGCTGCAAGGGCCAGGACCATCGCCGTCGGCTCGAAGCGCAGGATGATCACCTCGAGGCCAATGAGCAGGAACAGGACCGAGTTCAGGACCTCGTCGATCAAGGTCCAAAGCGCCGAGACGTAGCCTTGCGTGCGGTCGCTCATCGCTCGTCTTGGCGCGAGGTCGCCAACGACGATCCCGGCGGCGACCACAGCCAACGGGCCGCTCAAGCTCAGCTTCTGCGCCACGGCGTAGGTGCCCGCCACCAGTGCCAGCGTGATCAGCACCTCGACCGCGAAGTCGTCGATCGCCCGCATGGCTCGGTAGGCGGCATATCCGGCGACAAGCCCGAGCGCGATGCCGCCGCCCGCCTCGACGGCGAGATGCTCAAAGGCGGACGCGACGGTGAAATCCTCGGATCCCATGCCCGTTGCAAAGCCCAGAAGAAGCGTGAACAGGACGACGCCGACGCCGTCATTGAACAGGGCCTCGCCCTGCATCTCGATCTGCACCTCGTCCGGCACGGAGACGTTCTTCAGGACGTTAAGCACCGCGACCGGGTCGGTCGGGCTGATCAGGGCGCCGAACAGGAGTGCCCAGGGCAGGGGCATCGAGAGTCCCGCCACGCCCGCCGCCCACCAGAAGCCGACGCCGACGATCCCCGTCGAGATCACCGTGCCGATGAGAGCCAAGAACGCGATGTGCCAGGCCCGACTGCGCAGGAGGCGGACGTTGAGGTTAATCGCGCCGGCGAACAGGAGAAAGGCCAGCATGCCGTCCATGACGACCTGAGTGAAGTCGATCTGCCGCAGCGCCCGGACCAGCTCGTCGTAGAGCAACTCGTTCGGGAACAACGCCTCGACACCCACCAGCACCAACGAGGCGAGAAGCCCCATCACGAGGAGGCCTGTGGCGTGGGGCAGGCGGATGAGCCGGTGGTTCAGCCAGCCAAACAGCGCAGACAGGACGAGAAGCAGGGCCGAGATGTCGAGGATGGAGATCATGCCTGTTCCGCTCCGGCGGTTGTCGCAATCATCCCCCTCCGGAGTCGGGGATGGCGAGGAGTTCGCCGCACGCCTTGCAGTGGACGGCGTCCGGCTCGTGGCGCAGCAGCGCGCATCGCGGACAGTGGAACGAGACCCTGTAGGGCCGGAACAGCGCTTGCGCCAGTCGCACGAAGAGCGAGATGCCGACGATCATGGTGACGATCGAGGTCATCTTGCCAAGCGTTCCGGGCAGCGTAATGTCTCCGAACCCTGTCGTCGTTACCGTGGCGACCGTGTAGTACAGCGCGTCCACCCATCCCTCCATTCCCGATCCCGGCCGCGCGAAGACGGTGAACACGAAGCCGGTGATCACGAACAGGCAGGTGACGAGGTTGATCGCGGCACGCCCGACATCCTCCCAGTCTCCGTACCCGCGACTGCGGAGCGAGCGCCAGAACAGGTCCTTCTGCGAGAGCGTCCATAGGCGCAGGATCCGAAGGAAGCCGAGGTTGACGAGCCAGAGCGGGGCGAGAAGCGTCGCCAGGACCACGAGGTCCACCCAGACGACGGGACGGCGCAGCCAGCGCATCGGGTGCATTGCAGCCATGGCCCGCGCCGACAGGTCTGCGGCCAACAACCCCGCCACGGCGTAGTCGAGCCATAGGAAAGCCCGCGTGTCCTGGATGACCGGGTTCAGGATGAAGAACGCGATGATCACGAGATCGACGCTGGCGACGGTCCATTGGAAGCGGATAGCTCGCCTGTCGGTGCCGACATACAGTTCGCCCAACTTCGCCCGCCACCCGGTCTGACCTACGGCGCCGACACGGTCGTGGTCGCGCTCCGCTTGCAGCATCGACCCGACGCTCGGTCCGTCCGGCACCTAAACGGTCTCGACGGCTGGGCGGGAACTCCCAGTTCTGCGGTCGGAAGTGCTCACGCGAAGGACCAAGCCTTCATTCGTGGTTCCCGCCGGCTGGTCATCATGTCCCTGCCTTTGCTTTCTCTCGGCACGGATCACCTCGGTTGGACTATTGCAAGCGCAATTCGTTCTGAACCAAATGGTCGCGGGACTGTTGACGTCATGACGTTGGGCCACAAGCGCCTCGGCCAAGACGAGTTTCCCTTTTGAAGAACATCATCCTGACGACCGCCGCAACGCTCCTTCTCGCGGCCCCCGCCCTCGCGCAGACGACGCCCGCCGCTCCGGCAGCGCCCACGACCGCCACCGGTGCGATGACCGCGACCGCTCCGGCACCCGGCACCGCCATGGGCGGCATGTCCGGCGGTATGACGATGGGAACGACTTCTACGGTCGCTTTGAAGTTCGTGACCGTATCGGAAGCCGACGTCATGGCCTCGCGCCTTGAGGACGTCGACGTCTACAACAATCAGAACGAGGACATCGGCGAGATCGAGGATCTCGTGATCAAGGACGGCAAAACCATCAGTGGCGTGGTGGTGAGCGTTGGCGGCTTCCTTGGCATCGGTGACCGCTATGTCCTGCTTGATCCCTCCAGCATCGTGCTCGCCGACCAGAACGGCACGCTGCGCGCCATGGTCAACACGTCCAAGGACGAGCTGACCAACGCGCCGGAGTTCAAGTACACCAAGCGCAACTGATCCGCGTCCGGTGATCTGACGATGGGCGGCATCCGGACGGATGCCGCCCTTTTTTGTTTTGAGGTGGCGCGGCGCATGTTCTTCGAGAGTTGGTCGGGCCTCCTGCGGGTCCTCGTCATCGGTCCGCTGGCTTACGGAGCCTTGGTCGTCATGCTTCGGGTGTCTGGCAAGCGCACGCTCGCCAAGCTCAACGCCTTCGACCTCGTCGTCACGGTGGCCCTCGGGTCGACGCTCGCGACCGTGCTCCTGTCGAAGTCGGTGGCGTTGGCCGAAGGCGTCACGGCGCTCGTGGTGCTGGCCGGCCTGCAATGGGTCGTCGCGTGGCTGTCCGTCCGATCCGACCGCTTCGGTGACTTCGTGAGGTCCGAACCGACCTTGCTCTTGCGCGACGGGCGTTTCCTCGACGGCGCCTTGCGCAGCCAGCGCGTCCGCCGCGACGAGGTGCTGGCTGCGCTCCGGTCCTCCGGGGTCGCCTCCCCCGAAGGCGCGGCCGCCGTCATCCTCGAGACCGACGGGAGCATCAGCGTGATCGAGGCGGGCGGAAACGACTCGATGGCCTCGCTCGGGGACCTCGAAGCGAGCGCTCCGTGATGCCGGAAGGTGTCTGGCGGGTTGTTCGGATTCTTCTCCCCGCGGTCTCGGTTCTCGGCATCGTCGCGACCGTTCTTCCCGTCATTTCCGCTGACACGTGGTGGATCCGGTACCTCGACTACCCCCCGCCTTCAGATCACGCTCCTGCTGCTGGCCGTGCTTGTCGCGGTGGTGGCGTTGCCGAACAGAACGGCGATCTCAGCCCTTTCGGTGGCTTGTCTCGTGGCGGCGATCAGTTGGAACGTCGTCGTCCTCGCCCCGTTTGTGCTGCCCGTCTTCGCCCTGGGTCCTTCGCCTGAGGTCGCGGCTAGTCGATGTTCGGCTGATCGGCGCCTGCGCGTCCTGACGGTGAACGTGCAGATGGGCAACCATCATGACCATCGCCTGCTCGAGATCGTGCGCAACGCCGATCCCGACGTCGCTTGGTTTCAGGAGACCGACGCTTGGTGGGAGAGCGAACTCGCACCCCTGGCGGAGACCATGCCGCACGGCGTCAGCGAAGCGCAGGACAACTACTTCGGGGTTCACCTGTTCTCGCGGCTTCCGCTCGGGGACGCGGAGATCCGCCACCTGACCAACTCCCGGAATCCATCCGTTTTCGCGGCGGCGACCCTGCCCTCCGGCGATGAGATCAAGCTCTACGCGATCCATCCGCGCCCGCCCCAGGTCGGCCAAAGCACGGCCGAGCGCGACGCCCAGATCATGGCGACGGCGCTGGAGGCGAACGGGGACGGCATGCCCCATGTCATCATGGGCGACCTGAACACCGTGCCCTGGGAGCATTTCGCCGGACGGCTGAAGCGGATCGGCGGGTTCGGCGATCCAAGGGTCGGCCGGGGCCTGTTCGTCACATGGAACGCGAACAGCACCATTCTGAAGTGGCCCCTAGACCATGTGATGCCCGGACCGGGCTGGCGGCTGGCGCGCCTCGAGGTGTTGCCGACGTTCGGTTCGGATCACCTGCCGTTGCTCGCGGAGCTTTGCCTGGAAGACGGAAGCACGTCGACGCGACAGGTCGAGGCAGATGAGTTGAGGCGGGCCCGCGAGACCGTTGCACGAGGTCAAAGCAGGGCTACAAGCGACGGCGCCTCGAACCCCCTGGGGACCGAGACCGCCGAGGAATGACATTGCCCTGAAGGACCCCGGCACGGTCGCCACGAACTTTGCGGCACCACTTCCACCGAGCCGTACGCGTAGCCTAGCCCGCTGTTGCTGCGATGTCCGCTTTTGGGAAGATGAGGAAGCGTTCGAAGCGGCAAACTAGGGTCGATAGCGAATCGGCGGCTTTCCGCGCCATTCATCCGAAAGCTGCCGGTCGACTTTCGGCCCAAGCTCTTGCAACGAAGGATCCAGGAGCGCGTCCCCAGTTGCACACTCCCACCGGCTGTTCTGGCCATGGGAGAACGACAATGGGACACACGACATTCGATCCAGCTGGTAGTGCGCGCAGGGCGTGGAACGCAGGCCGCACGGTCGGTGCCAAGCGCGCGGTGAAGCCGCCCCAAGTCTGGGCCATCCGCTTCTGGCTCGATCATCAGGGACGGTTGCGGGACCGCGCCCTTTTTGACCTTGCCATCGACAGCAAGCTACGCGGCTGCGACCTCGTAAAGGTGAAGATCGGCGACCTTGTGTCGGGCGGACGCATCCGGGCACGCGCAATCGTGGTCCAGCGCAAGACGAAGCGTCCCGTCCAGTTCGAACTGATGGCAGCTGCCCGCGCAAGCCTTCAGACCTGGCTCGAGCGCCGCGGCGGCACGGTCGATGACTACGCCTTCCCGAACCGTGTCGATCACGCGACCCATCTCAGCACGCGCCAGTACGCGCGCCTCGTCGACGAGTGGGTGACGGCGATCGGGTTGCGCAAGGAAGACTACGGGACGCATTCTCTCCGCAGAACGAAGGCGTCGATCATCTACAAGGCGACCGGCAACCTGCGCGCCGTTCAGATCCCGCTTGGCCACACAGAGATCGAGAGCACGGTGCGCTACCTTGGCGTCGATGTCGAGGACGCGCTGACCTTGGCTGAGGGTACCGAAGTGTAGCCTTCGATTGCACCTGCTTAAGCTTGTGCGGAACGGCTGTTTTCGGTGCTCGACGGCTGCCGTTCCAACAGCGGGACGGGGTGGAAAGCAGATGGTCCGCTCCGGATCGCATACAAGGAGAAGCTGCCGTTGATGAAGCTTGGCAATCCGGTCTGCGTCCGATCCATCGACGGCCCCGATCGGTTCGACCGGGACTTCGCGTTGGATGGCCTGCCGGCTTGGGTGCATCCTTCCGGGCAACCGGAAAGGTTTACCGCCCATGACCTTCGAACAGATGCACGCCATCTCGCTCGGCCTTCATCCGCTGTCGCGCCTCGACAGCCCCCGCGAGGTGGTGCGCCAGTTCACCCCGAACTGGTTCGCCGCCACAATGGGTACGGGCATCCTGGCCATCGCGCTTGCGCAGTTTGGGACCGTGGTCCCGCTCCTCCATGCGATCGGAGAGGGTCTGTGGATCTTGAACATGGCGCTCTTCGTCCTGTTCGCCTTGCTCTACGCCGCCCGCTGGATATTCTTCTTCAATGGTGCCAAGCGCATCTTCGGCCATTCCGTCGTGTCGATGTTCTTCGGCTGCATCCCGATGGGGCTCGCCACCATCGTCAACGGCTTCCTCATCTTTGGGCTGCCGCGCTTCGGCTCGAGCGCGATCGGCATCGCGGAAACGCTCTGGTGGATCGACGTCGCGATGGCGGCGGCCTGCGGGATCGCCGTCCCCTACATGATGTTCACCCGGCAGAGCCACTCGATCGACCAGATGACTGCGGTCTGGCTGCTGCCGATGGTGGCCGCCGAGGTCGCCGCCGTGTCGGGCGGGCTGCTCGCGCCCCATCTGGCCGACGGGCAGAGCCAACTCCTCATTCTCGCGCTGTCCTATGTGTTGTGGGCCTTGTCGGTGCCGATCGCCATGAGCGTCCTCGTCGTGCTCCTCCTGCGGCTTGCCGTGCACAAGCTGCCCCATGCGTCCATGGCCGCCTCGAGTTGGCTGGCGCTCGGCCCCATCGGCACCGGCGCTCTCGGGCTGATGACGCTGGGCGGGGCAGCGCCTGCGATCCTTGCCGCCAATGGGCTGGAGCGCTTCGGGTCGACGCTGGAGGGCATCGGCCTCCTCGGCGGCCTGCTTCTGTGGGGCTACGGCCTGTGGTGGCTCGCCATCGCCACGCTGGTCACGCTTCGCTACCTGCGCGAGGGCCTGCCCTTCAATCTCGGCTGGTGGGGCTACACCTTCCCGATCGGGGTCTATGCGGTCGCGACGCTGAAGCTCGGCACGATCCTGCCTATCGCCGCGATCCACGGCTTCGGCGCGGCGCTGGTCGCTCTGCTCGCGGTGGTCTGGCTGATCGTGGCGGTGCGAACCATCCGGGGTGCTTGGCGCGGCGACCTCTTCGTCGCCCCCTGTCTCAAGAGCCCATGACGCGTCCGTCCGACGTCTTCGCGCTCGTCTCGTCCTCGACCAGTTCGGCAAGGAACGCCGCTGCCGCCCGCCCGGGACTGCGCTCCTTCATTTCGACCGCATGGAAGGAGCGCGAAGGAAGCGGAAAGGCGATCTCGCGCAGCGTCCCGGCATCTAGGCTCGGCTGCGCGACCACGAGCGGCAGACATCCCAACGTGCCGCCCACCTCGATCGCGGAGCGAACGGCCTCGTTCGACGGCAGCTCCAGGTCTACGCGCAAGGCAGCCGGGTCGACACCCGCCCGGCGCAGTGCCTCCTCCAGGATGCGGCGCGTGCCCGAACCCGGCTCACGCAGGATCCAGGTCGCTGCGGCCAGCGCCCCGCTCGGCGGGCCGTCCGTCCGGATGCTGTCATGCGGGGCGGCAGCGACGAGCACGAGCCGGTCGTCCGCAACCCGCCGCAGGCGCAGGCGAGGATCGTCGAGTTCGTCCTCGACGAAGCCGAGATCGGCTTCGCCCGACGCCACCGCCTCGCCGGACTGGCGCGTGTTGGCGATACGCAACGTCAGGGCGATGCCGGGATAGCATTCCCGAAAGTGCCGCATGCGGGCTGGTAGCCAGTGGTTGGCGACCGTCTGGCTCGCCACGAGCGCGACATGGCCGCGCCGAAGCTCGGTCAGGTCGTCGAGCGCGCTGGCCGCCTCAGCCGCCCGTGCCAGCACGGCGCGGGCCTGCGGCAGGAACAAGCGACCGGCTTCGGTCAGCTCGATACGGCGTCCGACGCGATCGAAGAGCCGGACGCCGTGACGGCTCTCCAGAGCGGCCAGCGCCGAGCTCGTGGCCGACTGCGTCAGGTTCAGGGCCCGCGCCGCCTCGGTCACGTGGCTGCGCTCGGCCACCGCGACGAAGATGCGCAGCTGTTCCAGCGTCACGGATCATCCTTGGAATGCGGTTCATCGGTGCGGCGTGCGGCGACCGCTCCCCCTGGTAGACGAGCCGGGCGACCGGTCGCAACGCCTTGCGAGGCATCACCACCCTTCCGGCACTATCCCACGTATCGCGACGATTGACAGGGTGTGGGCGTACCTCGATAGGGCTGTTTGATGAGGTCCAATTCAGATTAGCCTCGAAGCCACACGCAATGTCTTCGAAGGGTCGAGAGCGGATGGACCGCTTCCGAGCTTCCGCTTCCTTAGGACTGATCGGCGATCTCGGGCGGTTTACGAACCGTCCGCTTTTGGCGGGAACCTCGCAGAAGCAGTCATGATCTGGAGGAACTTCGTTCTGGTTGCGTTCACGTTCTGTGCAGCCAGTAACCGGTTATTCCGGTAGCGCGACCGCGGTCAAACCCACGAAGTGCCTGGACGCACTTGCGTTAATGACTAGTGCGTTCAAACGCGCTAGGGCCGTCATGGTCGGTTGTCAAAACCGTGAACCGTTGTCCCCAATCAGGATTGCGAGCAGCCTCCATGCTCGATGCCACAAAGCGTCGTCTCCGTTCGGATCGTGTTGCGGCACTCCGCCGGAGCGGGCTGCTCGATCGCTCCGGCGAGGAGCAGTTCGGCCATCTGACCACCCACGTGCGCGACGTCCTGAACGTGCCGGTGGCCATCATCACGCTTGTGGACGAGGACCGGCAGGTGTTCGCCGGGCACAGCGGACTGCCGTCGCCATGGGCCGAGCGCGGCGAGACGCCGATGACCCATTCCTTCTGCCAGCACGTCGTCGATCGCTCCGCGCCACTCGTCGTCGAGGACGCCCGCCTCGACCCCATGCTGAAAGACAACATGGCGATCAGCGACATCGGCGTCGTCGCCTATCTCGGCGTGCCGCTGGCGCTGCCCGACGGCGAGGTCGTCGGCGCGCTGGCCGCGATCGACGGCAGTCCCCGTGCGTGGACAGAGGACGACATGCGCCGTCTCCTGTCGATCTCGCGCACGGTGGGCAAGGAGATGGCGGTACGCATCTCGGAAAGCCGCTGGCGCAATCTATTCGAGAGCCTGCAGGAAGGCTTCGTTCTAGGGCACCTCGTGCGCGACGAGGCCGGTGAGGTCGTCGACTGGCGCTACGAGGAGGTGAACACCGCTTGGTACCACCTTGTGGGCATTGCTCCAGGCACGGCGGTCGGGCGCACCGTCCGCGAGGTTCTACCGGGTATCGAGGAGGCTTGGGTTACGGACTTCGCCGAGGTCGTCGAGACCGGCATACCGAAGCGCTTTACCCGTCAGGTCGGCAGCAGCGAGCGCTGGTACGAGGGGTTGGCGCAATCGATCGGCGCCGACCGGTTTACGGTCATCTTCATCGAGGTAACCGATCGCCTGCAACGTGAGAAGCGTCAGAGTGCCCTCCTGCGTTTGGGCGATGACCTGCGCAACACGATGGAACTCGACGCCATCATGGAAGCAGCGGGTCGTTGCATTCTCGAGGGTCTGTCGAGTGACCGTGTCGGCTTTGGATCGGTCAACCAGCGAGCCGAGACGGTCGATATCGCCCGCGACTGGTGCGCTCCCGGTCTTCCGTCGATCGCTGGGATGCATCAGTTCCGCGACTTCGGCTCGTTCATCGAGAACCTGACGCGAGGTGAGACGGTCGCGATCCCGGACGTACGGGAGGACCCACGGACGCGGGACGAGGCGGAGGCGTTCAATGGCTTGAACATCTGCGCGCTACTGAACCAACCCATCGTCGAGAACGGTCAGTTCGTGCTCGTCGTCTTCGCGCATCGCGCCACGGCTCACGAATGGACGGAGGAGGAGGTCCGCTTCGCCCGGCAAGTCGGCGACCGCACGCAGAGCGCCATCGCCCGGTTGCGTGCCGAAGAGGGGCAACGCACCCTCAACCACGAGCTGGCCCACCGCATGAAGAACTCGCTCGCCATGGTGCAGGCGATCGCTACGCAGACGCTGCGTCAGTCGACGACCATGGAGGAGGGGCGAAAGGCGATTTCCCATCGTCTCAGCGCGTTGGCGCGGGCTCAGGACATCCTGACCCGATCGCACTTCACCGAGGCCGATGTTCGTGAGGTCGTCGAAACGGCGATCGCCCCGCACCAGACGGCGGGGGTTGGGGTGTCCTGGTCCGGCCCCCGCCACGGACTGACCGCGCAGCAGGCGCTTGGTCTCAGCCTCGCCGTCCACGAACTGGCAACCAACGCGACGAAGTACGGCGCGCTCTCCAACGATGCGGGTCGCGTCGTCATGTCCTGGGGCCCGATTGACGGCGCATTCGAGTTCCACTGGATCGAAGCTGGCGGTCCCGCCGTGGTGCCCCCTGACAATCGCGGCTTCGGCTCCAGATTGATCGAGCGGATCGTGGCATCCTACTTCGACGGCGAGGGTCGGATCGATTTCGATCCCGCCGGTATACGGTTCAAACTGCGAGGTGCGGCCAGCGGCGCCCCGTCGGCATCCCGCTAGCATCGGTCGGTACGCATGGCGCAATCCCTCGACTTTAGACGATACGCCGTGCTCGTGGTCGAGGACGACGCGCTGGTGCGGACCGAGGCTGTGGACCTGTGCGAGGAAGCGGGCTTTACGACCTACGAGGCCCGGAACGCAGATCAAGCGATCCGTATGCTGGAGCGTCACTCCGAGATCCGTGTCCTGTTCACCGACGTCGAGATGCCCGGCACGATGGACGGTCTGAAGCTGGCGCGCGCGGTGCGCGACCGCTGGCCGCCGGTCACGATCATGGTGACGTCGGGACGGGTGAGGCCGACAAAGGACGACATGCCCGAGAACGGGCTGTTCTTCGAGAAGCCTTATCCGCCGGACGACATCGTCAGGGCCCTCAACGAAATTGCGATGCAGATCCAAAACTAGGGTGCCGCCATTCCGGATGCCTTCGCCCCGCAGCGACGAATGTCCCCTCTGCCGCCGTTGAGCATACCTCCCGTATGGCTCGAAAGGATCGATAGCCGTCCGACCGCTTCCAGGCATCCACTTTCTCAGCGCTAATCAGCTCGACCGGGTGGAAAGCTTCCGGTCCACTTCCGGACGGATTAAGGGAAAAGCGGACAATGGCTTCTCGCAGCACCTGCCGTTCATTCCGCCGTAACGGTCGTGCGATGCCATGTGGTCTACAAGTATCTGGCGAAGTTCCAGCAGTCGTTGGGTGTGGGGGGGCTGGCCGGTCTCGCCGACCGCTCGTACGCAGATACTGCGGAGGCCGCCAGTTGGGCGGTAACGTATATGTCGACTGTATTAGCCTGTGCCAACGCGCTAGACGTTGGGGCATGGGCCAACCCAAGATGCTGACCGTTTCGTTCACGCCGGAGCAGGACGCCTTCGTTCGTGCCCGCATGGCGTCTGGACGCTTCGCCAGCGCCCGCGAGGCGATGCGAGCCACCTTGCGTCTGCTGCAAAGGGAAGAGAACAGGGAGCAGCGCCGCATGGCGGCGAGAACGGCCGACGCGTCGTCCGTTCGGACTTCACGAGCGTGAGCCGGGTCGTCGACGACACGACGTCCGCCGCCATCATCGAACGAGGTCCGACGACCATCCCGCCGATGGTCGGCGGCGGTGGGATCGGACAGCATGTCCGGGACACGGACTGGTGGGCGACGCTGCTCGGCGCTTACGCGACCTGGCCGCAGTCGCTACGGTCCTCACTGTTGCTGGTCCTGAACGCCAAGGGCATCGCCGCGCTGTACTGAGGGGCCGAACCAGTGGCTTCTCTACAACGACGCCTACGCAGCGGCGCTCGGTGAGCCGGCACGGCAAGCTCAATTGTCGCTTACGACTGATAATGGAGTGCCAAATGCCTGATGACTTGCCGGCACCTCGGTCGGTTCCCGCGGTCGCCGCATCCGGAGCGCCGGGCAACGGGCTGTTCTCGCTGGCGGTCGGCGTCGTCGTCGTTGCTGCGTTGTCGATCGCTCGCGAGGTGCTGATTCCGATCACGTTGGCGGTGCTGCTGTCGTTCCTGCTGGCGCCGCTGGTCGGGTTGCTGCGGCGCATCAAGCTGCCGCCGGTGCTCGCCGTTCTTCTCGCCGTCCTTCTCGGGATCGCAGTGCTTGGTGCGCTCGCCGGCGTCATCGGCTTGCAGGTGGCCGGACTAACGTCCGACATGCCGCGCTACGTCGCGACAATCGAGGCGAAGGTTCGTACCGTGCAGGACTCCACCATCGGCCGCCTCAACGCACTGGTCGACACGGTCGGGCAGCAGATGCAGCCGGCTCCCGCCGCCGCGCCAACCCCGACGGGGGACGGGCTGCCGTCCACCGCGAAGCAACCTGTGCCGGTTTCGGTTCAGGAGCCGGATACCGGACCGCTCGACCTGGTGCGACGGATCGCAGAGCCAGTTCTGGCGCCGCTGGAGTCGACGCTGATCATCTTCATCGTCGCCGTGTTCATCCTTCTCCAGAAGGACGACCTACGCGACCGCCTGATCCGCTTGTTCGGCTCGGGCGATCTTCACCGCACCACGGTCGCGCTCGACGACGCCGGCCGGCGGCTCAGCCGCTACTTTCTGGCGCAGCTCGCGATCAACGCTGGGTTCGGCGTGGTGATCACGGTTGGGCTCGCGGTGATCGGCGTGCCCTCGCCGATTCTTTGGGGCGTGCTGGGAGCGCTGTTGCGCTTCGTGCCTTATGTCGGTGCCTTCATCGCCGCGGCCCTGCCGATCGCGCTCGCCGCCGCAGTCGATCCGAACTGGTCGATGGCGATCTGGACGGCAGGCCTCTTCGTCGTGTGCGAGACGCTGGCGGGACAGGTCATCGAGCCAATGGTCTACGGGCATTCCACCGGACTGTCGCCGGTCGCCGTCGTGGTCGCGGCGATCTTTTGGACCTGGCTGTGGGGGCCGATCGGCCTAATCCTGTCGACCCCGCTGACGCTCTGCCTGGTCATCCTCGGTCGCTACGTCGACCGTTTGGAGTTCCTTGACGTCTTGCTTGGCGACCGACCGGCGCTGACGCCGGTCGAGAACTTCTACCAGCGGATGCTGGCGGACGATCCGGACGAAGCGCAGGAACAGGCCGAGCTGCTGCTGACGCAGCGGTCCCTGACGTCCTACTACGACGAGGTGGCGCTCAAAGGGTTGCAGCTGGCCGTCGACGACGCGCAGCGCGGCGTCCTGTCGGACGACAAGCTAGAGCGGATCAAGCGCAGCATCCGCAGCCTCGTCCAGGAACTCGACGGTTACAACGATAGTGAGCCGGCGGACGACGAGAAGATGGAAGCGGCAACCAGGAGTTCGAAGGCCGAAAAGGCGGTGGCGTCGAGCGCACCGCCGACGGGCGAGGTGACCGCCGGCGGCGGATTGACACCGGCTTGGCGCGTCGCCACGCCGATCCTGTGCCTAGCCGGCCGGGGACCTCTCGACGAGGCCGCCTCGACGATCCTGGCGCAGCTGCTCGGCAAGCACGGGCTCGGCGCCCGCGTCGTGCCGCACGAGGCCGCCTCGCGCGAGGGCATTGCGTCGCTGGATGCGGACGGGGTCGCGCTGGTCTGCATCAGCTACCTCGAGATCAGCGGCAACCCCGCGCACCTGCGTTACCTGATCGGCCGGCTGAAGAAACGATTCCCGGTCGCCGCGATTCTCGTCGGCTTGTGGCCGGCGGAGGATCAGGTCTTGAAGGATGAGAAGATGCGGGCCGTCATCGGCTCCGACTACTACACGACGTCGCTCCGGGAGGCGGTCGAAACCTGCATGAAAGCGGCCACCTCGGCGCCAAGTTCGACAAATACGATCGACCGTGCGGCGTGAGGCTCGCGTGGACGTCGAACGACGCGGCTCGGACCAGGTCGGGGTAGAGGCGATATACGTCGACGTCGTCGTTCGCCTGCAACGACTCCCAGAAGGCGATTTCTACGGCATTGGCAGCCGGCGGGGCGAGCGTTGCGCCAAACGTTGCCTCCAGCGCCGGTGCAGAGGCCCCCGAGTGGAGCTGGGCCGGTGACGGCAATCGGTTCGGCATTGATGTCGAACCGTGCCCGGAACACTCGTACCGGGCGGGCAATGTTCTTGACGCTGTGCTCCCCAAGATCCTCGAAGACGGCGTCGGCGCGATCGCGCAGATGATCTCGCACACCGCGGGTTACGCAGATACCGCCGCTTTCGGCCGACGTTTCCAGGCGGGCGGCGATGCTGACGCCGTCGCCGAAGATGTCGCCGTCCTGCACCATGACGTGGCCGAAGTTGATGCCGATCCGCATGTGCATCTGCTCGTCTTCCGGCAAATCGGCGTTGGCGCGTTGTAGCGTTTGCTGGATCGCGACCGCGCAACCGAAGTCGTGCACGACGCTGGTGAACTCGGAGAGGATGCTGTCGCCGGCTGTGCCGAAGATCTGGCCGCCCGCCCGCTCGATCAGATCGTCGACGAGCTTTCACGGAGATGCCGATCCCGTTGATTGCGCCCAAGCTGGTGCCATGCCAGGAGAGGGTCGACCCGACCGCCTGCAGGGTCCAGCCTTCGGATCCATCGATTGTCAGTCCCCCATGTCGCGCCAGGGCGCAGCTTCCAGCGCCCGGTTGTCCGCCTCGACGACGCGGAGATCCGTCGCCTGTCGCGCCACTGCCTCCGGTACCGCGATGCCGACGACCGCGCCGCCTGGTTCCAGTTCGGCACGACCTTCGCGCTGTTTCTATGCGCGGCGGGGCTCATGCTGTTCGGCGCGGCCTCGGGAGCCTACGCGCTTCTGGCGCTGTTTCTTCCCGCGGGCGGCCTTCTCGTGCGCTTGTTCGGGGTGCAGCACGACTGCGGCCACAACTCGTTCTTCACGTCCAAGCGGACCAACCGCGCGGTCGGGCGCCTTCTCAGCGTCTTCACGCTGACGCCCTTCGGCTACTGGAGCCGGTCGCATGCGGTGCATCACACGACGGCGGGCGACCTCGGGCGGCGCGGGATCGGCGACGTCGACACGCTGACGATCGACGAATACGCCGCGCTGACGCCGGCCGCGCGACGGCGCTACCGGATCTACCGCCATCCGCTGGTCCTGCACCTGATCGGACCGCCGCTCTACTTCGTCCTGTTCCAGCGCTCGCCCTTCGCACAAGCGCTTCCCGCGCGCGAGGCCTGGCGCAGCATCATGGCGCTGAACCTTGCGCTCCTTCTCCTCTACGGGTCGCTGAGCGTCGCGCTCGGCGCGGGCGTGGTGGCGCTGGCGGTGCTGCCGACGGCGTTCCTCGCGTCCTGGGTCGGGGGCTGGCTGTTCTTCGTGCAGCACCAGTTCGAGGACACGCATTGGGAGGAGTCGGCGCAGTGGAGACAGCAGCAGGCGGCGCTCAGCGGCAGCTCCTACTACGTGATGCCGCGTGTGCTGCAATGGTTCACCGGCAATATCGGGCTGCACCACATCCACCACCTGAACCCCCGGATCCCCAACTACCGGCTGCAGGCGTGCCTCGACGCCGAGCCGGCGCTGGGGGCCCTGTCGCGCCTGACGATCAGCGAGAGCCTCCGCTGCGTCGGGCTGGCCTTGTGGGACCCCGCCCAGCGCAAGCTCGTCGCGTTCTGAACCGGGTCATGGCGCTAGCCCCTAAGTCGATTTGGGCCCATCAGGCTTCCGTCTAAACCACATCGGTGTCCGGTGCGTACGTGCGCTATTGAGCACTGCAAGTCAGTGACTGTAGGTCTTGATGGGGTCGAAACTTGCCTTTGCGACGTCCGCCTACCCCTTGTAGGGCCGCTTCTCTCTCATAGCGGCCCTGATCGCATCGGCGTCGAGGCCGGCCGCTTGCTCCGCGACGAGGGGCTCCACGGCCTCGTGCCAGTCCTGCAGCAGCCACCCCCGCCGGACCCACAACGGCTGACCGCCCTCGTCGTCCCGCCTCTCGTCGTCGCCGCCGGAGTCCGTGAGGTCCTGGACGGCGGTCGGAGCCGAGCCGTTCTCCTGTAGATAGCTCCGCATGGCGAGGCCGACTTCGGACGCGGTCGGGACGTCAGGGAGTTCCCACGTCGCCCTGGACAGGCCTTCGACCGGGAGGTGGCTCGGCAATCCCTTGCGCGGCCGCCTCGGCTGCTCGAAGACCCACACGTCGTCGCCGCCACTGAGAAGCTCCCGCAGGCGGTCGTGCAGCGGCAACCGTATCGACTGCTTGCGCTTCAACAAGTCACCGCGCACCGTCCAGACCCCATCGACGACGTCCTCGTGCCGCGTCGGCACCACGGCCGACCTCGGAAGCGCCGTCCACACGATCACCTCGAGGGCACGCGAGACGGGCGGCGACAGGACGCCCAAGCGGGCGATCGCCACGAGCCTCGCGACGGCGGACAGGCTTACGGGCTGCCACCCTCGAGGCCGCCGCGTCTCCGGCTCGGGCAAGGTCAGGCGGCGGTACCGGTGCTCGCGGACGCCGCTCTTCTCCGTCCGGTAGCCGATCGAGATCCACTGCGAGAACGGGCGGACGGCTTTGAGAACCTGCGCCGCCAGGGCCGGGTACGTCGCCGCCACCTCGTCGAGCGCGGCCTGCGCCTCGGCGGCGGTGACGTCCCGGACGAGGCGGCCGCGCATGCCGGACAGGGTCGACAGGAGGCACTTGCGGTAGCTGTCGACCGTCACCGGGCTGCGGCCCTTTTCGGTCAGGTAATGCAGCCAGGCTTCGACCGCGTCTTCCCACCGCCACGGGCCAGGCGGCTCCACATAGCGCGGCGCCGCCTCGACTACCTCGCGGACGTCATGCCTCTTCTGCGCCTTCGCGACCCACGCCGCGTCGACCTTCTTGCCCGACAAGTGGTCGGCGAGGCCTTCGCGTGCGATCCGCCGGGCGACGTCCAGGCTCATGCTGGGCGGGCCGCCGATCGCTAGTTTGAGGATGCCCTTCTTCGTAATGCGAAGGTGCCAGCTCGGCGTCGCACCGGCGCGCAGGACGAGGCCTGGGGCGACCGTGTCGGCGACCTGCCACCGGGTGCGGGTGGGTATGAGCGACCGGTCGACGTCGTCTTCAGTGATCTCTTGGGGCATGGACGTCTTTCTACGACTCGGGGCTTGCCTGTTCGTTGCCGGCGTCGATCCACTCGAAACGGTAGTCCGCCTCGTCCCAGACGACCCACCCGATCTGAGCCAGCCGGGTAAGGTGCTCGCGCATCTCAGGGCAGTCGACCCCGTCGCGGTCGTGGAAAGGCCTCTCCGTCTCGTAGCCGGACAGGACCCAGTCGCGGATCGAGAGCGACCAAGAGAACGGCCACGACGCCGACTCGTGGGTCTCCGATATCTGGCCGAGGAGCCACGCGAGCCAGACCCTCGGGTTCCGGTTCATGAACATGGACCACCGCGTCCCGTACGCCTGCCACTCGGTGGCGAGGTCGTCCGGCAGCGCGTAGTACTCCGGCGAGGACGTCGGCGTGAACGCGGAGTGCGGATTCCACCGCGGCAGGAACGGCCGGCCGGCGGCATCGACGTGCGGCTCCGACCGGCGCGACAGGTCGTCGAACGCATCGATCGTGCCGTCGTCGTCGGTGACGAGAGCCCACCGACGACGACGCTCGCCGGCGAGCCAGGTTTCGAGGTCGGCGCTCATAGGTCCTCCTCAGGTTCGTCGAGCCGTTCGACGATCCAACCGCCGGGAGCCGAAGCGTCCCGGCGGCGGATGCGGCGGAGGTGGCCGTTCTCGACCTGGCGGACCTCGACGACGTCCGGATCCGCCAGGGCGTCGAAGAAGGCGTCGAAGTAGTCGAAGGAGTGGGGGAACGGCCCCGACACCAGGGTGACGACGCGAGGCATCAGACCTCGACGACTAGGTCGGGGTCGTAGTCGGGATTCTCACCGCCGAAGCCGGCCGGGTTGCACACCACCCGGATCGCCGGCTCCTCATCGCCTACCCGGTAGTCATGGGACGTGTGAACGTGGCCGTGCACCCATAGCGCCGGCGCCCACCTCCGGATCCGGTGCTCGAGCCTGGACGCATACGCCGGCGTGCCGGGGTCGGCGCGCCATTCGGGGGCGACGCTGCCGATCGAGGGCGCATGGTGCGAGACGACGACCGTGGGGCCGTCGAACGGCTGCGCGAAGGCTTGGTCGAGCCAGTCTCGCATGTCGACGTGCCGCTGGCGGGCATCGGCCGGCGTGAACAGGCGGCGCGGCGTGCCCGGCGACCACGACAGCTCGCTGTAGATTGAACTGAAGTCGGCATTGCCTGCCTGGGCGTGAGCCATGCTCAGCGACCGGGCGTCGGCGCCGTAGAACGCGAAGTCGGTCCAGAGCGTGCCGCCTAGGAAGCGGACGCCTCCGATCACCGCCGCGTCGGCTTCGAGGAAGCGCACCCAGCGGCTCCGGCGGGCGGCGATCTGCGCGGCCATTAGCTCCGCCGGCAGGCTCCTGTTCCAAAACTCATGGTTGCCGGCGACGAGGATGACGGGCCGCGACGCGACCGAATCGATCGCCTCGATCTGGCTTTGGAGGCCGGCCGCGATGTCGCCTGCCAGGACGGCGACGTCATGCGCCGGTGCGTCGTCGAAGGAGGCGACCAGCTCGGCCAGGCTGCAATGCAAGTCGCTTCGGATCCAGAGCTTCACAGGTCACCTCCTAAAACGCGCCGCAGCGCCTCGTCGTCGAGCGACGCGCAGATCTCCGACCAGCCGCGAAGGCCGACCCTCTCGATCGCCGCCGACTTCGAGATCCGGCCGGCGAGGAGGTCGTCGCGGACGGAAGAGACGAGGTCGAGCCGAGCGGCCTCGTCCTCCTCGCGCATGCGGCGGAGGTCTGCGAGGACCTCCTCTTCGGCCGCGTCCGAGTTGCCGATCGGCGGGATGCGATCCAGGACCGCCAGGGCGGCGGCGACCCGCTCCGCAGGCGTCAGACGCCGCTCGGCCTCGGCGACGTCGATCTCGCCGGACGCCACCCGCCGTCGCAGGTCGTCGATCAGGCGCGCCGACGATGCCGCGTCGCCGATCATGCCGCGTTCGCGCATGCGCCGCCGGACGCCGTGGACGTCATGGAGGTGCGGGAGGCCGGCGAGAACGTCCGACAGGTAGATTCGGTCGAGCGCGTAGTCGTCGACCAGGTCGCGACCACCGGCGTCGAGGTCGTCGGGAGACGGGGGCAGTATGTCGATCATCGTGCGCCTCCTTTCCGTGCGCGCTCCATGACGATGCCGATCGCGACTTGGCCGAGCCGGCGACGCTCACCGGCGTCGAGCTGGGACCAGACGGCGACGGCCTGGTGGATCAAGTCGAGGGCGGGGACGCCCTCGACGGCTTCGATTCGAGCGAGACGCTCGCGGACGTCGGCGGGGAAGGCCACGACCATCACATGGCCCTCCCGCGCAGCACGGATTCCCGCGCTTCGAGGGTGGCTTCCACCGCCCGCCGCAGCCGCCTAAGCGAGCCGCCACCCCACGCCTTCCGGACGACGTCGACCTCGTCCGGCGCGAGCGGAGGCGTCCACCGCCGGTCGAGACGGCGATCGAGGATCAGGTCCTCGATAATCCGCTTGGCGAGGTCGCCGACATGCTCCGGACCGGGGTCAGGCATCCGAACGACGCGGAAGCGATCAAGCAACGGAGCCGGCACACCGTCGAGCGAGTTCGCCGTCGCGACGAACGCCACCGCGCTGAGGTCGACGTTCTGCTCCAAGCCCGTCTCGAAATACGACCGCGCCGTGTGCACCTCGAGCATCGGCAGGAGAGCGTGCACGAGGGACCCGTTGCGGTCCGACATGCCCGTTTTCTCTAGCTCGTCGAGGATGATGCACGGGTTCGCGCATTCATTCTGACGAACGGCCTCCAGAGGCACGCTCGGCCTCTTGGTGGACCACTGCGCCGGCGTTCCGCCGAACGACCCGTCCGAGACCGAGGCACACGGATAGACGACGACCGGCATGCTGAGGGCGCCCGCGACGTTGCGGAGGAGAGACGTCTTTCCCGAACCCGGCGACCCGACGAGAAGCGTCGGCCGGAGGCTCGAGACGGCGCCTTCCCGGGCGTCGCGGAGGAGTTCGTCGATGACCCCGACAGCGTGCGGGTATTCGGAGACGAGGCCGTCGCGGAGGTCGATGAGATCCTCGACGATCCGCAGGGGCAAGGGGGTGTCAGCGACGAGGTCAAACAGCTTCGACATATCGTTGTCGCCCATGCCGGTGGCTTTCGACTTGACCGGTCCCATGACCTTCATCGTCCGAGCGGCCGCCGCCTTCTTCGCGTCCAGTCTTGCCTGCATAGCCTCCGCCCGGGCCTCCTTCGCCCGCGCATCCTCGGCAGCCTGCTCGATCGCGACCGTGCGCCGGTTGAGCGCCTCGAGCAGCTCGACGCCGCCTCGATCGAGGATCTGCCTTTGCGTTGCCGCACCCATCTCACCCCTCGCGACGGACCCGAGGACGTAGTCGTCCTCGAGCGCGACTTCGACGGCGAACCGAGCTTCCTCGTCCGTGAGCGTCGATCCGCCGAGGATCCGTGCCAGGGCCGCGATGCGCGCCGGCAAGTCGGCCGTCTCGAGACCTTTCAGGTCCTCCTTGCTCGGTCCCGCCTTGAAGCCGCGGACGCCCTCCTGCCGCTGCTCCTCCTCCTCCGCGAGCCGGAGGATTTCCTCCGTCGACAGGTCGTCGAGGCTCGCGCCGGCCGTGCGGGCGAGGTTCTTCCGAGCTTCGTCGTGAGCGGCATCGCGGGCCGCGTCGGGGTTCGCCGCCTGCTCCTCGATCGACTGCTCGATGTCGGCGTCCAGGCGGTCGGACTCGGTCTTGCAGATGCGGTACGCCTCCGCCGGGTCGTCGACGTCGACGGGAATGTGCCGGTCCTCCAAACGCTCGGCCGCCGTCAGGATGTCGTCGGCTGCCTTCCTCTGAATATCCTCCGGCACCTCCTGACCGACCACCCGCATGCGCCGCCAGACGGCGAATGCCGTCTCGACCTGCTGCGCGCCGGCTTTCGCCTCGGCTTCCGCTTTCCGCTTTTCGGCCTGCTCGGCCTGCGCTTTCTCGATAGGCGACCGGCGATCCGACAGCCACTCGCTCGCGTCCTCGACGGCATCGTGAGCACGGTCGTCCGCGGCCTGCAGGCCGACCTCGACGCCGGCTTTGTGGTCGCGCTCACGGTGGTGCGCGGACCAGTCGACGACGAGACCGGCCGCCTTGCTTGCCTCGTCAAGGTCGTGCTGCGCGGACCAGATCGACGTCAGGAAGATCTCCATGCCGAGCCCAGGTCGCCAGACGCCTTTGTCACTGCGACGGCCGGTCTGGCAATGTCGTACCAAGCCGTCGAGTGCGGCGGAGACAATGAGGTTCCGACCTCGGTTCCGGTCGCGCAGCTCACGCGCCGAGTATGCGTCGCCGAGCAGTGCACGCCAGTAGTCTACGCGATCGTCGAGAGGACCGACCACGTCTCGGCCGACGGCGTGCTGTAGGGCGGAAAGATTGACGACCGACATCGACGAGCCGACGTCGCCGAACAGGCCGGCGGCGATCGCGGGCTCGACCAAGGGGCCGTAGTCCTGCTCCAGCTCGCCGGCGAACAACGACCAGTCTACGAGGAGGCTGCCCTGCGCGGGCGGGCAGCCGAGCAGGAGGCCCTCGAGCGGGACGGACCGCTGACCGGCGAGGCCGGACGCGAGAACTTTCTTGTCGTAGGGGTAGATCGCGAGCATCAGGTCCCACATCGACATTTCTGCGGGAGGACGCGACGCGTCGGCGTAGCGCTTGGGCACGTAGCGGCCCTTGGACTTGTCTTTCATGGTGAGAATGGGAGACCGAAGGGGAGGCTCGCCGGACGGCATGTCCGGTGCACCTCGCTAGGGGTCGTCCCGACATCTACCGTGGCGGGGACGTGTCGGCAACCGTTTCGCCTCGAATCGAAAACAGCGATTGGCTGAAGCGGTTATCGAGACCCTAAGATCGGGGACGCCGGACACGTATCCAGGTACGTCGGACGGGCCTCAGGCGGCGTCGAGACGAGTCATGATGACATGCGCAGCGGGCCGCACGGACGTACCCGATACGTACCCAGGCCAAGGAGAGGAAGGAAGTGAAGCCCCCTCGGAAGTCCGATAAGTCGTTGTTTCCGAGGGGATTTCGAATTGGTGCCGCTTAGGTGACTCGAACACCTGACCCCATCATTACGAATGATGTGCTCTACCAACTGAGCTAAAGCGGCTTGGCTCGGCGATGGCTGCCGGCCGTGAGCGGGTTACTACTCAATTCTCCGGGGCCGCGCAACAGGAAAAATGCGCGGCTTTCGCCGGAAAGCGGAGCGGCGCTGGGGTGGCCTAGACGTGGCGGGATTGGGGCGGTGCGGCACCCAGTTTCGTGCGAGCTTCAGCGTATTCCCGAGCGAGGCGATCGATCAGAGCGGCGGCGGGGAGGACCGAATCGACCGCGCCGATGCCCTGGCCGGCGCCCCAGATATCCTTCCAGGCCTTGGCGGCTTTCTCGCCGCCGAAATCCATCTTCGACGGATCGGACTGGGGCAGGTTGTCGGGGTCGAGACCGGCGGCCTGGATCGACGCCTTGAGATAATTGCCGTGAACGCCGGTGAAGAGGTTGCTGTAGACGATGTCCGACGCGTGGCCGGCAACCACCGCGTCCTTGTAGGCGGCGGCGGCATTGGCCTCGTCGGTGGCGATGAAGGCGGAGCCGATATAGGCGCCATCCGCGCCCATGGCCTCGGCCGCGAGCACGCCCGCGCCCGTGGCGATGGCGCCGGACAGGAAGAGCGGTCCGCCGAACCAGCGGCGAATTTCCGACACGAGGGCGAAGGGGGAGAGCGTGCCGGCATGGCCGCCGGCGCCGGCCGCCACGGCGATCAGTCCGTCGGCACCCTTTTCGATCGCCTTGTGGGCGAAGCGGTCGTTGATGACGTCGTGCAGCACCACGCCGCCATAGGAGTGAACGACTTGATTGACCTCCTCGACGGCGCCGAGCGAGGTGATGACGATGGGAACCTTGTGATCGACGCAGACGCGCAGGTCGGCGTCGAGCCGCGCATTGGAGCGATGAACGATCTGGTTGACCGCGAAGGGCGCGGCGGGCTGGTCCGGATGGGCCGCGTCATGCTCGGCGAGGGCGGCCTGGATCTGCTCCAACCAGTTCGCCAGGTTTTCCGCAGGTCGTGCGTTGAGCGCGGGGAAGGCGCCGACGATGCCCGAGCGGCACTGCGCGATCGTCAGGGCAGGGTTCGAGATGATGAAGAGCGGCGCGGCGATGACCGGCAGCCGAAGGCGGCCCTGAAGGATCTCCGGCAGTGACATGGCACTCTCCTATCTTTGACGTAAACGTAAGATAGAGCTAGCGCAGGCAGTGGGACCTGCCAAGCCGTTTCGGCACTCAACCGACCGATCCGGAAACCTGGACCTGCAAGAGGGCGCTGTCGTTTCGAAGGGATGTCATGCGTCCATGTTCGATCAGCTTGCCCGAGTCGCGCGTATGGTCCGACCGCCGTCGCCTCGGCACGGTGCGAGCGCGCCGGATTAACCATCGTTGCTGCTCTGCAACGCAGCAAGGGAATCGTCGAAGGGATGGCCCCGGAAACGGCGGATTCGCGTTGGACTGGTTTGACGGTCGAATTCGGAAGGTGCCGCCCATGATGTCCCGGTCCACGCGCTTTGCTTTGGCGGCTCTCGGCACGCTTGGATTCTGCGGCCTCGGCGCGGTTTGGGGCGGACTGTCGATCGCGGCGGATGCCGACAGCCCGGCGGACGGGGTCGAGGCGCCGCCCCCGTCCGAGGAAGTGGACCTGCCGGCGGTCCCCAAGACGCAGGATCTCGCCGCCCCCTTTGGCGGCAGCTGCTCGGAAGAATGCGAGACGAGCCTGTCGATGCTGTCCGACGGGGACCGCGAAGGGCTGATCGATCTGCCGGGGCGGGTGCAGCGCACGCTGGCCGCTATCGGTCCAATCAAGGGCGACGGGGGAACCAAGGCGGCGGCCGAGGTGGCGCGACGGCTGAACGACACCGACGCCACTGGGACGGTGGCACAACCGGGCGCCGAGCAGACGCTGGCCGCGCCGGTCGACGTGCAGACCGGGGAGGCCGACTGCACCCTGCGCTGGTTCGGCTTCATGGACGAAGCGGCCAAGACCGTCGGCACGCATCGCTGCCGAATCGGCAAGGCGGCGGACGGCACGGTGACGATCGAGAAGCTGACGGGCGAGCGCATGCTGGTTCATCTCGCGCCGCTGAACGACCGCTTTTCCGCCTATCTCGGACGCTCCTTCCTGCCCGAGCAAGGGGAGCGCGATTACGACCTCAAGACCCCGCTCAACACCGGAAACGTCAATTTCGGCAATGTTTCCGGCCTCGCGACCTTGAGCGGCGGGCAGATCGTGCTGATCGGCGGAGCGGAGCTGGGCATGTCGCCGGCCGACGACACGTTCTTCTCCGTGCTCACCGTCTCGGGAAGCTGATCGGATTGCCGCATGGGGCTTGCGATGCGCGGCGCGCCGGACGATCTTGATCCGGCATGGATCCGCTCTTCCCCCCTTCGCCCGTCACCCCGCATCTGTTCCCCGAGGCCGCGCTCACGATCGTCCGTGTGATCGACACGGAGACGGCCGGTCATCGGCTGGAGGAGGACGCGGTGATTGAGATCGGCTCGGTCGATCTTGATCTCGCTACGGGTCGCATCTTCAACCCGATGCAGACC